>NZ_CADEGK010000110.1 GCF_902826855.1 uncultured Phenylobacterium sp. | reverse complement strand
CTTGATGTACTGCATGGTGTCGTAGATCGCGAGGCCAGACGTCACAATCCCGCCGGGGGAGTTGATGTACATCTGGATCTCTTTCTTGGGGTTCTCAGCCTCCAGGTGCAGCAGCTGGGCGCAGATCAGGGCGGCCATGCCGTCCTCGACCGGCCCGGCCAGGAAGATGATCCGGTCCTTCAAGAGGCGGGAGAAGATGTCATAGGCGCGCTCACCCCGGCTGGTTTGTTCGACAACCATCGGCACGAGGCCCAGGGCGGTGGTGACGGGGTCACGCATAGGGGCAGTCCTTCTTGGATAGGTCGGCGGACGACGCGGCCCGCGCTCCTCCCCGATATCGCGTGCCGCGCCCCCATAAGCAAGGAGCCGACGCCGTGACACCGCCGCGGCGGTCTGGTCAAAGTGCGCCCGTATTGATGGGAGCGGCGTGATGCGGACGGTGGCGATGGGGCTGGCGGGACTGGCGCTGGCGACGGCCGGGCCGGCGCTGGCCGCAGGCAAGCCAGCCCGGGACGCCAAGGTCTGGGCGGCGGCCGAAGCCGCGCGGCCCGGGCAGCTGAAGCTGCTCGAGGAGGTGGTCAACATCGATTCCGGCACCGGCGACGTCGAGGGGGGTCGTAAGGTCGCAGCGGTGCTGATCCCGCGTCTGAAGGTCATCGGCATGAAGGTTGAGACGGTAAAGGCCGAGGCCGACAACCTGCCGGAGAACATCGTCGCCACGCTCAGCGGGACCGGCAAGGGCCGCATCCTGATGATCGCCCACCTCGACACGGTGTTCGCACCCGGCACGGCCGCGCGCTGGCCATTCAAGTTCGCGGGCGATCGCGCCACCGGTCCGGGGGTCGCCGACGAGAAAGGCGGCGTAGTGGAGGGGCTCTACGCGCTCCAGATCCTGCACGACCTGCGCTTCAGGGACTTCAAGCAGATCACCTACCTGATCGACACTTCCGAGGAGGTGGGTTCGCCGGGCTCGCGCGCCCTGATCGATCGGCTCGTGCGCGAGGCGGACGTCGAGCTGAACCTGGAGCCCGGCGATGCGCCCGACAAGCTCACCGTCTGGCGCAAGGGCTCGACGATCCTGCACATCGCCGTGAAGGGCCGGGCGGCGCATGCGGGCGTCGCGCCGCAGGACGGCCGCAACGCCGCCGAGGAATTGATCCACCAGTTGAAGGCCACAGAGGCCTTCCCCAGGACCGGCGACGGCATGACCCTGAACCTCACCCTGATGAACGCGGGAACACGGCACAACATCATCCCGGAAGACGCGACCGCCACGTTCACCCTGCGGGTCCGCGACCAGGCGGATGTGGAGAAGGTGGTCGGGGCCCTGGAGGCAAGCGCGAAGATCACCGCGGTCCCGGACACCACCGTCACCGTCCGCCGCCAGCCCTCCTTCCCGCCCCTGCCAAGCAATACGGCCACCGACGCCTTGGCGGACCGCGCCGAGGCCATCTATGCCGGGATCGGCCTGAAGCTCGGCCGAGGCGGCAACGGCGGGGCCTCGGAATCGGCGCTTGCCGCCGCCGCCGGCGTGCCGGCGCTGGACGGCCTCGGGCCCGTCGGCGGCGGGTTCCACTCGGAGAAGGAATACCTGGACCTGAAGAGCCTCACGCCCAGGCTCTACCTGCTCACCAAGCTGATCATGGAGCTGGGGAAGAGCCCGCCGCCGCGAATGCGTTAGGCCGCGATCCGCGAGATCCAGTCCTTGAGCACCGCCAGCACCTGCTCGGGCGGCGCGTAGCCGCGGGTGACGACGCCGTAGACCCCTTGCTCGTTGGGCCCGGCCACCAGCGTCGGGAAGCCGGTGACACCGGCGCGCTGAGAAGTGGCGTAGTCGCGCCAGGTCTCCTCGCGAGCCACCTCGTCGGCCCAGTCGGCCAGGAAGCGCTCGCGCTCGAGGCCGAAGTCGGCGGCCAGGTCGGCCAGCACCTCGCCGGAGGTGACGTCGCGGGCCTCTGCGTAGAAGGCGCGCTGGGCGGCGGCCAGATAGCGGACCGCCAAGTCCTCGCCCTCACGGCGGACCACCACCACCGCGCGCGCCGCGGGGTCGGTGTCGTAGACGAACCCCTCCTCCCGCTGCACCAGCGACGGGTCGAACGGCAGGCCCGAGGCCTCGTGCACATGGCTCCAGTGGCCGGCGATCTCGCGGGCCGCCTGCGGCGTCATCGGATGCTCGGTCCCCGGCCGCAGCCCGCCCATCACCACCCGGATCGGCAGGGCGTCGCCGTAGGCCCGCCGCACCGCCTCGATGACCGGCGAGAAGCCGTAGCACCAGGAGCACATCGGGTCTGAGAAATAGATCAGGTGCGGCCCGACCATGGCGGCCTCCTTTCCGGGAAGCATGCCAGCCGTCCCGTTCGGCGTCACGCACGGTCTTAACGGCGCGCCTGCTTGGCTTTACATCGGAGCCATGGCGCACGATCACCACGACCACGACCACGGTCACGACCATGGGCACGACCACGGCCAGGATCCGCCCTCCGACATGGCGCTGCGCGTCAAGGCGCTGGAGTCAGTCCTGGTGGACAAGGGGCTGGTGGACCCGGCCGCGCTGGACGCCATCGTCGACCACTTCGAGACCAAGGTCGGCCCGCGCAACGGCGCTCGTGTGGTGGCGAAGGCCTGGACCGATCCGGCCTACCTCGCCCGCCTGCGCGAGGACGCCACGGCGGCGATTGCGGAGCTGGATTTCACCGGCCGCCAGGGCGAGCACATGATCGCCGTGGAGAACGGGCCGGACGTACACAACCTGGTCGTCTGCACCCTGTGCTCCTGCTACCCGTGGCCGGTCCTGGGCCTGCCGCCGGTCTGGTACAAGTCGCCCCCCTACCGCTCCCGCGCGGTGATCGACCCGCGCGGCGTGCTGGCCGAGTTCGGAACCGAGCTGCCGCCGGACGTGGAGGTTCGCGTTTGGGATTCCACCGCCGAGGTCCGATACCTGGTGATCCCTCAGCGGCCGGCGGGGACGGACGGGCTCGGCGAGGATGAACTGGCCGCCATGGTCACCCGCGACGGCATGATCGGGACGACCCTCCTGTGAACGGCGTGCACGACATGGGGGGCATGCACGGCCTGGGGCCGGTGGCGCCGGAGCCGCGCGAGCCGGTGTTCCACGAGGCCTGGGAGGGCCGCGTCCACGCCATGACCATCGCCTCGCCGACGCGGGGCAACATCGACGCGGGCCGGCATCAGCGGGAGTTGATCCCAGGACCCGACTACCTGCGCTGGACCTACTACGAGAAGTGGTTCGCCAGTCTCAGCGCGCTGCTGCTGACGTCGGGCCTGGTGACGGCGGCGGAGATCGCCGCCGGGAAAGCCGCGCCAGGCTCGCCCAAGGGGACCCCGAGGCTCGTCGCCGCCGACGTCACCGCGGCCATGACCCGGCCGTCGTCCTATGTACGCGAGGTCGCAACCGCGCCGGCCTTCGCGGCTGGCGACCGGGTGCGGGCGCGGCAGATCAACCCGACCGGCCACACTCGTCTGCCCCGCTATGCCCGCGGCCACGTCGGGGTCGTGGAGCGCCGCCACGGCGCCCACGTGCTGCCGGACAGCAACGCCCATGGCTTGGGCGAGGACCCGCGGCACCTCTACACGGTGAGGTTTGCCGCTCGCGAACTCTGGGGACCGGACGCGTCGGCCAGAGACAGCGTCAGCCTCGACCTTTGGGAACCCTACCTTGAGCGCGCCTGATTTCGCCGCCCTTCCCCGCCTGCCTCGCGACGCCGAGGGCCCGGTGTTCGCAGAGCCCTGGCAGGCGCAGGCCTTCGCCTTGACGTTGAAGCTCCATGAGGATGGCGCGTTCACCTGGACGGAGTGGGCGGAGGCCCTTTCGGCGGAGCTGGCAGACGACGCGGGCGACGACGGCGGACGCTACTACGAGCACTGGGTCGCGGCCCTGGAGCGGCTGGTGGCCTCGCGCAACCTGGCAGCGCCCAGCGAGCTCATTGCACGCAGGGATGCGTGGAAGGAGGCGTACTTGCGCACACCCCATGGCCAACCTGTGGAACTCTGAGCGACAAGCGGGAACCCTCGGTCGGATCACGCGCTCACGAGCCAGGGAACAGGGTTATGCGCATGGTTCAATACGCGGTGACGCTGAAGGATGGTGACTGGACCGTCTTCAGCGATGGCCAGCCGGTCGCGGGGCAGCTCTCGCGTTCGGCGGCAGTGCAGATGGCCAAGGACCTGGCGTTCGAGGCCGAGGAGCGCGGTGAGAGCGTGGAGCTCCTCATCCAAGGCTACTACGGCGACCTCAGCCGCCGCGTCACCGGGAACCCCTAGCCGGTCCGTCGCATCTGGGCGTTCATCTCGCGCTTTGCGCGGGCGGCGGCCTTTTCGGCGGCCTTGCGAGCCTTGCGGTCCTCGCGCTTCAACTGGAGCATCAGCTCCTCGTCGTTCTCGGCGGCCAGCCGGCGCTCTTCCTCGGCCTTCTCCTTGGCGAGGCGGACGGCTTCCTTATCGGCCGCCCGCTTGGCGCGGACTTCTTCGATCTCACGCGCCTTCCGCTGCTCGCGGGTCTCGAACACTTCTGCGGTGACGGTCGGCTTAGGTTTGAATTTTTCGAGGAGGGCTTTCCGGGCTTCGGCCTGTGCGGCGAGGCGCTCGGAGAAGCCGGGGAGGACCTTGCTTTCTCTCATGCTCACTTGCGTCTTTGGTTCGGTGGATGCGGGAAAAACCCCGCTAGCGGAACTCCGTTGCCATCATGTGTCAGCCAACTAGCCGACGATGTCGGCCTCGGTGAAGAACTGGGCGATCTCGAGCTTGGCGTTGTCAGTGCTGTCGGAGCCGTGCACCGAGTTTTCCCCGACGCTCTCGGCGTAGAGGGCGCGAATGGTGCCGGGGGCGGCGTCGGCCGGGTTCGTGGCGCCCATCACCTCGCGGTACCGGGCCACGGCATTGTCGCCTTCCAGCACCTGCACGACGACCGGCGCCGACATCATGAACTCCACGAGTTCGCCGTAGAACGGGCGCGCGGCGTGGACCTCGTAGAACTTCTTGGCCTGGGCCTCGGTCATCCGAATCCGGCGCTGGGCCACGATCCGCAGGCCGGCGTCCTCGATCACCGCATTGACCTTGCCGGTCAGGTTGCGACGCGTGGCGTCCGGCTTGATAATCGAGAAGGTGCGTTCGGTCATGGGCTCCGAGGGGCTGTCGGACAAAGGGGGAGGTGCGCGAAGCGCCTTCGCGCGGTGGCGGCGTCTATATCGTCATCCAGCGGCGCGGTGCAAGTCGGTGTGGGGCCATGACGCGGCGCAAATCCTCTGCTAGAGCCCGCCGCCACCCATGCTCCAGATCAACGACCTTGTCCTCGACGCCTGGGGACGCCGCTTCTTCGACCACGCTTCGGTCACCCTGCCCAAGGACGCCAAGGTCGGCCTCGTGGGCCGAAACGGCGTGGGCAAATCGACGCTGTTCAAGGTGATCCTCGGCCAGATGCACCCCGGCGGCGGGGATATCGGCCTGCCCAAGAAGGCGCGCATCGGGTCCGTGGACCAGGAGCATCCGGCGACCCCCGTCTCCCTGCTGGATACGGTCCTGGAGGCGGACGAGGAGCGACACAGCCTGCTCGGCCGGCTGGAGACCGCTCCGCCGGAGGAGCTGGGCGACATCTACGCCCGCCTGATCGATATCGACGCCGACCGCGCGCCGTCCCGCGCCGCCGAGATCCTGGCCGGCCTCGGCTTCACCCAGGCCGACCTGGCCCGGCCGATGTCAGAGTTCTCCGGCGGCTGGCGCATGCGCGTGGCCCTGGCCGCCAGCCTGTTCGCCGAGCCGGACCTGCTGCTGCTGGACGAGCCCACCAACTACCTCGACCTGGAAGGCGCCCTCTGGCTGGAGGCGCGGCTGCAGAAATATCCGCACACCGCCATCGTCATCAGCCACGACCGCGAGCTGCTGAACAACTCAGTCGACCACATCCTGCACCTGAAGGACGGCAAGCTGGAGCTCTACACCGGCGGCTACAACGACTTCGAACGCATGCTGGGCGAGAAGCTGCGGCTGCAGGAAGCCACCCGGGTGAAGATCGAGTTGCAGCGCGCCCACCTGCAGTCCTTCGTCGACCGCTTCCGCGCCAAGGCGTCCAAGGCCACCCAGGCCCAATCGCGCCTGAAGATGATCGCCAAGCTGCCGCCGGTCTCCGCGATCATCGAGGAGCGGGTGACGCCGTTCGTGCTGCCATCGCCCGAGCGCCCGCTGGCGCCGCCGCTGCTGCGCCTGGAGGGCGCGTCCGTCGGCTACGGCGGCCCTCCGATCTTGAAGCATCTGGACCTGCGCCTGGACATCGACGACCGCATCGGACTGCTGGGGGTGAATGGCGCCGGCAAGTCGACGTTCGCCAAGCTGGTCGCCGGCGCGCTGAACGTCGAGAAGGGCAAGCTGCACCGCTCCCCCCGCCTCAAGGTCGGCTGGTTCCACCAGCACCAGATCGAGGCGATGGATCCCACCGACACGCCGCTGGAGATTATCCGGCGGATCATGCCCGAGGACAGCGAGGCCAAGCGGCGCTCGCGCCTCGCGCAGTTCGGCCTGGGCTTCGACAAGGTCGACACCACCGTGGCCAATCTGTCGGGTGGGGAGCGGGCCCGGCTGCTGCTCAATCTGGTGGCCATGGAGGCGCCGCACCTCCTGATCCTCGACGAGCCGACCAACCA
This sequence comes from uncultured Phenylobacterium sp., assembly GCF_902826855.1. Lineage (GTDB taxonomy): Bacteria > Pseudomonadota > Alphaproteobacteria > Caulobacterales > Caulobacteraceae > Phenylobacterium. Next base: position 8,966 of record NZ_CADEGK010000110.1, on the reverse strand, counting down.
CCTGGATATCGATAGTCGTCGGGCCCTCCTGGACGCGCTCAACGACTACGAGGGCGCGGTGATCCTGATCACCCACGACCGGTCGCTGATGGAGTTGGTGGCCGACCGGCTGTGGTTGGCGGCGGACGGAACGATCGCACCGTTCGACGGGGACATCGAGGACTACGCCGCCTTCGTGCTGGACCGCGCCCGACAGGCGGCGCGCAGCCCGACGCAGGTGAAGCCGGAGCCGGAAGCGCCGCCGCCTCCCCCGCCTGCGCCCGTAGCGAAGCCGAAGGTCCCGACCGGGACCGCCCGGCGTCGCGCGGAAACTGCCGAGGCCGCGCTGGCCCGGGCAACGAAGATCGTGGCCGAGCTGGACCGCGCACTGGCGGATCCGGCTACGTTTGGCGACGCCGCCAAGGCCGCCGATCTCGGCCGCAAACGCAACGACGCCCAGGTTGCCCTGGACGCCGCCGAGTTGGAATGGATCGTGGCCCAGGAGGCCTATGAAGCGCTGAAGTAGCGCCGCCGATCAGGTGATGTGCTTCGGGCTGATGGGGTCGGACCCCGGGAAGGTTTCCTCGAGCGCCTCGTCCAGCAGGGCTTCCTGCCGGTCCTCGGCCGTTTCCTCACGCTTGGCCAGGTGGTCGTGCTTCTCGCCGTCGGGCGTCGGCGTGACCCGCCGAGTCGCCGGGGCGTCGAAGGCGCGTTGCTCCTCGACGGTGCCGCCCGGATCCGAGGCGAGCCCGGCCGTGGAGGCGCTAGCGCCGTGGGTGAAGGCCCGCTTGGCCTCTTGTTCCGTCTGCTTGTGGGTCATGGAAATCTCCGATCGCGTCGGCTCATGAAAACCCGCCAGAGCGACAAGAGTTGCCTTGGCCGTAGGCTTTTCAGCGCCGCTTCGCGCCCGGCAGCAGCAACTGCTGGCCTTCGTCGCGCAGCCGGCCCTTCAGCTTGTTGGCGACCATGGCGAAGATCCCCGGCAGCAGGACCTCCAGGCGCACCTCACGCTCGTCCACAGCGATCGTCCCCGTGACGGTCTGGCCGATCGCCACTAGGGAGAAGGCCAGGGTGTCGCCGGACCAGGCACGCTTGACCTCGCCTACCGCGCCGATCTGCCCCGTCAGTCGCTCCACCCCTTCATCGATACGCCGGCGAGCCTCCGCGCGGCCGAGTTCGTGCGGGATCGAGACGACAACCGGTTTGCTCATATGTTCACAACCACCAGGCCCCCCGCGCCGCCGCGTCGATGCCGGCGTACGCCACACATGGGATGTCGCGTGCGTGGCGCCATGCCGAATAGGCGATTCGCATCGCCGGATGCGCCCTTAGAACAGCGTCCAGCGGCTGCCTTCCCGAACCCGCAGGTTGTTCTGCACGTGGCGAACGCCCTCGATGTCCGCGACGTCCTCGATCCGGCGCTTGTCATGCTTGTGCCGCACCGTGCCGTTGAGTGTCACTTCCTGGTCCTGCACGATCACCTCGACATCTCGCAGGTCGAGGCGGCGCTCGTCTTCCAGCCGCTCGCTGATAACCGCCCACAGGACGCGATCCGAGGGCCCATCGCGGCGCGGTCGGCGGGGTTCACGATCGTCGACGAAGCTCTGCCGTTCGCGCGGCTGGCCATCGTCATAGGCTCGATAGCCGGTGCGGTGGCGCGCGTCGTAGCCGTATAGATCGGAGTAATCCGCCTGCCCAAAGTCTTCACGGTCGCGCGGGCGGTCGCCGTCTCGGTCGCGAAGTCGGCGCAGCCGCTCGGCCTCCAGGTCTCGCCATTCTTCGTGGCGCATGTCGAAGCTCCTTAAATCCGTCGCGAACCCCAAGAAAACCTTCGCCTTGCGCTTCGGTTCCAGGCCTGAACCATGTGCGCACGATCCGACGGAGCCGAGACCCGGTGCTGAGCCTCGACCCCAACGACCGCGCCGCGTCCCACCCCGAGGATGTCGAGGAAGAACTGGCCGCCGTCCTGCCGCAGACGCAGGGGTCGCGGTTCTTTCCGATGATCCGCGGCCTGGCGTGGCATCTGCTGGCGTTCATCCTTCTAGGCGCCGCAGCCTTCATCCTGTGGCGGGAATTCCGCACGCTCAGCCTCTCGCAGGTGACGGCGGCGATCCGCGCGTGGGGCTGGGGAACCGTGGCGCTGGCGCTCAGCCTGTCGGCGAGCAGTTTCGTCCTGATGGGATTCGTCGAATACCTGGGCCTGCGCTGGGCCGGCGCGCGGGTTCGGCTCCGCACGGCGCTGGCCGGCTCGTTCGTGGCCAGCGCCATGGCCCACAGCTTGGGCGCGAACCTCCTGGTCTCCGGCGCCGTCCGGGCCCGCTGGTACGGCCGCCGCGGCGTCTCCTTCCGACAGGTCGCCGCGGCGACCCTGTTCCAGGGGTTCTCGTTCACGGTCGGGATCGCCACCTTGGCTGGCGTCTGCCTCCTGGCTGCCGGCAGCCAGGAGATCACCGCCGCCAGCCGTATCGCCAACCCCGTTGCCGACGGGGTAGGCGGCCTTTTGGTCGCCGCGGTCGGGGCCTACATCGCCCTCTGTGCGCTCGTCCATCGCCCGTTGCGGGGCTTCGGGCACAGCGTGAAATTGCCGTCTGTCAGGGTGGCCCTGGCCCAGATGTCCCTGGGCGCGATCGACAACGCCGTCGCCGCTGCGATCTTCTGGATCCTCCTGCCGGCCGGCGCCGTCGACTACCTCGCCTTCGTGGGCATCTACGCCCCATCAGTCGTCGCCGGACTGATCAGTCACGTGCCCGGCGGGGTCGGTGTCTTCGAAGGTTCTCTGTCCACCCTCCTGCGTGGTGTCGAGCCCGCGGCCCTGGCCGCGGCCTTCCTGGGCTACCGGCTGTTCTTCTTCCTGATTCCCTTGGTCTTGGCCGGCCTGGCGCTGGTGCTGGACACCCTGCGCGAGCGGTCGCGACAAAAGTGAGAAAAATGCGCCGCAAGGCGTCAAGGCCTGCATCCCTGGGTTGGGACCGCCCGTAGCTACGTGGTCCGCGCATCTCCCACAAACCACGGACACAAAAGCGGCGGCGGCCCTGTTCCCCGACAACCGCCACCGTCCGCCCCGGCCCCCGCCTCCCGTCGCGGGGCCGGGGCGACCCTTTTCCAGGTTCGCCCGTCCTCTCGCTTGAGACTTGCGCGACCCTTTTCCAGGTTCGCCCGTCCCCTCGCTTGAGACCTGCGCGACCCTTATCGCGCTTTCCGGGTACTGCTACGAGAACCGGCATGAGCCGTCCCCTCGCCGTCTTCGCCTACGACTTCGACGGCACGCTGGCGCGCGGCAACATGCAGGAGCACGCCTTCATCCCGGACGAGCTCGGGATGAACCACACCGACTTCTGGCGCGAAACCCAGCTCCTCGCGCGGGCCCAGCGCGGCGACGCAATCCTGGCCTACATGCACCTGATGCTGGAGAAGGCCCGCGAGAAGGGCCTGGAGCTGACGCTGGAGAGCTGGCGGGCCCGGGGGGCCGCCATCCGCCTGTTCCCCGGCGTCGAAGCCTGGTTCACCCGGCAGAATACGCGCGCCGCGGCGCTCGGGCTGGACCTGCGCCACTTCATCATCTCGTCCGGCAACCGCGAGCTGATCGAGGGCTCGCCCATCGCCCACGAGTTCGAGCGGATCTACGCGTCGGCCTTCATGTTCAACGCCCGCCATGAGGCGACCGGCCCTGCACTGGCGATCAACTACACCGGCAAGACCCAGTACCTGTTCCGCATCAACAAGTGGACGCTTAACGAATGGGACAATGAGGCGATCAACGCCGTGCAGGCCAATCGCGACCGCGCCGTCCCCTTCGACCGCATCGCCTTCTTTGGCGACGGACTGACCGACATACCTGTCATGCGCGTGATGACCGACCACGGCGGCCATCCGGTGGCCGTCTACGATCCAGACAGGCCCTACACCGAGGCGGCCGCGGCCAAGCTGCTGCGAGACGGGCGCGCGCGCCTGGCGGCCGGCGGCGACTACCGCGAGGGTTCGGAGCTGGATGGCCTGGCTGCGGAGATCATTGCCGAGATGGCCCGGGGCGTGACGACGGATATGTTCGGGTAGCAGCGGCGGCGCAGGCGCAGTCATCCTGAACCACGAACGGTGCTGACGCGCCCTCAGCGCTCGTCGTACAGGCGGCGCAGGACGGCCGGCGCCAGGCCCGGGAGGTCCTCTGAGATCAGCCCGGGGCCGTGCAGGTCACCGGCCTCGGCGTGGATCCAGGCTCCGGCGCAGGCGGCTTCGAAGCTATCCATGCCCTGGCTGATCAGGCCGCCGATGAACCCCGCCAGGACGTCGCCGGAGCCCGCGGTGGCCAGCCACGGCGAGCCGTTGAGGTTGACGGCCACACGGCCGTCCGGCGTGGCAATCACTGTGTCGGCGCCCTTCAGGAGCACCACGGCGCCAGCTTTTTCCGCCGCGCGTCGGGCCGCCTCGATGCGGGTCGACGAAGTCTTCAACAGTCCGGGGAACAGCCGCTCGAACTCGCCGGGGTGCGGCGTGAGCACGTCGTCACGATCGAGCATCGAAAACAGCTCGTCGCGGTCGTCACGGAAGACGGTGATGGCGTCGGCGTCGATCACCAGGGCGGCGCCCGTCCGGGCCAGGGCGAGCACATTCAGCACCGTGCTTTCGTTGATGCCCGCAGCGGGGCCGATCACCGCGGCGTCGGCCTGGTCGCCGGCCTGCTCCAGCTCCAGGTCGGTGTCGAAGGGCTTCAGCATCACCGCCTCCAGGTGCGCAGCGTTGGCGGCCAGCGCGTCGGGCGGCGAATAGATGGTCACCAGGCCCGCGCCGATCCTCAAGCCCGCCCGGGCGGCCAGGCGCGCGGCGCCGGTGCTCCAGGCGTCTCCCGAAACCACGATCAGACGCCCGCGGGAATGCTTGTGCGAGCCCGCCCCCGGCCAGGGAAAGCGCGCCAGCCACAGCTCGGGGCCGTTCTCCAACGTCTTCGACGGCGTATCCCCCAGACCAATGTCAGCCACCACCACCTCCCCGCAGCGGCCGCGGCCTGGCTCCAGCACGTGGGCGGGCTTGCGGGCGTGGAAGGTGACGGTGAGGGCCGCGCAGACCGCGGCGCCCATCGGTTGGCCGGTGTCGCCCGGCAGGCCGCTCGGGACATCGACGGCAACGACGGCTTCGGGGCGCGCGGCGAGTTGGTCCGCTACGCTGGCGGCCACGCCGTCCAGGGCCCGCGACAGCCCTGCGCCGAACAGGGCGTCGATCACCAGCGCCTCGCCCAGCGACCCGTTCAGCGGCTGGGTGACGCCTTCCCAGCGCGCCGCGGCCGCCTTGGCGTCATCGGTCGCCGGCGCCGCGAGACTGCGGACCTCCACAGGCCAGCCGCGCGCCTTGAGGATCCGTGCGACCACATAGCCGTCGCCCCCGTTGTTCCCCGGACCGCACAGCACCAGCGTCGCCTGAGGTCGGAACCGCTCGGCCACCGCATCGGCCACTGCCAGCCCTGCCCGTTCCATCAGCTCGATCCCCGGCGTCCCGGCGTCGATCGCAGCGCGATCGGCCGCGCCCATCTCGGCCACGGTGAGGATCGGGCGTGGGCTCAAAGGACCCCCGTTGCGGCCTCGGCGCCCTGCTGGATGAGGCTCAGGGTCCGGCCGTCGGTCTCCAGCACCGTGATCGAGCAGTGGTCCGGGCGGAACGCCAGCACCTCCTCTATGCCCAGCAGCCGCGAGACGACCGCGTTGATGGCCACGAAATGCGAGAAGACGGCGGTGTCGCCCCGCGCCACCAGCGAAGCCGCGATGTCGCCCCGCCAGACGTCGTAGTCGAAGTCCCCCTGAATGGCCTTCCACGTCCCCTGGAAGGCGTTCTGCAGCCACGGGCCTCGCTCGGCGGGCCCCAGGGCGTTCGGCGTGGGAATCTCACCGACGCCGGGGTCGATCTCCATGTTGACGCCCAGAGCCTCGGCGGTTGGCAGCGCGGTCTCGCGGCAGCGGCGGAGGGGCGAGCTCACCACCAGCTTCGGCCGCTCCGCGGCCGGCCGCGACAGCAGCCAGTCGCGCGCGGCGCGGGCCTGCAGGTCGCCCGCCTCATCGAGGCCGGGATCGTCGTCATGCCCGCCCCAGGTGGAGGAAGGGCGGCCGTGGCGGATCAGGTAAAGGCGGGCCATGTCAGTCCGGGGTGAAGAGGTTCAGATGGCCGGCCTGGGTAAGCGTGCCGGTGCGCCCGATCTGCTCGCTGGCCTCGAGGCTGGCAAGGGTCTGCGGGTCGTTGGGTGTGTTGGCGACAAAACGGCGCCCGTTGGCGTCGCGGCCGACGACGATGCCCATGAACGGTCCCTCGCGTTTGTGCACCACCGTGTAGGTCTCGATCGTACCCCTGCCCTGCGGCTGTTCCGTGACAGGCGGGTGAGGCAAGGCGTCGATCTGGCGCTGGATGATCGCCGGGTCTTCGCGCTCGAAGGGCCTCGTAGGCGGGGTCGTCGAATAGACGCCGGTCGACTGCTTGGTCAGGTACCAGCCGTTGGCCGTGACCAGGCCATAGGCGCCGGGCGCATCGCGCAGCTTCTGCACCATGGTCGCAGCGGAATGCATGGCGTAGTTGTTCCCCGGACCGCCGGCGTAGGGCAGCCCGCCTGTCACCGTGAAGCCGCGCGGATCGTCCACCGAGAGTCCCAGCTCCTCCGCGCCCACCTGCACCGCCGACGGGAAGCACGAATAGAGGTCGATGTGCCTGAGGTCGTCGGCGCCGATGCCCGCCATCTCGAGGGCCCGCTTTCCCGTCAGGCGCATGGCCGGGCTGGAGTGGAAGTCCTGCCGCTCCAACACGTGCCAGATGTCGTGTGCGTCCGCGCAGCCGCGCAGGTACACCCACCTGTCTTCCGGCACGCCCAGCTCGCGGGCCTTCTTGACGCTGGCGATCAGGACGCCGGCCGACTGATCCACTTCCATGATCGCGTTGAGGAACTTGGGATACGGGAACCCGATCATCCGGTTGCGGTCGCTGACGGTGGTCAGCTCCTCCGCCGAGCGGCGGGTGGGGAACCAGGCATGGGGGTTCTCCGCCGCCACCGCGGTGAAGCGTTCGAACAGCTTGCCCATCCGCGTCGCGTGGTCGGCCAGGGAGCGGCCATCCCGGGCCCGCAGCGCGTTCTCGAAGATGGGATAGATGTTGATCGGACGGTCCAGGCCGTGCCGGGCTTCATAGGGGCTGACCCCCGGTCGCGTGTCGCCGACGATCGGCGGCGCGTCCAGCGAGAGGTCCTCGGTCTCGTTCCAGTCATCGAAGCCCAGGCCCTTGGCCATCCGCTTGGCCACCGAGCCCATCACCTCGCAGCCGATCGCCAGGCCCAGGTCGGTCTCGCCCTGGCTGATCCGCTCGGCCAACCGGTTGATCATGTACTGCGAACTGTTGCCGCCGTTCGCCGACTGTGCCGCCCAGCGCAGCTCGGCGCCCACCAAGGCGCCCAGTTGCGCGGCGGCGTTGCTGGAGAAAGGCGCGCCGCGGGCGCGGGAGCCGCCGGGCATGGCGATCGCCGAGGGGGCCACGACAATGCTGTCGAGGGCTGCGAGCCCCGCGGCGCCGATTCCCGCGTCATCCGCAGCCCGTTCCGCCGCAATCTTCAGCAGATTCGTCGGGGACGGCGACTGTGCGGGATCGCCTCGGTACGTGAATTGGCCCGCTCCGATGAGAACAGGGGTCCGTTCGTCCATTCTGAAGCGCCCTCCGGTGGCGATTGCTGGCGATCCCGCCTGCCGAAACCCGCTCGCGCCACGGATTCCCGCATGATCGTTTTTTGATCTCAAGGCGCCCAATCCTTGGGCGCCTGTCTAGTTTCCCACCCGGCCCCTGCGGCATGCAACGGAAGGTCGCTTGTGGCCGGTGGCGCCCACGTGCTGGGTCGCCCGGCATGAAAAAGATCGAAGCCATCATCAAGCCGTTCAAACTCGACGAGGTGAAGGAGGCCCTGCAGGAGCTGGGCGTCCAGGGCATGACCGTCATCGAGGCCAAGGGCTACGGCCGCCAGAAAGGTCAGACCGAGCTCTACCGGGGCGCCGAGTACGTCGTGGACTTCTTGCCCAAGATCAAGATCGAGATCGTCATCGCCGACGACCAGCTGGACCGCGCCGTGGAGGCCATTTCCGGCGCCGCGCGCACCGGCCGCATCGGCGACGGCAAGATCTTCATTTCCGAGGTCCTCGAGGTGGTGCGCATCCGCACCGGCGAGACCGGACCCGTCGCCGTCTAACCAAGCTTCAAGAAGGGGATAAATCGCTAATGGCCACCACCGCCAAAGACATCCTGGCCCAGATCAAGGAGAAGGACGTCAAATACGTCGACGTCCGCTTCACCGACGTCCGCGGGAAGATGCAGCACGTGACGTTCGACATCGACCTCGTCGACGACGAGTTCCTCACCGACGGCACGATGTTCGACGGCTCGTCGATCTCCGGCTGGAAGGCCATCAACGAGAGCGACATGAAGCTGCGTCCCGACCTGGACTCGGCCATCATCGACCCGTTCTACCAGCAGACCACGCTCGCCCTGTTCTGCGACGTGGTGAACCCTGATACGGGCACGCCCTATGAGCGCGACCCGCGCTCGATCGCCAAGGCGGCGCTGAACTTCGTCAAGGCGTCGGGCATCGGCGACACCGTCTACTTCGGCCCCGAGGCCGAGTTCTTCATCTTCGACGACGTTAAGTGGTCCACCGCGCCGCACAGCACCGGCTACTCCTATGAGTCGACCGAGCTGCCGATCAGCTCGGACAAGGCCTATCCGGAAGGCAACATGGGCCACCGGCCCGGACCCAAGGGCGGTTACTTCCCCGTGAACCCGGTCGACAGCGGCCAGGACCTGCGCGGCGAGATGCTGGCGGTCATGGGCGAGCTGGGCATGAAGCCGGAAAAGCACCACCACGAGGTGGCCCCGGCCCAGCACGAACTCGGCCTGAAGTTCGACACCATGATCGTCATGGCCGATCGCCTGCAACTCTATAAGTACGTGATCCACAACGTGGCCCACGCCTACGGCAAGAC
>NZ_CADEGK010000109.1:6215-15884 GCF_902826855.1 uncultured Phenylobacterium sp. | reverse complement strand
CCCGAGGAGATGAACTGGTCGATCACCACCTGGGCGCCGTTGGCGAAGTCGCCGAACTGGGCTTCCCACAGGGTGAGCGTGTCGGGGTCGGTGAGCGAGAAGCCGTACTCGAAGCCCAGGACCGCTTCTTCCGACAGCGCCGAGTCCAGAACCTCGAAGTGCGCCTGGTTGGGGCCGAGGTTGCGCAGCGGGAAGTAGACGTCCTCGGTCTTCTGGTCGACGAAGCCGGAGTGGCGCTGCACGAAGGTGCCGCGCACGCTGTCCTGGCCGGAGAGGCGCACCGGGAAGCCCTGATCCAAGAGGCTGGCGAAGGCCAGGTGCTCGGCGGTGGCCCAGTCGATCCCCTCGCCCTTCTCGATGGCCTCGCGGCGCCCGGCGATCACCCGCTCCACGGTCTTGTGGATGGTGATGCGCTCGGGGACGGTGGTCATCTTGCGGCCGAGATCGAGCAGCTTCTGCTTCGCGACGCCGGTGGCGTGCCGCTCATCGCCGGTCGGCAGCTTCAGGCCCGACCACTTGCCGTCCAACCAATCGGCCTTGTTGGCCAGATAGACTTTGCCGCCGTCGAACTCCTCGTCGAGGAACTTGTCGAACTCCGCGATCCAGCCTTCGAAGTCGCCCTGGCTGCAGACGCCCTCGCCGATCAGCCGTTGTGCGTAAAGGTCGCGAACCGAGGGGTGGTTCTTGATCTTCGCGTACATCAGCGGCTGGGTCATCGTGGGGTCGTCCCCCTCGTTGTGACCGAAGCGCCGGTAGCAGAACATGTCGATGACCACGTCCTTGCCGAACAGCTGGCGGTACTCGGTGCCAACCTTGGCCGCGAAGGTGACGGCTTCTGGGTCGTCGCCGTTCACGTGGAAGATCGGGGTCTCGACCATCAGCGCCACGTCCGTCGGATAGGGCGAGGAGCGGCTGTTTTTCGGGCTGGTGGTGAAGCCGATCTGGTTGTTGACCACGAAGTGCATGGTCCCGCCGACGCCGTAGCCACGCAGGCCCGACAGCGCGAAGCACTCCGGCACCACGCCCTGGCCCGCGAAGGCGGCGTCGCCGTGCAGCAGCAGGGGCATGGCGTGGCCGCGGCCAGCGGTCGGGTTCTCGCGCAGGGTGAAGGCCTGCTTGGCGCGCACCTTGCCGATCACCACCGGGTTCACGATCTCCAGGTGCGACGGGTTGGCGGTCAGCGACAGGTGCACCGAGTTGCCGTCGAACTCGCGGTCCGAGCTGGCGCCCAGGTGGTACTTCACGTCGCCCGAGCCCTGCACGTCGCTGGGCAGGGACGAGCCGCCTTGGAACTCGTGGAAGATCACGTGGTAGGGCTTGCCCATCACCGCAGCGAGCACGTTCAGGCGGCCGCGGTGCGGCATGCCGATGACGATGTCCTTCACGCCCAGAGCGCCGCCGCGCTTGATGATCTGCTCCAGCGCAGGGACCATCGACTCCCCGCCGTCCAGGCCGAAGCGCTTGGTGCCAGGGAAGCGGCGGTGGAGGAACTGCTCGAAGCCTTGCGTCTCGATCAGCTTCTTCAGGATGGCGACCTTGCCCTCCTTGGAGAAGACGATCTCCTTGTCGCGCCCCTCGATGCGTTCCTGCAGCCAGGACTTCTCCTTGGGGTCGGAGATGTGCATGTACTGGATGCCGACGTTGCCGCAGTAGGTGCGGCGCAGGATCGCCAGGATCTCGCGGATCGAGGCGGTCTCCAGCCCCAGAACGAAGTCCAGGAAGATCGGCCGGTCGAAATCCGGCTCGGCGAAGCCGTAGGTGGCGGGATCCAGCTCCGAGGCGTCGCCCGGCGTGGTCGCCAGGCCCAGCGGGTCCAGGTTGGCCTTCAGGTGGCCGCGCATCCGGTATGCGCGGATCATCATGATGGCGCGCAGGGAATCCAGGGTGGCTGAGCGGATCTCGTCAACCGAGGCGGCGGGTCTGCGCGCCTCGAGGGTCTTGCCGACCTTCGCTTCGACCGCCGGCCATAAGCCGTCGATCGCCGAGAGCCAGTCAGGCCGCGCGGTGGGCGTGGGCTTTGGCGTCCAGGCCGGCCGCTGGGCGGCGCGCTGCACCTCCGAGGCCTGGTCGTGCAGGGAGGCGAAGAACGCCTGCCAAGAGGGCTCCACCGATCCGGGATCGCTGCTCCACTTGGCGTAGAGTTGCTCCACGAACGCGGCGTTGCCGCCGTAGAGGAAAGAGGTCTCGGCCAGAACTTCGTTGATCAGGCCCGCGTCGTCCGCCATCTCGTTTGCCTTTCGGCCCTTCGCCTTCCGAGGGCGGGGCCCGCGGACTTCTGGAGAAGGAGCCGAGGGCGGACCGCCCTAAAATCAGTTACCTGCGCCTCAGGCGCCCTTCAAAACCTCAAGCAGGGTGGTGCCGAGGGCCGCCGGCGACGGAGAGACGCGGATGCCCGCGGCTTCCATCGCGGCGATCTTGTCATCGGCTCCGCCCTTGCCGCCGGAGATGATCGCGCCTGCGTGACCCATGCGCCGCCCGGGCGGCGCGGTGCGTCCCGCGATGAATCCCACCATTGGCTTCTTGTTTGGTGAATTCCTGATGAACTCCGCTGCATCTTCCTCGGCTGAGCCGCCGATTTCGCCGATCATGATGATCGACTCCGTCTCCGGATCCTTCAGGAACATGTCGAGCATGTCGATGAACTCGGTGCCCTTGACCGGGTCGCCGCCGATGCCCACGGCCGTCGTCTGGCCGAGGCCCACTTGGGTAGTCTGGAACACGGCTTCATAGGTAAGGGTGCCGGAGCGCGACACCACCCCCACAGAGCCCTTCCGGAAGATGTTTCCCGGCATGATGCCTATTTTGCACTCATTCGGGGTCAGCACGCCGGGGCAGTTGGGCCCGATGAGCCTGGATTTCGAGCCGCTGAGCGAGCGCTTCACCCTGACCATGTCGGCCACCGGGATTCCCTCGGTGATGCAGACGATCAGCGGCACCTCCGCGTCGATGGCCTCCAGGATCGAGTCCGCCGCGAAGGCCGGCGGCACATAGATCACCGAGGCGTCGGCGCCGGTCTGCTTCACCGCCTCGCGAACGGTGTCGAACACCGGCAGGCCGATGTGGGTCGTACCGCCTTTGCCGGGCGTCACCCCGCCGACCATCTTGGTCCCGTAGGCCACGGCCTGTTCGGAGTGGAACGTCCCTTGGGCGCCGGTGATGCCCTGGCAGATGACGCGAGTGTTCTTGTTGATCAGGATAGACATGTCTTACGCAGCGCCCCGCACGGCCTTGACGATCTTTTCGGCCCCGTCGGAGAGGTCGTTGGCGGCAATCACGTTGAGGCCGCTCTCATTGATGATCTTCTTGCCCGCCTCGGCGTTGGTGCCTTCCAGGCGCACGACTAGCGGCACCTTCAGTCCCACCTGTTTCACCGCGGCGACGACGCCCTGGGCCAGCACGTCGCAGCGGGCGATGCCGCCGAAGATGTTGACCAGGATGCCCTTAACGTTGGGGTCGGCGATGATGATCTTGAAGGCCGCCGTCACCTTGGCCTCGTCGGCGCCGCCGCCCACGTCCAGGAAGTTGGCGGGCTCGGCGCCATAGAGCTTGATGATGTCCATGGTGGCCATGGCCAGGCCGGCGCCGTTGACCATGCAGCCGATCTCACCATCGAGGGCGATGTAGGAGAGGTCGTACTTGGACGCCTCGATCTCCTTGGCGTCCTCCTCGGTCTCGTCGCGGAGCGCGACGACGTCCTTGTGGCGGAACAGCGCGTTCGAATCGAAGCTGATCTTGGCGTCCAGGACCCGCAGATGCTCGTCTTCCGTGACGATCAGCGGGTTGATCTCCAGCATCGACATGTCCTTGTCGACGAACGCCTTGTAGAGCTGGTTCAGCAGCGTCGCGGCTTCCTTGGCGAGGCCGCCGGTCAGGCCCAGGGCCTTGGACAACGCCCGGGCGTGATGGGCCCAGACGCCGGTCGCGGGATCGATCGAGAAGGTGGTGATCTTCTCTGGCGTGTCGTGCGCCACGTCCTCGATGCTCATGCCGCCTTCGGTGGAGGCGACCACCGAGACGCGGGACGTTTCGCGGTCCACCAGGAGCGAGAGGTAGAACTCCTTGGCGATGGCCGCGCCCTCTTCGATGTAGAGGCGGTTGACCTGCTTGCCCTTGGGCCCGGTCTGGATGGTCACCAGGGTGCGACCCAGCATCTCGGCGGCGTTGGCCTTCACGTCCTCGACGGACTTGACCACACGCACGCCGCCCTTGGCGTCGGCGCCCAGGCCCTCGAAACGGCCCTTGCCGCGCCCGCCGGCGTGGATCTGCGATTTCACGACGAAGACGGGCCCGCCCAGCTTCTTGGCGGCCTCGACGGCTTCGTCGACGGTGAAGGCGGGGTAGCCGCGCGGGACCGCTACGCCAAACTCCGCGAGGACGGCTTTGGCTTGGTGTTCGTGGATGTTCATGAGGCCTTGGGTCGGCTGGCGACGGGCTCGCCCCAAGGCTCTCCAGCATGGAGACCCCGGCGAGTGAGCCCGGCTTATAGGCGCCGCTCCCGGTGATGACAACCGCGTGAGGCGCGGAAAACGCCCGCCCTTCACCTAGGGAAAGAGCGTCATCCGAAGAACACCATCCACAGTGTGCGGCCCGGGATGAAGGCGAAGGCCAGGTTGATGGCGAAGCCGCCATAGAACAGGCCCATCATCGTCCGGCTGTGACGCCGCACGTCATGTCGCTTGGCCCAGGCGACGCCCAGCGGCAGCACGATCAGGGTCCAGCCGGTGAACAGGTGCAGGAGGGACCACGAACCGTGGTTCAGCTCCCTGATGAATAGGGTCGCCCCCACGCTCACGGACACGGTCGACACCCACACCCAGCCGGCGACGCGGTGGAAGCGGCGGCCTTTGCGGACTGTCATCAGGACGCCGCCCAGGATGATGGCGAGCAGCGCGCCCGCCAAATGCACCTTGATCACCGGCGAGAGCGCCAGGAGCAGGTTCAGGTCGGGCGCGTGCACCCGCGCCTGCGACGCCACCCGCAGGATCGGTTGTAGGACGTTGCTCATCGCCAGCGCGACCAGGGCGGTGGCGACGGCCATCGACAGGGCGAAGCGGATGCCGAAGCCGCCCCGGTTCAGCAGCGCGGGCTTGCGGGTGGGCGTTTGCGAAAGGGACGACATCCTCTATCTCCGAAAGTGAAGGCTGGCGGCGCTCCGCGGCCTGATGGACCGGGACATGGCGGCCTTGGGATCGCTGATCGAGCGGGGATGCGCCGGATGACGGCCGGGCTTCGCGAACCGCCGCCGCGCGCCGTTCGCGCTTCGCCAACGGCGAGCGCATGAAGGGCCTCATCGCGCGGTTCACGCCCTACGACGAGGCGAGGGGCTGGCTTCGCGGCCTGGCCGTGGCCGCGGCGGTTGGGCTGTTCCTCACCTTCTCGGGCGCCTTCGGCACCGGTGACGTCCCGCTGGGCCTGCGACTTGGCTACTGGATGGTGATGATGCTGGCCGGCTACCTCTGGGGCGCGCTCGTCGGCCGGTACTTCATCGGGCGCGGCCGGGGACGCACCGGTAGTCTTTGGCTGGACGCGGCCTTGGCTTCGGTCGTGATGTCGGCACCCTTCACCCTGGTGGTCTGGGTCGCGACACGCGCCCTCCTGGATACCCCGCTTCCATTCGCATACCTCCCGGTCCTGTTCGGGTACGTGCTGCTGGTGTCGCTGGCGATCACCGCAATCAACATGCTGATCGAGACCCGGCGCGCGGCTATCACCCACGCCGACCCTCAGCCACCGATGTTTTTGGAGCGCCTGCCGCTGAAGCTGCGCGGGGCCGAGGTCTGGGCGGTTGAGGCGGAAGACCACTACCTGCGCCTGCACACCTCCAAGGGCCAGGACCTGATCCTCATGCGCCTGGCCGACGCGGTGGGCGAACTGGCCGGGATCGAGGGCGCGCAGGTGCACCGTTCGTGGTGGGTTGCCCGCGACGCGATCGTAGGCGCCCGGCGCGCCGATGGGCGTGCGACCCTCACCCTGAAGGACGGCGCGCAGGTCCCGGTCAGCCGCACCTACGCCGGTTGGCTGCGCGAGCAGGGCTGGATCTGATTTTCCCTAACCATAATGAGGCGTTGTGTCCCAGACGGCGGGGCTTGCCGGCCGCCCGGATTTGGCCTCAATCTGAGGTTGGGAGAGAGTATGGGGTTGGGGCCAAGCTTAGCCGCGTGTGCGCGCGACGCCGACCCTGCCCGATGCGCCGAGGGACCCGTGAGTTGAAGGGTCGTCCATGACGCGTGACCTGTTGGAATCTTCCTGCCGCAATCCGCCAGGTTCCAGACCGCCGGGGCCGGGCCGTCTGGTGGTGACCGGCGTCGTGGGCGCCTGCGTTCTGGGCGTCGCCCTGGGCATCTGGGCCCGACCGACCGCCCCCGGCGAGGCTGACGCCCGCCCTGCGGCGGCCAAAACCACGCCGCGGCCAGCGCTGCAGATCGTGGTGGACGACACGCCCGCCCCCATCGGCGCTCCGCTAGAAGTGCTCTCCGCCGAGCTCCTCGGGAACGAGCCGGCGCGGATCGCGCCTCCGCCCGCGCCTGTCGCGCCACTGATCGCTCTGCCCCGTCCCGCGTCCGGGCTGATGAAGGTCGACGCCGTGGTCGCCGCGGCGCCCATCGCCGCCCCCGCCGTGCACGAGACGCCGAAGCCGCAGGTGAAACCCAAAGTCGCGCCACCGAAGCCGCCAAAGCCGGTCGTCGCAAAGGCCTCCAAACCCGAGCCCGACCCGGCGAAGGCCAAGGCCAAGCTGGCGGCGGCCAAGGCCGCCAAGGCCCGCGAGGTCGCGAAACTGGAGAAGGCGGCAAAGCTGGCCGAGGCCCGCAAGGCCGAGAAGGCCAAGGCGGTGAAGCTCGCCAAGGCCGAGGCCGCGCGCGCCAAGTCCGTTAAGACGGCCCAGGCCGAGAAGGCCGCCAAGGCCGCGAAGCTCGCCAAGGCGGAGAAAACCGCCAAGGCTCAGAAGCTGGCGCGGATCGAGAAGGCGAAGGTCGAGGCCAAGGCCAAGCGGCCTGCGAAGCTGACGAAGGCGGTGAAGGTCGAGCCGCGGCGGGCGGTGCGGCCCAAAGCCACCAAGGTCGCCGCCGTGAAACCCGCGCCGGCGGCGAGACCCGCGCCTAAGCCTGCGAAGAAGGCCAAGCCGGTCCCCCGCGGCGAAGGGCCGATGCGGGTCGCCCGCGCCGACACCTGCGCCTCGTCCGATCCCGGCGAAGCCGTCGTCTGCGCCGATCGCCGCCTGAGCGCCCGCGACCGACAGCTGCAGCAGGCTTACCGCAGCGCCGAGGCCGCCGGCGTTCCCGCCTCTGCGCTTCGCAGCCAGCAGAACCGCTGGTTGGCCGCCCGAGCCGCCGCCGCCCGCGAGGCGCCCTGGGCGGTGGAAGACGTCTACGTCGCCCGAATCTCGGAGCTGAGGGACCTCACCCGCGACGCGCGGGAGGAGTAGGGGGCTCTGCGCGCTCACCCTCCCCTGGACGGGAAGGGATGAGCTCAGGCTCTAGCCCAGCATTTCCTTGACGGTGTCGCGCTCGCTCAGCAGCTCGTCGTTGGTGATCTTGATCTTCGACTTGGCGAAGTCGTCCATCTCGTAGGACGTGATCACCTCGTAGCCGTTCGCGGTGCTCTTCACCGGCATGCCGGCCCAGACGCCGTCGGCGAAGCCGTAACGGCCGCCGGACGGGATCGCCACGGAGTGGATGGCGCCGGGGGTCACCAGGTCGCGCACGTGGTCGACCAGGGCGCCGGCGGCAGAGGCCGCCGAACTCGCGCCCCGCGCCTCGATGATCGCCGCGCCGCGCTTGCCGACCGCGGGGAGGTATTCATTCTCCAGCCACGCCTTGTCGCCGATCACCGTGGCGGCATCCTTGCCGCCGATCTTGGCGTGGGTGTAGTCGGCGAACATCGTCGGGCTGTGATTGCCGTAGATGAACAGGTCGCTGACCTCGGTGACCAGCACGCCGGCCTTCTGCGCCAGTTGCGCGCGGCCGCGGTTCTCGTCCAGGCGGACCATCGCGGTGAAACGATCGGGACTCAGGCGCTTGGCCTGGCTGGCGGCGATCATGCAGTTGGTGTTGCAGGGGTTGCCCACCACCGCCACGCGGGCGTCGGCGGCCGCGTGCCTGTCGATGGCCTGGCCCTGGGCCACGAAGATCTTGCCGTTGTCCTTCAGGAGGTCGGCGCGTTCCATGCCCGGCCCGCGCGGCTTGGAGCCGACGAGGAGGCACCAGTTGGCGTCGCCGAACGCCTCGTTGGCGTCGCCGTGCAGCGTCATGCCCTGGACCAGCGGGAAGGCGCAGTCGTCGATCTCCATGGCCACGCCCTTCAGCGCCTTCTGCGGGCCTTCGACCGGAATCTCGAGGAGCTGCAGGATCACCGGCTGGTCGGCGCCGAACATCTGTCCCGACGCGATCCGGAACAGCAGCGCATAGCCGATGTTACCGGCGGCGCCCGTGACCGCTACGCGAATGGGTTTTTTGGCCATGACACCGCTCCCTTAATGTCCGTGGGCAGTCGGTAGCCCGTTGGCGCGTGCCCTGCAATGCCGCACGCGCCGCGGTTTGACTGTAGAAGGGCGGCATGTTCGCGCTCCACCCCGCCTTCCCGCCCACCTCGCACGAACTAGGCAGCCTGCCCCTCTGCCAGGTCCGGCTGCAGCTCGACGCGCGCTATTCCTGGCTGGTGCTGATCCCGCGCGTCGCAGGCGCAGTGGAGATCGAGGACCTCGATGCTGCGGACCGCGCAACCCTGCTGGAGGAAGTCGTGCTGGCCGGCGGTGCGGTCCGCGCGATCGGCCGTGCTCTGGGCCGCCCGGTGGAGAAACTCAACGTCGGCCAACTCGGCAACCTGACGCCGCAACTCCACATCCACGTCGTCGGTCGCCGCAAGGATGACGCCGCCTGGCCGGGGCCGGTGTGGGGTGTCGGGACGGCGGAGGCGTACGACGCGGATGCGCTGGCGGCGGCGCTCGCGGCGGCGAAGACGGCCCTCGGCCTCTGACTGGAGTGCGGACTACGGATTACGGCTCAGGCTCACCGCCTCCATCCGCCCTCGCTCCGACAGTTCCCCCGACCAACGCCCCTCCGCGGCGCGCAACACCGCCACGGCGCCGCCGGCAAAGCGGACGGTCAGCGCGTCGCCGACGCGCTCGACCTGGTCGATGAAGCCCGAAGCATCCAGGGCGCCTGGGCGGCGCGGGTCACGCCAGGCGCCCTCGACCGAGCCGTTCCGGTCGGTGAGCTGCAGGATGTACAGCGCCCGCCCGCCCGCGTGCAGCGTCCAGCCGCCGTCCAGCGGGCCCTCGAATCCCCGGGCCGAGGCCTGCGAGGATTTCAGCCGGCTGTCGTAGGCCGCGTCCGCCGGGCTGGGCGGGCCGTCGGGGCTTTTGCCCGTTTGCTCGATGCGGACCGGGGCGGTGAGGGCGGGCCGTCGGGGCGCCGGCTCGGCCGCGTCGGGCGGCGCGCTGGGCCTCAGCAGCGCGTCGATAGGGTCCGCTGGCGGTGGCTGCGCGGTGGCCGGGGCAGCCAGGAGCGCCAGCAGCAACGTCGCCTGGGCGAGCCTCATGCGGCCTCGCGCGCGGCGATCGCCTCGGCCACCGCGATCAGCCGCTCGGCCTCGGCGAAGTGCAGCCGCTCCACCATCCGGCTCTCCACGGGCGGCGTGGCGCTGGCCATGTTCGAAGGCTCGACCTACGAG
>NZ_CADEGK010000109.1:0-6205 GCF_902826855.1 uncultured Phenylobacterium sp. | reverse complement strand
CTGGCGGGCCAAGCCGTCGCCGTCGGGCATTTCGTTGAAGCCCCCGTCAAGAATGGCGATCCCGGGCGCCCGGGCGGCCATCAGGCTGAGGGTGAGCGCGGTCATCAGCGGCGCGCGCTCGACGGTCATCGCGCAGCGCATCTCCTTGGCCAGGTCGTTGGAGCCGATCACCCAGGCCTCCACGCCGACGTTGATCGACTCCGCACCCAGCGCCTCCAGCCGGAACATCGCCGCGCAGGTCTCGATCATCGCCCAGATCGGCAGGTCGCCCGCCACGCGGGCCCGCGCGTGCGTGAGGTCTTCGCAAACCGAGACCTTGGGGACCAGCACCGCATCCGGGTGGGCCGCGGCCGCGGCCGCCAGGTCCGCCTCGCCCCAGGGGGTGTCCAGGCCGTTGACGCGGATCACCACCTCGCGGGGGCCGAAGCCGCCGGCGCGGACGGCGGCCACGGCGTTGGCGCGGGCCTCGTCCTTGGCCTCCGGGGCGACGGCGTCCTCCAGGTCGAGGATCACCACGTCGCAAGCCAGCTCGCGCGCCTTGTCGATCGCGCGGCTGTTCGAGGCGGGCATGTAGAGGGCGCTGCGGCGGGGACGGGCGGAGATCATGCGGACGCGACGGCTCCTCTTCTAGAGAACCGCAGTCTTAGCGTTTAGGATGGGGCCATGGCCACACGCCCGATCCGCTACGACGCCGGCGCCCGCAATGTCCTGGGCCAGGAGCTCACGCCCTGCTCGCTGGACCCCGTCACCGGCTTCTTCCGCAACGGCTGCTGCGAGACCGGCCCGCACGACGTGGGCATGCACACGGTCTGCGCGGTGATGACTGCCGAGTTCCTCGCCTTCTCCAGGCGCGCGGGCAACGACCTGTCGACGCCGCGGCCCGATCTCGGCTTCCCCGGCCTCAAGCCCGGCGACCGCTGGTGCCTGTGCGCGCCGCGCTGGAAGGAAGCTCTCGACGAGGGCGCCGCGCCCAAGGTGGTGCTCGAGAGCACCCACGAGGAAACCCTCGCCATCGTGCCTCTGGGCGTCCTCAAGGACTACGCCGTCGAGGCGTAGGCCACCTCGGCTCAGACCAGCGCTTCGAACTCGTCCACCAGCCGTTCCAGCTGCCGCACGCCGGCGGCCCAGAAGGCCTTCTCGCGGGGGTTCAGCCCGAAGGCCGCGAGCGCCTCGACGTAGGTCTTGGTGCCGCCGGCCGCCAACAGCTTCTCGTAGGTCGGCGCGAAGCCCTGCGGATCCTCGCGGCGCTTCTCCATCAGGCCGCGCACCAGCAGGTCGCCGAACGCGTAGGCGTAGACGTAGAAGGGTGAGTGCACGAAGTGGCTGATGTAGCTCCAGTAGTGCTCATAGCCTTTGTTGAGCTTTACCGCCGGCCCTAGGCTCTCGCCCATCACCTCCAGCCAGATGCCGCCGATCTGTTCCGGCGACAGCTCCCCTTCCAGGCGGGCGGCGTGGAAGCGCGTCTCGAAGCGGTGGAAGGCGATCTGGCGGATGACGGTGTTGATCCCGTCCTCGATCTTGCCGGCCAGGAGGTCGCGCCGTTCGGCCGGCGTCGCCTCGGCCAGCAGCTTCTCGAACACCAGCCCCTCGCCGAAGATCGAGGCGGTCTCCGCAAGGGTCAGGGGCGTGTCGGCCAGCAGCGTGCCCAGCGGCTGGCACAGCGTCTGGTGGATCGCGTGTCCCAGCTCGTGGGCCAGGGTCAGCACGTCGCGCCGCTCGCCCATGTAGTTCATGAACACGAACGGATGCCGCTCGGCCGTGACGGAGTGCGAATAGGCCCCCGACTGCTTGCCGGCGCGCGGCTTGGCGTCGATCCACGGCTGGGCGAAGAACACCTTGGCGGTCTCGGCGAACTTGGGCGCCAGCGACTCGAAGCTCTCGAGCACCACCCCCTTGGCTTCATCCCAGGTGAAGGTGCGCGGCGGCGCCGCGTCCAGCGGGCAGTTGCGGTCCCAGTGATTGAGGTAGGGCAGGCCCATCACCTTGGCCTTCAGCTTGTAGTAGCGGTGGCTGACCGAGGCGTAGCCATCGACCACGGCGGCCTCCAGGGCGGCGACCGCGTCGGCATCGACCTCGTTGGCCAGGTGGCGGCCGTGGGCCGGGCCGTCGTACTTGCGCCAGCGGTCCTCCACCTGTTTCTCGAAGGCCAGCGTGTTGAGGCATAGCGCCAGGGTCGAGCTCCGATCGGCCAGCGCCTTCGCCAGGGCGTTGGCGGCGGCCTTGCGGGTGGCCGCATCGGGGTCCCCGGTCTTGTTCAGCAGCTCCGACAGGGTCAGCGTCTCGCCGTTCACCTTGGCGCTCAGCTTGGCGAGGGTCTCGTTGGAGAGCCGGCCCCAGTTGGCCGACGCCGGGGCCATGTCGATCAGGATGCGCTCCAGGTCCGGCGACAGCTCGTGCGGCCGCCCGGCCCGCACGCGCCGCAGCCACGGCCGCCAGCGCGCCGCCGCCGGATGCGCCGTCAGCGCCGCCTCGAGCTCCGCGTCGTCGAGCTTGTTGATCTCCAGCGTGAAGAACAGGCTCAGCGCTCCGATCTGCGAGGATCGCGCGCGCAGGTCGGACTCGAACTTCGACCAGGCGGGGTCGTTCCGCTGGGTGGAGGCCGACAGAGAGCCGTAGGCCCCCACCGACCACATCAGGTTCACCGCCTTCTCGTAGAGGGTGATGCCGTGGTCGATCATCCCGCCTAGCTCAGCCGGCTTGGACCGCGTGGCCAGCATCTGGCCTTCCAGCTTGGCGAGCTCCGTGTTGGTCGCCTCGGCCGCCTTGAGGTCCGCCTCGATCCGCGGGTCCTCGCGGCTCGAATAAAGGTCATCCAGCCGCCACGTAGGCAGGGTTTCGGGCTTGATGGGCGCGTTCATGCGGCGAAGGTTAGCGCCGGAATGCGGCCGGAGTCCCGCTAGAGTTTCTTGGCCCGCAACGACCCCGGCCGCTGCACGGACCGAACGCCACTAAGCGGTGATTGGCGCTTCGATCTCACACACGAGTCCCGCGGGAAGGAAGTCGAGGCGCACCCGCCCCTTCTCAGCCGCCAATGCCCGTTCGATCATCCGCGATCCAAATCCCCGCCGTTCAGGGACCACGACGCGCGGCCCATCGATCTCGATCCAACGAAGGGACACCAGGCCGCGCTCAGTGACCGCCTGCCAGGTGATTTCGACCCTGCCGGTGTCGTTGGAGAACGCCCCGTACTTGGTCGCGTTCGTGCAGAGTTCGTGGAGGATCAGAGCCAAGTTGACCGCCACGCGAGACGACAGCGGCACATCGGGCCCCTCGACCAGAAGGCGCGTGCCCCACCGCTCGATCCCGAGTTGCTCGTTGATCACTTGGCGCAAGCTCGCGGATGTCCAGTCCGTGTCGATGAGCAGCGTGTGAGCGCGCGATAGGGCGGCGATCCGAGCGTCGAAACGCTCAAGCTGTTCGGTCGGGGTCGGATCGCGGAAAGTCTGACGGGCCATGGCCTGCACGACCGCCAGGGTGTTTTTGACGCGGTGATTGAGCTCGTGGACGAGCAGGCTCCGCTGTTCTTCGGCGCGACGACGATCAGTAACGTCTACTGACGAGCCAATAAGGCCGAGGATCCGGTCGTCCTGGTCGCGAAGCGGCGCTTTGGTCGATAGCCACAGCGCGGTCGTGCCGTCCGGGAATGTGACCTGCTCCTCGAGCTGCTCGGCGATGCCGGTTTCCATTATGCGGCGGTCGTTGGCCATCAATGCCGCCGCCTCCGCCTTATCTTCCAACACTTCGAGGTCCGTTCGGCCGATGAAATCCTCGTACCGCTTGCCGAGGAGCTCGGACGTACCCGCATTGCCCGCCAGAAAGCGCCCTTCGCGATCCTTCGCGTAGACCACCCCCGGAACCGATTCCATCAATCTCCGCAGCAAGCTGTTGGAGGCTTCAAGTTCGACGAGCGCCGTTGTTTCGGTGCACGTGCCGAACAACCCGAGCACGCCGCCGGACGCGTCGCGCACCGGCGTGTAGGAGAAGCGAAAGCGGGCCTGCTCAGGCTGCCCCGTGTGATCGAGGCTGATTGCAAGATCATCCATCTCGACGCCC
Source organism: uncultured Phenylobacterium sp. (assembly GCF_902826855.1). Taxonomy (GTDB): domain Bacteria; phylum Pseudomonadota; class Alphaproteobacteria; order Caulobacterales; family Caulobacteraceae; genus Phenylobacterium. Next base: position 2,152 of record NZ_CADEGK010000109.1, on the reverse strand, counting down.
TCGCCGGCGAAGACCCTCTCAAATGCCGGTCCCAGGGTGTCGCGCGCCTCCGCCCAATCCTGATCAAGGCCATGTTGGCCCATGGCGGCCGGGTGCTTCCGACCCAGGATCGGGATGAACGCGTCGTTGTAGAACCAAACCCGATCTGGCCCCCAAATGAGGAACGTCGCTTGACGACTTGCCAGCATGACGCCCAGGAGCGTTTGGAGAGAGACAGACCAGTGAATGGGGTCGCCCAGCGCCGTATTGGACCAGGCGTACTGCCGGACCCGCCGGGCCATCTCACCTGACTTTGGCAGGCTCCCGAACGGCTCCGCAGATGCCGCGGACGTCTGTCGGTCGATCATGTTCCCCACCGATCCATGCGGCAATTTGCGCAATTTTCGGGTGCGGCGCAATATTGGCGCCCGCCAGCAAGCGCGGCGCGGGGCATGGTTTCAGGCTGGCCCAAAATTCGGTCAGTCTCGACGAGAGGAAAGGTGCAACGCCTACCATGCCGCTGCGAGATCAAGTTGAGCTAAGGTTCCTTGCGGACGTTTCGCCCCCGCGCGTTACGGTTCCGGCCGCTGCCCTGGGTGCGGAGCGCGTTGAACTCGCTCCCTCGCGATTCGAATACGCGACAACCGGGGAAGCTCACTACCTCGCCCTGCACGACATCGTCATGGACGACGGAGAGATCTGTGTGGGTGGAGATGCTCCGATCCGGCAGACCGATCTTCGCCGCACGATGACCTTCCTGCCCGCCGGGGTGCGGGTCACCGGCTGGACCGATCCTCTGGTTCGACCCAATTCCTTTGTCGCCCTCCACTTCGACGCCGAGGCGATACCCGCTCAGCTCAGGGGCTCTGCCAATTTTGAAGATCCCGCAGTTTATTTTCGAGATCGGCGCCTTTGCGAGACATTGACCAAGCTCGACCGCGCGATGCGAGCCGACGCTCCCTCGATGGCGCTGCTCGCCGACGCCCTTTGCGACCTGGCCGTTCGCGAGTGCGGTCTGCGGTTCGCGAAGGTCAGCGGATCTGTAGTTGCCCGCCCAACGCCCTCCCTTTCCCAAAGTCAGATCATGCGGGTGCGAGACTTCATCGCAGGCAATCTGTCCGCCTCGATTTCCCTGTCAGACCTCAGCGCGGTCATCGGGCTCAGCAAGTTCCACTTCGCACGCGCGTTCAAAGCGACCGCGGGCCGCTCGCCTTACCAAGAGGTCCTTCAAATGCGCCTGGCCGTCGCGCGGCGCCTATTGAGTGGCGGCTGCACAGCGGAGGTGGTCGCTGCTCGAACGGGGTTTACGAACGCGCGCCAGCTGCGGCGGGCGATCCGCCTGCATCCACAGGCGAAATAGCCAGTCGTACTATGCGCGCCAGCCTTCGGGCGGCCCCCGCTCCCTACGGGCGAGGAGAGGACGCGCCGTTGCTCACAGCTTCTGCGTCGCCAGCAGGATCGAGGTCTCGGTCGCGGCGATGCCCTCCACCTGGCGGATGGCGTCGAGAGTGGCGCTGAAGGCCGCCAGGGTCTCCACCTCCAGCTCGGCGACCAAGTCCCAGCGGCCGTTGGTGGTGTGGATCGCCGCCACCTCCGGGAAGCCCTTCAACGCCTTGATCACCGCACCCGACCGCTCGCCCTCGATGGCGATCGACATCACCGCGCGCACCCGGTGGGCGTCCATGTCAGGGCGGGTCTTGATCGTGAACCCCTGGATCGCACCCGCCTTCATCAGGCGGTCGATCCGGTTCTGCACGGTCCCGCGCGAGACTTTCAGCGCCTTGGCCAGCGCCGCCGCCGGAGTGCGCGAGTCGGCGCGCAACAGGGCGATCAGTCGTCGATCGAGGTCGTCGATCATATCGTCATCTAGTTCTGTCAATTCGATACGATAAGGCGCGTAATGTAGCACCTTGTCTTCTATCTGCTAGCGCCGCCTTGAGCCATCCTGTGTCGCAACCACCACACAGGAGTTCTCCATGGAAGGCCGCCCCTTCTTCCTGATGACCGACCCTGACGCCTTCGACGTCAGCTACCGGATCAATCCCTGGATGAAGCCCGAGGCCTGGACCCCGGCGCTCGCCGCCCAGGCCCACGAGGCTTCCCACGCGCTGCGCGCCGCGCTTCGGGCCGCCCGGGCCCATTCGAAAACCATTTGCGCGGTTCGCGGTCTGCC
>NZ_CADEGK010000108.1 GCF_902826855.1 uncultured Phenylobacterium sp. | reverse complement strand
CTGGGCAGCGTCTTGATCAGGTAGTCGGAATTGAAGTGCAGGAAGAACGGCGTCGAGTAGCGGGGGAAGCCTCTCCGCTCCGGCGCGGGGTTCACCACGCGGTGGGTGGTCGAGGGCAGACGGTGGTTGACCAGCCGCTGCAGCATGTCCCCGATGTTACACACCAGGGACCCGGGCGGCGGGTTGATCGCGATCCAGCGGCCGTCGTGGTCCTTGACCTCCAGCCCCGCCTCCTCGGCCCCGAGCAGCAGGGTGATGACGTTGATATCCTCGTGCGCGCCGGCGCGGATGTGCGGACCGTCCTGCGGCACAGGCGGATAGTGCAGCAGGCGCAGGATCGAATTGCCCACGTTAACGGTCGGGTCGAAGAAGTGGCGATCGAGGCCCAGGTAGGCGGCGACGCCCTCCAGCACCTTCAGGCCCATGGCGTCTAGCGCGCCGTAGAGCCAACCCACCCGCTCGCGGAACGCGGGCAGCTCGGCGTCGGGCCAGACGTTGTCTGGCATGTGGTCGCGGAAGGGGTGGCCGGGCGGCAGGTCGCGGCCGACGTGCCAGAACTCCTTCAGGTCGAAATGGGTGGCCCCCTTGGCGGTCTCCACGCCGAACGGAGTGTACCCTCGCTGGCCGGCGACGGGCAGCCTGTACCTGAGCTTGGCGGCCTCCGGCAGGGCGAAGAACCGCTTGGTCTCCTCGATGGCCGCGTCGACCTTGTCCTGCGCCAGGCCGTGGTCGGAGATCACTGCGAAGCCCCAGCGGGCGAAGCTGTCGCCCAGCCTCTGCACGAAGGCCGGGAAGTCACGGGCGTAGAGCTCGAACGAGACGGGCTCGATGGAGTCCTGCGGGTCGCGGGCGTGGCTCATCGGGCCTTTCTACACTCCGGCCCTGGAGCCTCCAACCGAGGCCGGCGCGATCTCCTCCTCGTCATCGTCCTCGGCGACCGCGCGCTGGATCTCCGCCCGCACCAAGGTTTCCCAGGTCTCGCGGGAGGCGCGGTTGGCCTCGATGTAGCGCTCGTCCTCGCCGTGGACCGGCCTCAGGCGATGGAACAGCTCGGCGTCGCGCTCCCGGAAGATCAGCGCCGCCTTCAGGGCCCTGCGCTCCGAGAGGCCGAGCCGGATCAAAGCCTTGCGACCGAAGTTCAGCGCACTCTCGTACGTCTCCCGTTCCACGTCGTCGGCGCCGGCGTCCATCAGCTCGTAGGCGTGACGGCGGTCGAAGGCGCGCGCCACGACGGTGAGGTTGGGGAAGGCCTGCCTGGCCGCCTCGACGATCTCCTTGGCCTTGTCGCGGTCGTCGATGGCCACGACCAGCAGCTTCGCCTTGGCGGCGCCGGCCTGGCGCAACAGGTCGAGGCGGCCGGCGTCGCCGTAGTGCACCCGCCAGCCGAACTGGCGAACGACCTCCAGTTGATCGACCGAGGAATCCAGAAGGACGACGCGGAAGTTGTTGGCCATCAGCAGGCGCGTGGCGATCTGACCGAAGCGGCCAAAGCCGGCGACGATGGCGTCCGGCGCGCTCTCGTCGAAGGGCAGGTGCTCCGGCTCAGGGCGACCCGGCGCACGGCTCATCACCAACCGCTCATAGGCGGTGAACGCCAGCGGCGTGAAGGCCATGGAGAGCGCCACGACCGCGGTGGCGACACCCGCCTCGTCGGCGCTCATCACCCCGCCCTGCAGGGCGAAGGCCAACAACACGAAGCAGAACTCACCGCCCTGGGCGAGGGCCACGGCGATGGTGGCGGCGTCGCGATGGCTGCGCTTGAACCCCATCCCCACGCCCCACATGGCGAGGAACTTGAGCGCCATGAGGCCGAGGGCGAGCGAGATGATCAACACGGGGCGCTCGGCGATGAGGCCGAAGTTCAATCCAGCGCCCACGGTGATGAAGAAGAGGCCGAGCAGGAGGCCGCGGAACGGCTCGATGTCCGTCTCCAGTTCGCGCCGGAACTCGCTCTCGGCCAGCACCACGCCGGCCAGGAATGCGCCCAGCGCCGGCGACAGCCCGACCAGCTCCATCAGGGCGGCCACCGCCACGACCAGCAAGAGCGCCGAGGCGGTGAAGATCTCGCGCAGCCGCGCCGCGGCGATGAAGCGAAACAGGGGGCGGGTTAGGTACCGGCCGCCGATCACCACGCCGGCCACAGCGGCGAAGCTGGCGGCGATCCGCGCCCACTGCGGCAGGCCGGCCACGAGGCCGCCGTGCCCAGCCGTGGGAACCGGCGCGCCGCTGGACGCCAGCAGCGGCAGGAGCGCGAAGATCGGGATCACCGCAAGGTCCTGAAACAGCAGTACGCCGAAGGCCGACTGCCCGACCACACCCTGGCGCAGGCCCTTCTCCTCCAGGTTCTGCAGCACGATGGCGGTGGACGACATCGCCAGGATCAGGCCCGCGGCCGCGGCCACCCGCCAGTCGACCCCGAGCGCCAGGGCCACGCCGCCCACCAGCCCGGCGCTCACCAGCACCTGGCCGGGCCCCAGGCCGAAGATGGAGGTGCGCATCTCCCAAAGCAGGGCTGGGCGAACCTCCAGCCCGATGAGGAACAGCAGGATCACCACGCCGAACTCGGCGAAACGCATGACGTCGCCAGGTTCACCCACCAGGTCCAGCAGGTACGGGCCCACAAGCGCGCCGGCGATCAGGTACCCCAGCACCGAGCCCAGCCCCAGCCGCTTGGCGATCGGCACGGAGACCACGCCGGCGGTAAGATAGACCAGCGCCTGGATCAGGAGGCTGTGGGCGGACATCGCGGCTCCAGCTTAGCCCTCCGCGGAGGCGCCAACGCAGGCTTCTTGGTCAAAGGGCGCGTCGGGGTCCAGCCCTGCACTCTTGCGGTGTTCTCTTTCGCACGTTTGCGTCGTATTGGGCGGCGATGGCTCGGAAAATTGCGAAGGATGCGGTCGAGGCGCTGCAAGGGCGGTTGTTCGACGGCATGACGATCATGGCGGGGGGCTTCGGCCTCTGCGGCATCCCCGAAAACCTGATCGCGGCGATTCGCGATTCCGGGGTGAAGGACCTGACGTTCATCTCCAACAATTGCGGCGTGGACGATTTCGGCCTGGGGATCCTCCTGGCCAGCGGCCAGATCAGGAAGATGATCTCCAGCTACGTGGGCGAGAACAAGCTGTTCGCCGAGCTCTACCTCTCCGGCAAGCTGGAGCTGGAGTTCAATCCGCAAGGCACGCTGGCCGAGCGCATCCGGGCCGGCGGCGCGGGCATCCCCGCCTTCTTCACCAAGACCGGCGTCGGCACCCTGGTGGCCGAGGGCAAGGAGGTGCGCGAGTTCGACGGCGAGCTCTACGTGATGGAGCGCGGCCTGACCGCGGACCTCTCCATCGTCAAGGCCTGGCAGGGCGACGCGGAAGGCAACCTCGTCTACCGGATGACCGCGCGGAACTTCAATCCGATGATGGCCACGGCCGGCAAGGTCTGCCTCGCCGAAGTGGAACGCATCGTCGACAACGGCACGCTGAACCCGGACCACATCCACACGCCGGGCATCTTCGTCGACCGGATCCTCGAGGGCGTGCACGAGAAGCGCATCGAGCAACGCACCACCCGCAAGCTGGAAGGAGCCGCCTGATATGGCCTGGACCCGCGACCAGATGGCCGCCCGCGCCGCCCGCGAGCTGCGCGACGGCTTCTACGTGAATCTCGGCATCGGCATCCCGACGCTGGTGGCCAACCACATCCCGCCGGGCGTCAACGTGATGCTGCAGAGCGAGAACGGCATGCTGGGGACGGGACCGTTCCCCACCGAGAACGAGGTCGACGCCGACCTGGTCAACGCGGGCAAGCAGACCATCACCGCGCTCCCCACCAGCTCGTTCTTCTCGAGCGCCGACAGCTTCGCCATGATCCGCGGCGGGCACATCGACCTGAGCGTCCTGGGGGCCATGCAGGTCTCCGCCAACGGCGACCTGGCGAACTGGATGGTGCCGGGCAAGATGGTCAAGGGCATGGGCGGGGCCATGGACCTGGTGGCGGGTGTCAAGCGCGTGGTGGTGGCCATGGAGCACACCGAGAAGACCGGCGCGCCCAAGCTGCTGAAGGCCTGCACCCTTCCGCTGACCGGCCAGGCCGTAGTCGACCTGGTGATCACCGACCTGGGCGTCTTCGACGTCAGCCGGGGCAAGAAGCCCCTGACGCTGCTGGAACTCGCCGACGGCGTGACGGTCGAAGAGGTAAAGGCCAAGACCGAGGCTGAGTTCCGCGTTGCAGAGGCCGTGGGCGCGTAGTCCCGGCCCTCAGGCGGAGGGGGCGGCCTTGAAGCCGCCGCGGCCATGCTCACGTATACCGAGCATTGACGCTTGCCGGAACGGCGAGACGTGAGGAATCCTGTGCCTATGAACAAGCTCGCATTCGCCGCCGCCGCCGCATTCGCCGCCCTGGTGGCCGGCGCCGCCCCCGCCGCCTCGGGCCTGAAGACCGCGGTCTTCGCCGGCGGCTGCTTCTGGTCGATGGAGAAGGGGTTCGAGGAGACCGCCGGCGTGGTCGGCGCCGTCTCGGGCTACTCGGGCGGCAGCTCGACAAAACCGACCTACGAGAACCACACGGGTCACCTGGAGGCGGTGAGGGTCACCTATGACCCGAGCAAGATCAGCTACGCCAGACTGGTGGACGCCTACTACCATCACATCGACCCGACCGATCCCAACGGCCAGATCTGCGACAAGGGCCCGTCGTACAAACTGGCGATCTTCGCCGGCACGCCGGAGGAGAAGGCCATCGCCGACGCCGCCCGGGCCAAGTACGAGAAGCAACTGGGCGCCAAGATCACGGTGGCGACCCGCGGCGCGGCGCCCTTCTACAATGCCGAGGCCTATCACCAGGACTACGCCAAGAAGAATCCGGCGCACTACGAGCGCTACCGGATCGGCTGCGGTCGGCCGCAGGCGCTCAGGGTGATCTGGGGGGCCGCGGCAGCCCACTGACGGCGTCGCGGGGGCGGGGCGAGAACCCCTGGCCGACGAACATCTCGACCTTGCGCCTGTGCCGCGGGTCCAGCCAGACGCTGCCGATCTCCAGGTCGTGGGCCTGGGCGAAGTCGGCCTGCATCTCGGCGCGCCGCCAGCCCTCGAAGGACACCATCAGGACGCGGCGACCGATGGCCGGGGTCAGCGGCGCGGCGGTCTCGGCCTGGTTGCGCGGCCCATGCATGAGTAGCCAGCTCGCGAGCGGGGGCGCATCGCCTCCGAGCCGATCGCGGCCGTAGTAGCTGACGGCATAGAACAGGAACCGATTGTTCACCGCGATCGCCGTGAGGCCGGGCTCGCGCTCTGCCCTGTCGAGGATGACCTCGGTGGTTTCCGCCCAGCCGCGTGCGCGCTTCAGGCCGTTGGAGAGGCCGGCCTCGTCGGCCACCCGCGGCAGGATGACGCCCGCGAGGAACAGCGCCGCCACGGCCCCCTGCAGCGCCAGCGCGCCGATCAGCCACCCCCTGGCCCGCCAACGGATCAGCCAGGCGGCCACCAGGATCGCGCCCGCCAGATACCCCGCCCCGGACCAGTTTGCGTTGGCGCGGCTGATGAACGCCTGGGCTGTCACGATCACCAGCGGCGGCAGGGCGAAGCAGAGTAGAGTCAGGTCGCCGGGAGCCAGCTTGCGGCGCAGAACCGCCAGCGCCACGCCGGTGATGAGCACGCCCATAGGGATCGGCCCGAACACCCCGAACTGCGAGCCGATGAATTCGCCGGCGGCCTGCAGGTTGAACAGCTGCACCCCGTTCCAGGCGGCGTTCTGGGCGGTATGCTGCACGGTGGCGAAGCCGTGGGTGAGGTTCCAGGCTAGGTTTGGGGCGATCACCACGGCGAAGGCGGCGACCGCGGCGACCGCGGCGGGCGGGGTCCATGCGGCGCGCGCCGACTTCGACGCCGCCAGATGGATGGCGAGCCCGATCAGGAAGTAGACGGCTGCGTACTTGGACAGGAACGCCAGGCCCAGCGCCGCGCCCAGCCCCGCCGCCACCAGGGCGCGGCGGCTTGGGGCCTCCTGGAGCCGGACGTAGGCCAGGATCGTCAGCGACAGGAAGAACAGCAGCGGTGCGTCGGTGGCGGCCACCAGCGCCGACAGCTGCACGCCGGGCATCAGGCCGTAGAGGGCGGCCGCGGCCAGGCCGGTGGCGGCGCCATAGAGCCTGCGTCCGATCAGGAAGACCACGAAGGTGGCCCCGGCCTGGAACAGGTTCGCCGACAGCCGCACCCAGGGCTCGGCGTCACCGCCCAGCGCGGTGGTGGCCCAGATCGCCCAGGCGATCATCGGCGGCTTGGAATAGTAGCCGAAGTCGAGTGTGCGCGACCAAAGCCAGTACTGGGCCTCGTCCGGGTAGAGTTCCAGCGGTGTGCGGAACATGGCCATCAGCCGGGCCAGCGCCAGGCCCGTGGTCAACAGGATCGCGGCGCGGACATCGGGGGCGGTTTGCGGCCTGCGGCTTTGCAACATTCCATCCCTCGAAACGCCTCGGAACGTAGCCGCAGATGCACGCTTCGCAAGCGGACTGGTGCCATTTCGCCGCAGTGTGACGGTCCCTGTCGCACCGTAGCAAAACCGTCACCTACGGCCCGATTTTTCCCGCTATAGGGCGAACAGATCTGGGGGCCGTGCTGACGGCGGCGGGCCCACGGGGATTTGAAGGGGTACACCTATGATCTTCATGCAGCGGCTGGCGTGTGGCGCGGCCCTGACCGTTCTGGCGTCCGCCATGTCCACGGCGGCCTACGCTCAGGCGACGACCGGGGCGATCCGGGGCCAGGTGGTCGACCAGACCGGCGCGGCCGTGGCCAGCGCGACGGTCACGGTCACCCACGTGCCCACCGGCTCGTCTTCGACGTCGGTAACCGATGCAAGCGGCTTCTACTCCGCCCGCGGCCTGCGTCCCGGTGGTCCCTACCGGATCTCGGCCAAGACGGCGGACTCGGACATGGGTACCGCGAACGTCGCGGCCATTGGGGTTGGCGAAGCGGCCAATGTCGACGTGGAGATCAACAAGGTCGGCTCCGAGGTCGCCGAATTCGTGGTGACCGCAGCCAGAGCGGCGGCGCCAGAGCAGGGCGGTCCTTCGACGAATTTCAGCGAAGCCGACATCCAGAGCCTGCCGTCCATCAGCCGCGACCTGAAGGATACGGCCCGCCTCGATCCCTTCGCCACGATCGATCCGACCAACCAGGACGCCCTGTCCTTCGCCGGCACGAACACGCGCTTCAATCAGTTGACTGTCGATGGCGTGCGCCAGAACGACGACTTCGGCCTCAACAACAACGGCTATCCCACCCAACGCTCGCCGATCTCGCTGGACGCCGTCGAGGCGGTAAACGTCTCGGTCGCGCCCTACAGCGTCATCAACAACGGGTTCACGGGCGGCCAGATCAACGCGGTCACCAAGTCGGGCGGCAACGCGTTCCACGGCTCGGCCTTCTACGAGTATAGCGGTCGCGATCTGCAGGGCCACACGCTGGAAGGCGTCAAGGTCGGGTCGGACTTCAAGGAGGAGACCTACGGCGCAACCCTCGGCGGCCCGATCCTCAAGGATCGCCTGTTCTTCTTCGGCGCATACGAGAAGTTCAAGGGCCGGCTCGGCTTCGACGAAGGCCCGACCGGTTCGGGCGCGTCGGTGCAGATTCCGCGCCTCACCACCACAGCCGTCGACACCTTCGTGGCCGACACCAAGCGGATCTACGGCTACGATCCCGGCGGCGCCCTGACCGGCGACTTCCCGGTCTCGGACGAGAAGTGGCTGGGCAAGCTCGACTGGGCGATCACCGACGACCACCGCGCCTCGGTCACCTACCAGCGGACCGAGGGCAACTCGCTCAACGGCTCGGTCTCCTCGACCTTCGCCGCGGGCAACAGCGTCACCCAGCCGCGGGTCGGCCTAACCAGCAACGACTACAACAAGATCGAGAAGCTGGAGGCCTACACGGCCCAGCTCAACTCCAACTGGACCGACAACTTCTCGACGGAGTTCCGGTACTCCCGGAAGACGACCGACACACGTCAGCTGCCGCTGGGCGGGCTGAGCGTCGGCGAAGTGACCGTGACCGTGACGGACCTGCCAGGCGTCGCCGCCGGAGCGGGCACGCCGCAGATCCGGTTCGGCGCAGACATCAACCGCCACGACAATTATCTGAACGTGAAACTCGAGACCCTCGAGGCCATCGCGCGCTATCGCCTGGGGCCGCATGAGTTTCTGTTCGGCGCCCGCACCGAGAAGGACGATATCTACAACGTCTTCGTCGCCAACTCCCTCGGCAGCTATACATTCGCGAGCTACGCCGCCTTCCTGAACCGCACCGCCTCGGCCTTCACGGCGAGCGGCGGCGTCGACCCGTCGGCCGGAACGGTGCCCGCGACCCTGGGCACCGCGCGCGCGGGCGCCGCCGAGTTTGGGTTCCGCCTGTCGAGCCTCTACGCCGAGGATCGCGTGCAGGTCTTCGACAACCTGGACGTCTCCGTCGGCCTTCGGTTCGACTGGTATTCGACCGGCGACGAGCCGATCGCCAACACGGCGTTCTTCTCGCGCAACGGCTTCACCAACCAGACCAACCTGGACGGCGAGAGCGTGCTGCTGCCGCGTGTCTCCTTCAACTGGGAGCCGATGGATCGTCTCACGGTCGCCGGCGGCATCGGGCGCTTCTCCTCGACGGGTCTGAACGTCTGGCTGTCGAACCCCTTCGCGAACACCGGCGTGTCCCAGACCAACGCCGCGTGCCCCGCCGGGCCGTTCACCGGGGTGGACCTGACGCGGGCGCCCGCCGGCTGCACCTTCACCCCCGGCAACGGCGACACCAACGCGTTGGCCCCGGGCTTCCGCATCCCCACGGTCTGGAAGGGCAACCTCTCGGTCCGCTACGAACTGGATCTCGGCCGCTTCGGCTCGGATTGGGTCGTGCAGGCCGACTACCTGCGCTCGGTCAACGAGAACGCGCTCTACTGGCGCGACGCGCGCGCGGTGCAGACGGGCGTCGCTCCTGACGGGCGGCCCGTCTATGCGCGCGGCACGACCGGGACGACCACCGGCAACAGCTTCGACTTCCTGCTCTCGAACTTCGACAAGGGCGGATCCGAATCCTTCGCATTCACCCTGGCCAAGGAGTGGCGCGAAGGTCTGCTCGATGGCCTCGGCTTCAGCTATATCTACACCTACACCCAGGCTGAAGACGCCAATCCGATGACCAGCTCGATCGCGTTCTCGAGCTACACCCGGTTCGGCACCTCGGACCCGCAGCGGCCGGCCTCGGCGACCTCTGACTACGAGATCCGTCATCGCCACGCGCTGGACATCCACTATGCGAAGAAGTTCTTCGGCGACTACGAGACCAGCTTCCACCTGTTCGGGCAGCACCGCTCGGGCCTGCCGTTCAGCTACACCTTCGCCAACAGCCGTACTGGCAACTTCGACAACGACTTCGGCTATGCGGCGTCCAGCTACTCCGGGCGCCAGGCGAACTCGAACGCCCTGCTCTACGTGCCCGTCGCGAACGATCCCAAGGTCGTGTACGGCGCCGGCTTCGACGTCGCGCGCTACCAGACCTTCCTGGAGAACTCCGGCCTGGCGAAGTACGCGGGCAAGATCGCGCCGCGGAATGCGTTCCGCCAGGCGGACGTGACCACCTTCGACCTGCGCATCAGCCAGGAAGTGCCGGCGTTCTTCCCGAACGGCGCCAAGCTCGAGGTCTTCATGGACGTCGAGAACCTCGGCAACCTGCTCAACGACGACTGGGGCGTGCTCGAGCAGTACGACTTCCACCGCAGCGTGCCGGTGGTGAACGTCAGCTGCGTTGGGGCCGCCAGCACCGCGCCGGTGGTGAACTGCGGGGCTCCGGGCGCGCGCTACCTGGTCACCGGCACAGGCGCCGGCGGGACCTTCGTCGAGCCGGTCCGCGCGTTCCGCCGCGAGACCTCGCTCTGGCAGATCAAGGTGGGCGCGAAGTACAAGTTCTAAGCCGCCGGCTCGGGCCATCACAATCAGGGGCGGCCGCAGCCATGCGGCCGCCCTTCTCTTTGGGTTGACGCGCAGGCGTCGCGGGGCCATTTGCGCGCGGCCCTGGAGGTCGCCTCGCCGATGAGTTCCGTCGTTCCCGCCGAGTGGGCGCCCCATCGGGCCATGTGGCTGGGTTTCCCCAGCCATGCGGAGCTGTGGGAGGATGACCTCGCCGCCGCCCAGGCCGAGGTCGCAGCGCTGGCCAAGGCGCTGGCCGGGCCCGGCGGCGAGCGGGTCAAGCTGATGACCGGCCATCCGGACGGCGAGGCGGCGGCGCGGGAGATGCTGGGCGACGTGGCCGGGGTCGAGATCGTGCCTGGGCGGTTCGGGGACATCTGGCTGCGCGACACTGGGCCGATCTTCCTCAGCCCACGCCGCGCGGCGGCGTTCCGGTTCAACGGCTGGGGCGGAAAGTACGCGCTGGAACACGACGATGAGGTCCCCGCCCAGATCGCCGAGGCCTCTGGCGCGACGCTGGTCCCGCACCACTTCGTCCTGGAGGGCGGCGCCGTCGACCACGACGGCATCGGCACGGTGCTGACCACCGACCAGTGTCTTCTGAACCCCAACCGCAATCCCGGCTGGACCCCCGAGGCCGCCGAGGCGGCGCTGGCCCAGAGCCTGGGCGCGCGCAAGGTGCTGTGGCTGGGGGAAGGCCTGCGCAACGACCACACGGACGGCCACGTGGACAACCTCGCCCGCTTTGTCGCGCCGGCGACGGTGGCGTGCCCCGTGGCCTGGGGGCGAGGGGACCCCAACAGCGAAGCCTACGACGACGCTGCGCGGCGGCTGGCGTCGATGACCGACGCCGACGGGACCAAGCTGAAGGTCGTCCGCATTCCCTCTCCGGGTTGGATCGATGGAGACGACGGGCCGATCCCGGCCAGCCACATGAACTTCCTGATCGCCAACCGCGCCGTCATCGTGCCGATCTATGCGGAGCGGCCCGGAGCGTTCGCGGTGGGCGCCCTGAAGGAGGTCTTCCCGGACCGCGAGGTGATCGGCCTGCCGTCCACCGCCATCCTGACCGGTGGCGGGTCCTTTCACTGCATCACCCAGCAGGAGCCGGCCTGATGACGCGGAACCTGACCGTCGCGGCCATCCAGGCGTCCTACGGCGAGGACCTGGAGGCCAACATCGCCAAGACCGCCGGCTTCATCCGCCAGGCGGCGGCGCAGGGCGCGCAGGTCATCCTGCCGTCGGAGCTGTTCCAGGGCCCCTACTTCTGTGTCGCCCAGGAGGAGCGCTGGTTCGCGACCGCCCATCCTTGGCGCGAGCACCCTTGCGTGACGGCGCTGGCGCCGCTGGCGGCCGAGCTGGGCGTGGTGCTGCCGATCTCGATCTTCGAGCGCGAAGGGCCGCACTATTTCAACAGCCTGGTGATGGTCGATGCCGACGGGTCCCTGATGGGCGTCTATCGCAAGAGCCACATCCCCGACGGGCCGGGCTACATGGAGAAGTACTACTTCCGACCCGGCGACACCGGCTTCAAGGTCTGGCCGACCCGGTACGGTCGTATCGGCGTCGGCATCTGTTGGGACCAGTGGTACCCGGAGTGCGCGCGGGCCATGACCCTGATGGGCGCCGAGGTGCTGCTCTATCCCACCGCCATCGGCTCGGAGCCGCACGACGCGACGCTGGACACCGCGGCGCCGTGGCGACGCGCGATGCAAGGCCATGCGGTCTCCAACGTGATCCCGGTGGTCGGCGCCAACCGCACCGGCTTTGAGCCCTGGGCCGGCTACCCGAACGGCGGACAGCAGTTCTACGGCTCCAGCTTCATCGCCGACCACCGCGGCGACCTGGTCTCGGCGCTGGGGCGCGAGGACGAGGGGCTTGTCCACGCGACGTTCGACCTGGACTTCCTGACGACCCACCGCGCGGCCTGGGGCTTCTTTCGCGACCGGCGCAGCGACCTCTACGGCATCCTCGCCCAAGCGCGACCGGCGTCATGATCGAGACCGAACGGCTGATACTGCGGCCGTACACGGACGCCGACCGTCCCGCGCTGGCCGAGATCAACGCTCACCCCGACGTGGGCGGCTGGCTGGGCGGCGTTTTGACCCGCGAGCAGAGCGACGCCTTCATGGACCGCGCCACGGCCCACATCGCCGAGCACGGCTTCGGCTTCTTCGCCGCCGAACGGAAGGCGGACCGGCGGCTGGTTGGGGCGATCGGTATGATGGTGGCCGGAAACGCGGGCGTCCTTCCCGCTGGCGACATCGAGCTGGCCTGGCGGCTGCATCCGAACGCTCAAGGGTCGGGGCTGGCGGTCGAGGGCGCCGCCGCTTGCCGCGACTGGGCGTTCGCAAACCTGGACGCGGCCGAGGTGGTGGCGATCACTGCCGCGACCAACGTGCGCTCCCAGAGAGTGATGACCAAGATCGGCATGGTCCGCGATCCGTCGAGAGACTTCGACCACCCAAAGCTTGCGGAGGACCATCCCCTGCGACGGCACGTGTTCTTTTCGGTGGCGCGATCCGCTCCCTAACCCCGCAGCACCGTCAGGCCGTTCCTGATCACCGTGACGTCGCGGGCCTTCACCTGCGCCTCGAACGACACCTCGCGGCCGTCCCGCCAGAGGTCCACGGTGATCACGTCGCCGGGGAAGACCGGGGCGGAGAACCGCACCTGGTGGCTGGCGATCTGATCCGGGTCGAGGCCGGTGATCGCCTGCAGCACCGCGCGGCAGGTGATGCCGTAGGTGCAGAGCCCGTGCAGGATCGGCCGCGGGAACCCGGCGCGCCGGGCGAAGTCCGGGTCGGAGTGCAGCGGGTTGCGGTCGCCGTTGAGGCGGTAAAGCAGCGCCTGGTCCGGGCGGGTGGCGATGTCTATCGACAGGTCCGGCTTCCGGGTCGGAATCCGATGCGGTTCCGGCTGGCCCTCCGAAGGCCCGCCGAACCCGCCGTCGCCGCGGCAGAAGCTGGAGCCGGTGAGGGTGGCGACGACCGCGCCGGCCTCGTCGCGCCAAATCGTCTCGCTGACCAGCACCGCGCCTTTATCCTTGCCCTTGTCGAAGGCACCGATGGTGCGGCTCTCGGCGGTGAAGGTCCCGGCGGCGGGCAGCGGACGGTGCAGCTCGACCTTCTGCTCGCCGTGGACCAGCAGCACCCGGTTGGGCGCGCTCGGCCGGTAGCCGGGCTTGGTCGGCAGCGGCTCGGCCGCGCCACGGCCGGCGAGCACGGTGGCTGCAGTCGGCACGACCTTGAGGGCCTGCCCCGTCGTATTCTCCGTGGTGAAGGCCAGCTCCGCCTCGTCCATCGGGTCTGCCCCGAGGCCGACGCCCAGGGCGTAGAGCATCACGTCCTTGTCGTCGTAGCTGAAGGTGCGGGGCTTGGTCCCCTGCTCCAGGATGTCCGGATAGTAGATGGGCATGCCGCTCCCCTTCGTGCGCAGCCTTGATTGAAGAGCCGCCTTGCCGGGCGCGCAAGGGGCGCCCTGCATTTGGGGCCGAGCGGCATTTGCCGCCCTGGCCCGGATCGGCTAGAAGCGGCGACCTTGCGCGACGGAGCCGGCGGCCGGCGTCCTCGCCTCCTGAATTTTCGAAGGCTGACCGATGTCCGAACCCACGCCTCCGGGCCAACTCTCCGGCAACGTCCTGTTCTATTCCAAGCCCGAGCCGCTGGCGAAGGAGCTTCACTCCAAGCTGGGCGTGAAGCGCATGGACGGCCCCTTCCGCTTCGCCAAGGTCGGCCACGCGATCCCTCTGACGGTGGGTGAGTTCCCGCTGGCGGCCGTGACCGGTCCGATCATCTTCGTTGGCGACGAGAAGCTGCCGATCGCGGTGATGGGCCTGAACGCCGGCGAGAACATGTTCGTCAAGGACGACGGCACGTTCGAGAGCGGCATCTACATCCCGGCCTACGTGCGCCGCTATCCGTTCGTGTTCGCCAACGACGACACCAACAAGCAGATGGTGCTGTGCATCGACCGCAACGCCGAGTTCATCGTCGACAAGGGCTATGACATGGCCTTCTTCGAGGCGAACGGCGAGCCGACCGAGTACACGAAGAACTGCATCGAATTCTGCAACAACTTCGAGGTCGAGCGGCAGCGGACCATGGGCTTCGTGCAGCTGCTCACCGAGCTGGACCTGTTCGAGACCAAGACCGCCACCTTCACCCCCGCCAACCCGGACGGCACGGCCGGCGAGCCGCAGAAGATCGCGGAGTACTTCGGCGTCGCCGAGGAAAAGCTGAATGCGCTGCCGGCCGCCAAGTTCGTCGAGCTGCGCGACAACGGCGCCCTGGGCCAGATCTACGCTCACCTCCACAGCCTGGTCGGCTGGGACCGCCTGATCGCGCTGGCGATGACAAAGGCCGCCGCCCAGCAGGCTGCTACGCCCACGCTCAACAGCTAGCGGGCGAACACGCTCCGGGTAAGGCACGAGAAGACCAGCCGTCCGCCCTCGTCCAGCAGGTCGTGCTGGGCGATGACGATGCCCTTGTCGTCGCCCACCGGGTCCTTGGCCATGACGGTCATTCGGCACCTCAGGAGCTCGCCGGCCGGCGGGTTGCGCATCCACCGCAGCGCATCCACCCCCAGCCGCTTGGTCTGTCGCCAGTCGTCGGAAGCCAGCGCGTCCAGCCGCGACCAGATCGCGAACACCATGGCGTCGGGCGCGCCGCGGTCCGTGGTCCAGCCGGGACAGAAGGCGGTCGTGAACGCCTCCAGGGCGTCCGGCTCCACCGCTGCTGCGCCGAGGTTGGCCACCTGGCCGATCTGCAAGTCGTCGAAGGAGGCGGGCACGCGAATCTCCTGAGCAGGCCGGATCCCGATCATGGCGGTCGAGGCGCCCAAGTCGAGCCGCTTTCCAGCGTCACTTTGCGGGAGCCGCACGGGTGCGCCATATAGCGGCGTGTGAGCTGGGATATGAGCATGAGATTCCTCTTGGGCGCGCTCGTCGCCCTGGTCTTTTCCGGAGTCGCGGCCGCCCAGCCCGTGAACACCGGCCACATCGAGGCCGAGCTGGTGTCGTCCGCCCAGGGGATCGCGCCGGGCCAGACGATCCGCGTCGCGCTCCGGCAGAAGATCCAGAAGGGCTGGCACACCTACTGGCGCAACCCCGGTGACAGCGGCGAGGCGACGAGGATCACCTGGACCCTGCCGCCCGGGTGGAGCGCCTCGGGCTTCACCTGGCCGACCCCGCACCGCCTGCCGGTGGGGCCGCTGGTGAACTACGGCTACGACGGCGACGTCCTCCTGCCGGTGAGCGTGACCGCCCCAGCGGACGCCAGGCCGGGCCAGACCGTGATCCTGACCGGCGCTGCGGCCTTCCTGGTCTGCGCCGACATCTGCATCCCGGAGGATGCTGCGCTGAAGCTCAGCCTTCCCGTGACGGCGGCGCCCGCCCCGCCCGACCCCCGATGGGCCGGCCAGATCGCCCAGGTCGTCGCCGACGCGCCGAAGCCGGCGGGCCTCACCGGCGCCTTCGAGCGCCAAGGCGAGGCTATCAAGCTCGCCATCACGGGAGCCGCGCTGAAGGGCGCGGACCTGGCAGGCGCCTACTTCTATCCTTTCGCCGGGACGGTCGTGGACCACGCCAGGCCGCAGCCGATCGAGCGGGGACCGGACGGCCTCACGCTGACCCTCACCCCCGGCTACGATTTCCAGTCGCCTGCGCCGCCGAAGGAACTGGCCGGCGTGCTGGCGCTCGCGGGCAAGGCTTACGAGGTCACCGCTCCGGCGGGCCCCCTGCCGCCCGGCGCCGCGGGGCTGGGCCCGCCGCCGGTGAAGCTCGCCGCTCCGGCCGGCGCGGCCGACCTGGGCCTGGCCGGCGCGGCCTTTCTGGCCTTCGTGGGCGGGCTGCTGCTCAACCTGATGCCCTGCGTCTTCCCGGTGCTGGCCATGAAGGCCGCGTCCCTGGCGGGGCGCAGCGGGCAGGCTGCCGAGGCGCGCCGGCAGGGGCTGGCGTTCGGGGTCGGCGTGCTGGTCACCTTCCTCGTGCTGGCCGGGGTGCTGATCGCGCTCCGCGCCACGGGGGCCCAGCTGGGCTGGGGCTTCCAGCTGCAGGATCC
>NZ_CADEGK010000107.1 GCF_902826855.1 uncultured Phenylobacterium sp. | reverse complement strand
GGCCGGCCGCGCTGCCCCTGTGACCAACTGTCGCCACTCAGCGGTGAGTCGCGGCTGGCTGGGACCAGCCGCGCAAGTGGTTGCGGTTCGACGAGCGCAGAGCGTAGACGGAGGGCAAAGCGCAGACGGAGGGTAGAGCTCAGACGGAGGGCAGCGCGCAGAAGTAGGGCAGAGCTTTAGCTCTGCCCCGGGCAGCTCTGCCTTCGACTTCGCTCAGGCCAGGAAAGAGGGGTGGTCAGACGCCCGCGATGCTGGACGAGCAGCCCGTAGATCGCCGCGTACAGCCCGATCACGACCAGGCCGATCCACTCGATGCGCAGCGGCGTGAGCTGGAACGCCAGCACCAGGACGCACATCAGCAGCCAGTGGCTGGCGACGTAGGCCGGCGTCCCCAGCCGCCGCGTCGTCAGGTTGAGATTGTCGGAGTAGAGCCGAATCAGCGAGTCGAGCGAGTTGACGACGAACAGCACGCCGACCGCGATCATCGCCGCGCTCAGTGCCGGCGGCACGACGAGCTGCTGGCGGAAATAGAAGTAGAGCACCGAGAACCACGCCGCGATCGGGATCGACGGCATCACCAGCATTGCCGCCGCGAGCTGCCACGTCGGCATGCCGCCGACGAAGCGGGCGACGAACTGGCCGATCATGATGCTCCACGAGTACCACCAGAACAGGTAGAACGCGTGGTAGTCCGACATCGGCAGGACGAACCGCGGCAGGTGCCTGAAGTACTCGCCGAGATCGGCGGCACTGGCCGCCAGCCCGGCGATGCCCATCTCGGACCGCCACCACATCGCGGCCACCAGCGCCGCGAAAGTCCACATCGACCCGACGCTCAGGACGCGGATGTAGCGGATATGGGTGCTCGTGAGCACCGACAGCAGGATGGTCACGGCGACGACGAAGTACTGCATGGCGCCGCCGAGTACCGGCGCGTAGAACGGCAGATTGAGGAACAGCAGGTGCGCGGTGAAGGCGCAGGTGCCGATGATCACCAGGTTGTTGACGGCCTTCACCGCCGGAATCGCGAACAGCCGCAGCCGCGGTTCGAGGGCCACGAAATAGAACGTGGTCAGGAAATAGAAGCCCCAGACCAGGAATCCCCACGAGCCGAACGCGATGGCCAGGGGATTGGCGAACGCGTACGTCGGCTCGCGCGCGTAGACCGGAAACTCGGTGAGCGGCAGCATGACGAGGCCGACGTCGAGGCCCGAGGTGAAGAGCAGCGCCATGAAGCCGGGCAGTGACAGCGGCTGCGGCCCGGCGACGCGCCGTCCGCCCCAGCCGACGACGATCGCTGCCGCGGTGAGCAGCGTGACGACGATGGCCGCGGAGAGCACCCTCTGCATACGAATTGTCTTTGGGACTGTCACGAAGACATTTGACGACGCCTCAGAAACTGCACGCGTAGCATTTTTCGACACGCCGGCAAATGTCTCTGTGACAGTCCCAAAGACATTCCGATCAGTCGAGGCGCAGGGCCTCGACCGGCGCGATGCGCGTCGCCCGTCGGGCCGGGATGAACGACGCCAGCGTGCCGGCCGCAGCCAGGGCGAGGACGACCGTGGCGAAGACTGCCGGATCCCACGGCCGCACGCCGAAGAGCAGCAGGCCGAGCCCGCGCGACAGCAGCGCCGCCAGAATCAGACCGATCGCCAGTCCGCCGGCAATCTGCCACACGCCCTGCCCGAGGATCATCATCAGCACGGTCTTGCGCTCGGCGCCGAGCGCCATGCGCACGCCGATTTCGCGGGTGCGGGTTCCGGCCGAGAACGACATCACGCCGTAGAGCCCGATCGTCGCCATGGCCAGGGCGGCGAGGCCGAAGGCGACGAACAGCGTGCCGAACAGGCGATAGAACGCCGTGTCGATGGCGTATTGCTGCGACAGCGAGCGTACCCAGTAGAGCGGCAGCGCTCGATCGAGGCGATGCACCTCGTCCTGGATCGTCGCCGTGTAGCTCATCGCCTCCTGCTCGGTTCTGACCACCAGGCTCATGAAGTTGATGACGTTCTGCGTCAGCGGGATGTAGACGCCTTCGTGGCGGGCGTCGAAGGCGCCGATCGCGCCGCCCAGATACAGGTTCGGCACGACGCCGACGATCGTGCGCCACGGCACGTCGTCGCGCCCCAGCTTGAGGCGCGCGCCGAGCGGATCGCGGTCCTTGAAGTGCAGCTCGACGAAGCGCTCGTTCACGATCGCCACCGGCTGCGCATCCGCGCTGTCGGTGCGCTCGAACGTCCGGCCCCGCACCGGCTTCACGTCGACGATGTCGAAGTAACGCGGCGTGATGACGATCCGGCGGGCCAGCGGGTGGTCCTGCTCGGTGGGGTAGGCGACGCCGTCGATGGTGACCGGCTGCATCTGCCCGCCGCGCGCCGGCAAGTCGGACACGAACGCCGCCGCCCGGACTCCCGGCCGTCCTTCCAGTCCGCGCAGCAGCGCGTCGTAGAACTGCCACTGCGCCTGGGGCGTGGGGTAGTCCTTCTCGAACAGGCCGAGCCGCGCCGTGAAGATGTCGTTGGTGGCGAAGCCGTAGTCGAAGCGCGCCACGTTGATCACCGTGCGGATCATCAGCCCGGCAGCCACCAGCAGGCCGCACGACACGGCCAGCTGGGCGATCACCAGGCTCTTGGTGATCCGGCCCATGCGGCCGCTCGACGAGCCGCGCGCCTCGTCGTTCATCACCGCGGCGACATCGGCCTTGGTGGCGCGCAGGGCCGGAATGGTGCCGGCCATCAGCGTGGCCAGGCCGGTGACGCCGACGACGAAGGCGAGCACCGCCGGGTCGAGCGAGGCTTCCAGCCACAGCGGCGTGTCCTGCAGGGCCAACCCGTCGTTGAAGAAGTCGATGCCGACCTTGGCGATCAGCAGGCCGGCGGCGGCCCCGGCGGCCGCCAGGCCGAGTGGCGCGGCGATCGCATCGTAGAACCGGCGCGCCTTCGCGAGGTCCGTGACGACGATGCCGGTGTGGTCGAGCATGACCCCAGAACCCCTGGGCCGGCCGCGTCGTTCCAGGCCGATGCGTCAGTCGGCGCCCGGCTTGGCCTTGGCCGCGGCCTCGGCGGCTTCCCGCTCCTTCACCCGCGCGCCGGCGAGGATGCCCGGCAGCGCGTAGTTGCCTTCATGGCAGGCGTACTCATAGACCCGGCCGTTGAGGGTGTTGAAGGTGTACTCGCCGCCCCAGGGCTTGTCCCACAGGTCCGGATCTTCCATCTGGAACCTGTAGAGGATCTTGTCGGGCGCGACCCGCGTGAAGAACTCGGTGATCTTGAGGTTCTTCCACGAGCCCATGAACTGCTGGCTCTCCGGGAGGTGGGTGGTCTCGACCACCAGCGTGTCGCCCTCGTAGCGGCCGATGCTGTCGCCCATGTAGGGCCGCAGGCCGTCCGTGCGGTGCTGGCCGCCCAGCCGGATGATGCGTGCGTCGTGGATCAGCTCCACCTCGATGACCACGGCGTCGGGTGTTTGGATGATCTCGTAGTTGTTGTTGTAGTAGCCGTTCGGCAGCATCGGCGGGCCGGTGTTGCGGCCGAAGCCCGTGATGCAGCGCTCGCCCAGGGACCGGGTCTCGTAGGAATCGTAGATGTCGCGATAGACCCGCGGCGGCGCCGGCGGCGCGCCGGCCTTGCGGGCCGGTGGCATGCCGTTCTCCGTCGTCAGGATCGAGGTGCGGTACTGGCCGTCGATCTGGACCAGCTTGGTGCCGGGGTCGATCCAGAAGGTGTTGTAGCCGCCGGTGTCGCCGCCCGCGGCGGCGAAGTCGGGGCGGATCTCCATGAGCTTGGCGAACGCCTTCGCCGCCTCGGGGTTCGGCGGCGCATTGTCGGTCCTGGTCGGCTCATTGGCCGCGGCCAGGGCGGTCGCCCAGATCTTCTCGAAGGAGCGCGCCTCTTCCGGGTCCAGCACCGCCTTGTTCGAAATGCGCGGGTTGCGGGTCAGCGGGGTGAGAGTGGCGTTTGACCAGTAGCCGGCGAGATCCGGCTGGCCCATCGCGTTCCGGGGCGCCTTCCAGGCCTTGGCCGCCGTGGTCTTGGCGGGCTCGGCCTGTGCAGCCAGCCCCGTGGCGGCGATCGCAGCTCCGAGAGCGAGAACGAGTATGCGGCGCATGGCGCAGGCCTCCCTGGGCGAGTCCCACCGGACCCTTGGCGGGAGAATACAACGTACACTGGCCAACGTAATTGCAATCGCGACACGGCTAGGACGAATGAGGGAACCCAGCCTGGCGCCGGGACCTTCCGTCTTAGGAGGTTAGCCGCATGCCAATGTCACCCGAGGAACTGGAGCAACGTCGGGCCGCCGCCAATCCGCCGAAGGACCCGAACGCCGAGTTGCTGGACAGCGGCCAGGAGGAGGTGTTCTCGCGCACCGAGGTCGAGGCCGGCCGCATTGAGCATGGCGCCAAGGCCGGCGCCCACCCCCACGCCGCCGACGGCCGCAGCGCCGCAGAACTGCTGCGCGATGAGGAACAGACCGAACGCCAGGCTCCCGAAGACGCCACGCCCGGCGAGGCGGCAGGGAGCTAGGCCCGGCGCCGCTTGCGCCCGCGCCGTCGATCCGCCATATGCCCGCTTGGAGATCGGCGGCGGACGAGCGCCTCGCCAACCTGGTCAGGGCCGGAAGGCAGCAGCCACAACGGGTCACGCTTCGGGTTGTCGTTCGGTCTCCACCTTCGCCTTCATCGCCTCCCGCAGCACGTGCTCGACGCCCGCGACAGCGTGGTCGCCGTAGGTCAGCCCCAGCATCGTGCGGTGATTGGCGCTCGGCACGGCCTCGATCATTGGGGCGTGCGAGCTGCGCGCGGGGGCCTGGCGCACCTCGTTCCAGAGCGCCATCTGCGGCGTGTCAGGACCCGCGGTGATCACGGCCACCGGCCATTCGGGGCGCAGTGGTCCGGCCGCGTAGGCCTGTTCCGCCGCCGTCCGCCAGCTCTGCACCTCGATGTAAGCCGTCCGGCTCTGGCGACCGGAGATGAAACCACGTCGCTTCTCGGCCTTGCCGGCAGGCGGCAACCCGATGCGATCCCCCCACCAGTAGAGCGGCTTGGTCAGGCCAAGGCTGCCGGCAAGCGCGCCCAGTCGCGCGACGCCCTGCATACGGTCGGCGAACTGGCTGGCTTCGGGCCGGGCGATCATCTCCGGCGTCACCGCGTCCAGCAGCACCAGCCCCACCACTCGGTCCGGGTTCGAGGCCGCGAACTGGCGAAGGTACAACCCGGCCATGGAGTGGCCCATCAGCACGTACGGGCCCGGCTCGCCCGACGCCGCCATCAGCCTGGCGAGGTCGCCGACGATGGCGTCGCCGTCGCGTGGCCGGGGACCCGCATCGGAATAGCCCATCCCGGCGCGGTCGTAGGCGCACGAGCGGAGGCCCTTGGCCGTCAGCTTCTGCTGAATCGCCGCGAAGTCCGCTGCCCCGCTGAACGCCCCGGCCTCCATCCAGATGACGGGTGTCGCGCCCTTCGGTCCCTCACAGACCAGCCGCAGGTTCCGCCCGCCGATGTCGACCATCTCGCCGCGCGGCTTGTGGTTCCGGCTGACCACCTCGGCGGCCACGGCGACGGCGCCCCACATGACTGCGCTCGCCGCGACGATCGCAAGGAAGGAGAGGATAACGAGGCGTAGCATCCGCATTGCCTAGCCTGTCTGCCGCCCGGCTTGCCAGCCCCTGCGCCTCGCGCTTTCGATCGAACTTTCCGGCTGACCCCTTTGCCGGGACGTGGGCGTCCCGTTAGATGGCAGGATGGGCGATGACTTCACGCGCGACGACTCCGAGCCGCCTGAGCGCGACCCCAACACACCTGACATGTTCGGCGAAGCGCCCGCCGCGCCGGCCGGCGCGGTGGCCCCGGCCGAAGCGTCCGCCGCCTACACCGTCATTGCGCGCAAGTATCGGCCCCAGACCTTCGATGATCTTTATGGCCAGGAGGCGATGGTCCGCACCCTGCGCAACGCCTTCACCAGCGGGCGGATCGCGCACGCCTTCATGCTCACCGGCGTGCGCGGGGTTGGTAAGACCACCACGGCGCGGCTCCTGGCGCGGGCGTTCAACTACGAGACCGACACCATCAATGCGCCCACCGTGGACTTCCGCGAGGAGGGCCGCCACTGCCGGGCGATCATCGAAGGCAAGCACATCGACGTGCTGGAGCTGGACGCCGCCACCCAGACCGGCGTCGACAACATGCGCAGCCTGCTGGAGAGCGTCCGCTACGGGCCGATCGAGGGACGCTACAAGGTCTACATCATCGACGAAGTGCACATGCTCTCGGGGTCTGCCTTCGCCTCGCTCCTGAAGACGCTGGAGGAGCCGCCGCCGCACGCCAAGTTCATCTTCGCGACCACTGAGATCCGCAAGGTGCCGGTGACGATCCTGTCGCGCACCCAGCGGTTCGACCTGCGCCGCGTCGAGCCGGATGTGCTGGTCAAGAACCTGGAGATGATCTGCGAGAACGAGGGCGCCCGCGTCGAGGCCGAGGGCCTGATGCTGATCGCGCGCGCCGCCGAGGGCTCGGTGCGCGATGGCCAGTCGATGCTGGACCAGGCGATCGTGCAGGCCGAACCTGGCGTGACTGTGACCGCCGCTTCGATCCGCGACATGCTGGGGCTTGCCGACCGGGCGCAGACGATCTCGCTCTTCGAGCAGGTGATGCGCGGTGCAGCCGGCGAGGCGATCGAGACCTTCCGCGCCCTCTACGGCTATGGCGCCAGCCCTGACCAGGTGGTGATGGACCTGCTGGACCACTGCCACGGCGCCTCCATCGCCAAGGCCGTAGGCCCCAATGCCCTGGTGCTGCCCAAGGAGCAGGCCGCCCGGCTGGCGGCGGTGGGCGCAGCGGTGTCGCCGGGCACGCTGGCGCGGATCTGGCAGCTCACGCTGAAGGCCTACGACGAGGTGCGCCGCGCGCCCGATGCGGCCGCGGCGGTGGACATGGCGCTGATCCGCCTGGCCTACGCAGCGGACCTGCCGGGGCCCGAGGAGGCGCTGAAGCGGCTGCAGGAGGGCGATACCTCCGTGGGCGGCGGCGCACCTTCCGGTGGAGGCCCGCCGGCGCCGGGAGGCGCCTCGGCGCGGCAAGGCGGGGGCGTGAACGCAGTGGCGCGGCAGGCGTTGCCGGCCGCGCAGGCGGCCGAGCCCGCGGTGACGCTGCAGACCTTCGAGGACATGGTCGCCCTGATCGACCGCAAGCGCGACATCACCCTGAAACTGGACGTGGAGCGGTTCATCCGCCCGATCAGCTTCCGGCCCGGCGCCATCGAGTACGAGCCCGCGCCCGGGGCGCCGACCAACCTTGCGCAGCGGCTGGTGGGGCGGCTGAAGGAATGGACCGGCGAGCGCTGGCTGATCGTCGCCCAGGGAGGCGGTGGGGCCGAGAGCGCCTGGGAGAAGCAGAAGCGCGAGCAGCGCGAGGTGCGCGCCGAGGTCGAGGCCGACCCCTTCGTGCGCTCGGTTATGGAGGCCTTTCCAGGCGCAGAGATCGTGGGCGTGCGTACCGTCGCCCAGCCCGAGCCGTCCGCCGAACCCGTCGTGGAGGATGACGATGAGGATTAGGTTCGCGATAGCGCTGGCGAGCTGGGCCATCGCAGGGACCGCGGCGGCACAGGTCTCGGCGCCGTTGATCTCCGAACCGCTCGGCCTGGATGCGAAGTACGCGACCACCATGATCACCGTGGACCTGCCGCCGAACGCCACACAGCCGGCGACGACGGTCGGGACTCCCGGTCACCGGCACCCGGGCTCGACCTATGCCTTTGTCGTGACGGGCGAGGTGGTGAACAGGCTTGGCGACCAACCCGAGAAGCGCTTCAAGGCCGGAGAGGCGTGGTCGGAGACGCCCAAGCAGGCGCACTACATCGTCAATGCGTCGGCCAGCGAGCCCGCGCGCATCGTGGTGGTGCTCGTCACGCCCAAGGCCGCTCCCATCACCGAACCGCTGCACCATTGAACTTGGCGAAGTGAAGAGTATCGCGCGATGAAAGACCTCGGATCGATCATGAAGCAGGCCCAGGCCGTGCAGCAACGCATGGCTGAGGCCCAGGAGAAGATCTCCGCCCTGGAGGTGATCGGCACGGCGGGCGGCGGGGCGGTCAGTCTGACCCTGCGCGGCTCGGGCGCGCTGGTGAAACTGGATATCGAAGCCGGCCTGATGGCCCCCGGCGAGAGCGACATGGTGGCCGACCTGGTGATCGCCGCCCACGCCGACGCCAAGCGCCAGCTCGACGCCCAGCAGGAATCGCTGATGCGCGAGGCGGCGGGCCCCCTGGCCGGGCTGAACATTCCCGGCTTGCCGAAGTTCTAGTGGCCGCCTCCGCCGGACCCGAGATCGAGCGGCTGATCAACCTGCTCGCCAAGCTGCCCGGGCTGGGGCCGCGTTCTGCGCGGCGGGCAGCGCTGGCGCTGCTGAAGCGGCGGGACCAGTTGCTGCTGCCGCTCTCCGACGCGCTGGCCGAGGCGGCGGCGCGGGTTCGAGTCTGCCAGGTCTGCGGCTCGCTGGACACCCAGGACCCCTGCGCCATCTGCGCCGACCGGACTCGCGACGCGTCGCTGATCTGCGTGGTCGAGGAGGTGAGCGCGCTCTGGGCCATGGAGCGGGCCAGCGCCTTCCGGGGCCGCTACCACGTGCTGGGCGGACTGCTCTCGGCGTTGGACGGCGTGGGGCCGGACGCCATCCGGATCGGGCCGCTGGTCAGCCGCGCGGCCGACGCGGCGGTGCGCGAGGTGGTCCTGGCGCTGCCGGCCACGGTCGATGGCCAGACCACCGCCCACTACCTGGCCGACCGGCTGGCGGCGGCGGACGTGTCCGTCACCATGCTGGCCCGCGGCGTGCCGGTGGGCGGCGAGCTGGACTGGCTGGACGACGGCACCATCGCCCAGGCCATGCGCGCGCGGCGCCCAGCCTAGGGGCGTGTCCGCTACCGGCTAGGAGCGACTCACCTGCTGCGATATAGAACGCAGCATGAACGCTCAGCTTATTCTCTCCGTTCTTCTGGCGCTCACGGCGGCGGTCGCGATCGCGTGGGCGCTGCGGGAGCGCAATCGCGCCCAGGCGGCCGAGATGAAGGCCGCGGTGCTGGAGGGCCAGGGCGAGCTCCTCCGGGTTCAGGTCGCGCAATCGGCGGCCGGCGTGGCTGAGGAGATCCTGAAGCGCAACGATGCCGCCGTAAGGAGCCGCGAGGACCTGGCCCAGGCCAGGCTCGAGGCGCAGCTGAAGCCGGTGGCCGATACCCTGAAGCTGTTCCAGGAACAGGTCACCGCCGTCGAGAAGGCCCGCGCGGAGGAGACCGGCGGCCTGAAGGAACAGATCGCCCAGATGCTGCAGGCCGCGACCGCCACCCAGGACGAGGCGCGCAAGCTGTCCACCGCTCTGCGCCGCGGGGCCGGCGTGCAGGGCCGCTGGGGCGAGCAGACCCTGCGCAACGTGCTGGACGCCGCCGGCCTGTCGGCCCGCTACGACTTCGATGAGCAGACCTCCACCGACACTGACGAGGGCCGCCGCCGGCCCGACGTGACCGTGCGCCTGCCGGGCGGCGGACTGTTCGTAATCGACGCCAAGTGCTCGCTGAACGCGTTCCTGGAGCTGCAGGACGCGGCCGATGACCTGGGCCGCGACGCCGCGGGCCTGCGCCACGTGCAGAGCGTGCGCGCCCACGTCCAGGGCCTTTCGGCCAAGGCCTACTGGGATCAGTTCGACAACTCTCCGGACTTCGTGGCCATGTTCGTGCCGCTGGATTCCGCCCTGGCCGCGGCGCTCGACCGCGCGCCGGAGCTGATGAACGACGCCATGGACCGCCGGGTGGTGATCGTCACGCCGTCGACCCTGTTCGCGCTCTGCAAGGCCGTCGTCTACGGCTGGCGGGTCGAGGAGCAGGCCGCCAACGCCCAGAAGATCGCCGAGCTCGGCCGCGAGCTCTACAAGCGCATCGCGGTGATGGGCGCGCATGCGGGCTCGGTCGGCAAGGCGCTGGAGGCGGCGGTTTCCCGTTACAACCAGTTCGTCGGCTCCCTGGAGACCCAGGTGCTGACCCAGGCCAAGCGCTTCGAGGAGCTGAAGGTCGAGCATCAGGGCCGGCCGATCGAAAGCCTGGAGGCCCTGGAGGCGGCCGTGCGCCCGCTCGCCAAGCTTTCTGCAGAGACCGCGCCCCCGATGCGTCTGGTCGCAGGGGACGAGGCGTAGCTTGACCCGCTAGCGCCGCGACCTTACCTCCCGCGCCATGGCGTTGCGCGAAATCCTGGTGGTGCCCCACCCGATCCTGAAACAGGCCTCACAACCGGTCGATGCGGTCGACGACGAGCTGCGCGCCCTGATGGATGACATGCTGGAGACCATGTATGCGGCCCCCGGCATCGGTCTGGCGGCGATCCAGGTCGGCGTGCCCAAGCGCGTGATCGTCATGGACCTGCACCGCCCCGAGGAAGAGAAGCAGCCGCGCTTTTTCGTTAATCCCGAGATCGTCTGGACGTCGGAGGAGACCGCTCCCTATGAGGAGGGCTGCCTGTCGGTGCCGGAGATCTACGACGAGGTCGAGCGACCGGCGCGGGTGAAGCTCCGCTACCTCAACTACGCCGGCGAGCCCGTCGAGGAGGATGCCGAGGGCCTGTTCGCCGTCTGCATCCAGCACGAGATGGACCACCTGGAAGGCGTCCTCTTCATCGACCATCTGAGCCGCCTGAAGCGCGAGCAGGCCATCAAGAAGGTGAAGAAGCAGGCGAAGGCGGCTTAGGGTCCGATCTAGTTTTTCTTCGTCTCCACCGTGGTCGTGGTGGTTGTCGTGGTCGAGCCGTCGGAGTGGCGGTTGTCGTCGACCTTGGCCATCCCCTGTTTGGCGCCGCTGACCGCGCCCTTGGCGGCGTCCTTCAACACCGTGCCGGTGTCCTGAGCGGCCTCCTTGAGGCTTTCCCCGGCCTTCTCGACCACCGGGCTGTCAGCGACCTCCTTGCCGGCTGCGACGACATCGGCCGTCGCCTTCTGCACGTTGTCTTCTGTCCTGGCCTGCTCGGCCTTGGTGCAGGCGCCGAGCGTGAGGGCGGCGCCCGCGGCGGCGAGGGTGAAGATGAGATGGCGCATGGGGGAGCTCCGTTCCACCGTCTCCAACGGCCACGCTTGGCGCGAAGTTCCCGCAGAAGTTCCCTTGGCCCGTCGCGACCGCTAAACCCCGGCCATGCGCCTGGCCTTCCTCGGCACGCCCGACTTCGCAGTCTCCGCGCTCGCCGCCATCGTGGTGGCCGGGCACGAGGTGGCTTGCGTCTATTCGCAGCCTCCAGCCCCGCGGGGGCGAGGCCAGGAGTTGAAGCCCTCCCCCGTGCAGGCGTTCGCTGAAGCGCACGGCATCGCGGTGCGCACCCCGGCCTCCATGCGCGACCCCGCCGAGATCGCGGCCTTCGCGGCGCTCCGGCTGGATGCCGCCGTCGTGGTGGCATTCGGCCAGATCCTGCCGGCCGCGGTACTGGAGGCTCCCCGGTTTGGGTCCTACAACCTCCATGCCTCTCTCCTGCCCCGCTGGCGCGGCGCAGCGCCGATCCAGCGCGCGATCATGGCCGGCGACCGGGTCACCGGCGTTCAGGTCATGCGGATGACCGAGGGGCTGGACGAGGGGCCGGTGCTGGCTGGGACGACCCTGCGGATCGACGCGCTGGAGACCGCGGGCAGCCTGCACGACCGGCTGGCGGCGGCCGGGGCGGAGCTGATCGTGCGCACGCTGGCCGACATCGAAGCCGGTCGCGCCGTGGCGACCGCGCAGCCCGCCGAAGGCGTCACCTACGCCAAGAAGCTCAGCCCCAAGTTTGCGCGCCTGGACTGGAGCAAGCCCGGCCGCGTCCTGGACGGCAAGATCCGCGGCTACTCGCCCTCGCCCGGCGCGTGGTTCGAACTCCCCAGCGACAAGGGGCCCGTCAGGGTGAAGGCGCTGCTGTCCGTCTACGACGACGAGTCGGGACCGCCCGGCGTGACCCTGGACGACCGGTTGCTGATAGGGACGGGGGAGGGCGCGGTGCGGCTGCTGCGAGTGCAGCGCGAGGGGCGTGGGCCGCAGGACGCCGACGCCTTCCTGCGTGGGACGCCGATCCCGGCCGGGACGCGGTTGGGCTGATGCCCCGCTACCGCCTGGTGATCGAGTACGACGGCCGGCCCTACCATGGCTATCAGGCGCAGGCGGGGCTACCGACGGTGCAGGCCGCGCTGGAGCGGGCGGTGACGGCCTTCTGCGGCGAGGATTTGCGCGTCAGCGCCGCCGGGCGCACCGACACCGGGGTGCATGCGGCCGGTCAGGTGGCGCACGTGGACCTCGCGAAGGCCTGGCCGGCGGAGACGGTGCGCAATGCGCTGAACGCCCACCTGGTCCCCGAGCCGATCTCCGTGCTGGAGGCGAGCGTCGCGGAGGGTGACTGGCACAGCCGGTTCTCGGCCACGGGGCGGCGCTACCGCTACCGGATCCTGAACCGCGCCAGCCCGCCGGCGCTGGACCAGGGCCGGGTGTGGCACGTGAAGAAGCCGCTGGATGCCTCCGCCATGCATGCCGCCGCGCAGGTGCTTGTGGGCCACCACGACTTCACCACCTTCCGCGACCTGGCCTGTCAGGCGAAATCGCCGATGAAGACCCTGGATGTGGCGAGCGTCGCCCGCGATGGCGAGGAGGTAATCCTGGAGTTCGCCTCCCGATCATTCCTGCACCGGCAAGTCCGCTCGATGACCGGGACCTTGGCCGAGGTGGGCGTCGGGCGATGGACCGTGGATGACGTCGCAGCGGCCCTGGCGGCGCGCGACCGCAAGGCCTGCGGGCCGGTGGCGCCGGCCCAAGGCCTCTACCTGACCCACGTCAGCTACTAGCGGCCCGAAGCTATTCGCAGGCGCCAGGGTCTCGCCTATATCCAGCTCAGACCCGAAAGGAGCCCCCATGTCCCAAGGCCCGTGGAGCCATCATTCCCGCAACGCCGCTGTCGCCGATGACATCGACTTCGAGATCAAGGGCCAGGAACTGCAGTTCCTCGAGATCGAGCTCGACCCGGGCGAAAGCGCCGTGGCCGAGGCCGGCTCGTTCGTCTGGAAGGACGCCTCGATCGAGATGACCACCGTGTTCGGCGACGGCTCGGGCCAGCAGGGGGCGGGCTTCATGGGCGCGCTGCTGGGCGCCGGCAAGCGGCTGGTCACCGGCGAGAGCCTGTTCACGACGGTCTTCACCCACAGCGGCCGCGGCAAGGCGCGCGTGGCCTTCGCCTCGCCGACGCCGGGCGCGATCCTGCCGATCAAGCTGGACTCGGTCGGCGGGACGCTGATCTGCCAGAAGGACAGTTTCCTAGCCGCCGCCCGCGGCGTCTCGATCGGAATCGCCTTCCAGCGCCGGGTGATGACCGGTCTGTTCGGCGGTGAAGGCTTCATCATGCAGAAGCTGGACGGCGACGGCTGGGTGTTCGTTCAGATGGGCGGCACCCTGGTGGAGCGCGAGCTGGCGCCGGGGGAGGTGCTCCACGTCGACACCGGCTGCCTGGCCGCCTTCACCCCCAGCGTCGACTTCGACCTGGAGATGGTCCGCGGCGTGAAGAGCATGATCTTTGGCGGCGAGGGCCTGTTCTTCGCGCGGCTCACCGGCCCCGGGAAGGTCTGGATCCAGTCGCTGCCGTTCTCTCGCCTGGCGGGCCGGATGATGGTCGCGGCGCGTGGAATGGGCGGCAACCGCGGCGAGGGCTCCGTCCTCGGCGGCATTGGCGACCTGATCGGCGGGAACCGATAGTCGCCGCGCTGGGTCAGGCGAAATACCGGGCGATGATCCGGGCGTAGACGCGCTGCAGGGTGCGGATCTCTTCCACCGGCGCGCGCTCGTCGACCTGGTGCATGGTCTTGCCGACCAGGCCGACCTCGATGACGGGACACAGAGCGCGGATGAACCGGGCGTCCGAGGTTCCGCCGCTAGTGGACAGCTCCGGCGCGGCGCCGGTGACGTCGGCGACGGCGGCTGCGACCAGGTCGGTGAAGGCGCCCCGCTCGGTCAGGAAGGCCTCGCCGCTGATCGCCGGCGTGACGGTGACCTTGCCGGGAAAACCCTCGCCCGCCCTCGACGCTTCAACGTCGAACCAATCAGCCAGGGCGCGTCCGGTGTGGTTCGGATTGAAGCGGATGTTGATCCGGGCGCGGGCGATCCCGGGGATGACGTTGGTGGCGGTGTTGGGGACCTCGATCCAGGTCACCTCGAGATTGGACGGCTGGAACTCCGGATAGCCGTCGTCGAGCCTGCGGGCCTGCAGGGCGGCCAGCAGGCGGATCAGCACCGGGACCGGGTTGGCTGCGCGGTGGGGATAGGCGACGTGGCCGGAAATCCCCTCGACCTCGATGTCGGCATTGATCGAGCCGCGCCGACCCACCTTGACCATGTCGCCAAAGGTCTCCGCCGAGGTCGGTTCGCCCACGACGCAGTGGTCGATGACCTCGCCCTCGGCCCGCAGCACATCGACCACCTTGGTGGTGCCGTCGGTGGCCACACCCTCCTCATCGCCTGTGATCAGGAAGGAGACCGAGCCGGTCACGGTCCCGGCCGCGATGGCGTCGGCGGCCGCGGCGGCGAAGGCGGCGATGGCGCTCTTCATATCCACCGAGCCGCGGCCGATCAGGACCCCGTCAACCACCTCGGCGGCGAAGGCGTCCTTGGACCAGGCGGCGGCGTCGCCCACCGGCACGACGTCGGTATGGCCTGCGAAGCAGAGGTTGGGCCGGGCCGTCCCATAGCGGGCGTAGAGGTTCTCGATCTCGCCGAACCGCATGCGGCGGCACGCGAAACCGAGGCCGCGCAGGGTCTCCTCCACGATCGCCATGGCCCCCGCGTCGGCGGGCGTCACCGACGGGCGGCGGATTAGGTCGCGGGTGAGCTGGACGGCGTCGATGGCGCCAAGGGTTTCGGACGGCATTCCGGCGCTTTATCTGCTGGAGACAGGAGACGCGAGGCCTTCATGCCGAAGATCGACATCCACGCCGTGCCGCTGAGCAGCGGCTGCAATTATCCGAGCCCCTTCGCCGAGATCTGCCTGGGGGCGACATGGCGCAAGCTGGGGGACGCGGTGGGGCTCGATGACTTCGGGGTGAACCTGGTTCGCCTGCCGCCCGGCAAGTGGTCGAGCCAGCGCCATTGGCACACGCAGGAGGACGAACTCGTCTTCGTGCTGGAGGGCGAGGTCGTCCTGGTGGAGGATGACGGCGACCATGTGCTGCGCCCCGGCGACTGCGCCGCCTGGAAGGCCGGCGTCGCCAACGGCCACTGCCTGCAGAACCGCAGCGGCGCCGATGCGGTCTACCTGGAGGTCGGCTCCCGCCGGCCCGCGACCGACGCCTGCGACTACCCCGACATCGACATGGTCGCCCGCCCCGGTGAGGTCGGGTACCGCCACCGCGACGGGACGCCATACCCGGAGTGACGCTCGCGCGGTGGGGGCATGGCGTTGCACACCGCCGCGGCTGGGTGGAGACTGCGAGCTTCACCGCAAAAGGCGGACCTTGCGATGGATGCGCGACTGATCCTGCTGGCGCTCAGCGCCCTGGCGCTCACGGGCTGCGCATCATCGGACTACGGCTACGCCTATTGCTACGGTCCGGGCGGGCCCCAGGGCTACTACTATGGGCCGTTTGAACCCAAGCCTGCCTGCTCGACCCAGACGGCGCAGGCCGCCGACTTCGTAACCCACGAGGCCGGGTATCGCGGTCCGTATGTCAGCGGGCCATACCCGGCGACCGACGCGGCTACTCCCGCAGCAGCTCGTTGATCGAGGTCTTCGACCGGGTCCGCTCGTCCACCGTCTTCATGATCACCGCGCAGTAGGTGCTGGGCAGCGCCGGGTCGACCGCGTTGGGCCGC
Source organism: uncultured Phenylobacterium sp. (assembly GCF_902826855.1). GTDB lineage: Bacteria > Pseudomonadota > Alphaproteobacteria > Caulobacterales > Caulobacteraceae > Phenylobacterium. Next base: position 268 of record NZ_CADEGK010000107.1, on the reverse strand, counting down.
GAGCCGGACATGATCACCGAATACGGCGGCACCTCGCCGGTGGTCACTGCGCCCGTGCGACGGTCGACGATCGGCGTGGTCGAGGTGAGATAGACCCCCATGGAGAGCACGGAGCCCTCGCGAACGATGACGCCCTCGGCCACCTCGGAGCGCGCGCCGATGAAGCAGTTGTCCTCGATGATCGTCGGGTTGGCCTGAAGCGGCTCCAGCACCCCGCCGATGCCGGCGCCGCCGGAGATGTGGCAGTGCTTGCCGATCTGGGCGCATG
>NZ_CADEGK010000106.1 GCF_902826855.1 uncultured Phenylobacterium sp. | reverse complement strand
GATTGAACCTGTGACCCCCTCGGTGTGAACGAGGTGCTCTCCCGCTGAGCTACGCATCCATCTCGGGAAGGCGGCGGCTATAGCCGCTAGCGCCTCGCGCCGCAAGCCGCCAGCAGCCGCACGACCACGTCCGGAAGCTGGTCGTAGTGCTCGATCAGGGCGTCGTGGTCGAGGTCGGCGGCGGGGATCTCGGTGTAGCCGAAGCCGACCAGGATCAGCCCGGCCCCGGCGGCGCGCGCGGCGCCCACGTCGGTCGCCGAATCGCCGACCAGGATGGCGCGGTCCATCGAGCCGCCCGCCGCCGCCACGGCGGTCTGCAGGTGGCGCGGGTCGGGCTTGGCGGCCGGGGCGGCGTCGGGGCCAATGATGGCGGCGAAGCGCCCGGCGAGCCCCAGCGACTCCAGCAGAGCGACCGACAGCGCGGTGGGCTTGTTGGTGCAGACGGCCAGCGTGGCGCCTGTGGCGCTCAGCGCCTCCAGGGCCGCCTCGCAGCCGGGGAACGGGCGGCTGGCGTCGGCGATGTGGGCTCGGTAGTGGACGATGAAGCGGTCGAACAGCGTCTGGGCGCGGGCCGGATGCAGATGGGCGCCGGCCGCCTCGAAGCCGCGCTGGATCAGCCAGCGTGCGCCGTGGCCGATGAACGGCCGCGCCTGGGCCAGCGGCAGGGCCGCCAGGCCCTCCTCGGCCAGCAACACATTGAGCGTGCCGATCAGGTCGGGCGCCGTGTCGACCAGGGTGCCGTCGAGGTCGAAGGCGATCGTCACGCCCCCCAGCGGCCGATCGGCGTGCGGGCCGCTAGCCGCCATTGATCACCGCGGTCGCCGCCTCCAGCCCTGCGGCGTAGTCGCTGAGCGCCTCGGCGGTCAGGGCGATGTAGGTCGCCGCGTCGTCGAACCGGCGCTCCTCGATCGCCTCACGCACACCCGGCAGGGTCTTGGCGCCATAGCCGGTGAAGCGACCGGGCGCGTAGATCATGTGCCTGTACCAGGGCCGGAACGGCAGCCCCTTCTCGCGCGTCAGACGCTGCTCCAGCCGCAGCAGCACCGCGTCGAGCTGCCGCTTCTGGGCCGGGCTGAGCTGGCCGCCGCGGGCCGACAGACCGTGGTCGAAGGCCGCCGCGCTGGCCTTCAGCCGGGTGACGGCGCGGTCCAGGGGCGCGAAGTCCAGCGGCGGCGAGGCCGCCAGCGCTGGGGGGTCGCCGCGCGTTTCCAGCGGATCGTCGGCCAGCTTGTAGGCGCCCGCCACCAGCAGGCGCTTCCGGGCCGCCGCCTCGTCGCGCTTGGTGTCGGCCAGCCGCTTCACCTCGTCCAGGTAGCCGCTCACGGTGTCGGCGAAGTCGCCGTAGCGCTGCACCGGCAGGTCGGCGTCCGTCAGCCGCAGCACCATCCGTCCGGTCACCTTCGCCAGCGCGCCGGAGTAGGCCAGGCCCGGGTCCACGAACTTGGTGTGATGCTCATAGGTGTCGTAGGCCGAGTGGTAGACGCCGCCGTCGGACCCCTCGCCGCCGAAGCCCAGGTTCAACGTCGCCAGGCCCAGGTGCTGCAGGAAGCTGGAATAGTCCGACCCCGATCCCAGGGCGTCGATCGGCAGGTCCCGGCCCGGGTCGGCGGCGAAGCGACCCAGTTGCACCGCGCGCGGGTTGCCGGGCTGCTCGACGGCCTGCACGCCCAGGGCCGCCCGCAGGCGGTCGCGGACGGAAACGGCGGTCTGCGGATCGGCCACGTCGGCGGTGACCTCGTTCACGAAGTGCTGCAGGGCGTGGCTGCCGCCGACGCCCAGGAACCCGCGGCCGTTGCTATCGGAGTTGATGTAGACCACCGCCTTTTGCTTCAGCTCCGCCGCATGGGTCTCCGCCCACTCGGTGGAGCCCAGCAGCATCGGCTCCTCTGCGTCCCAGCTGGCGTAGACGATGGTCCGCTTCGGCTTCCAGCCGGCCTTGGCCAGCGCCCCCAGCGCCTTGGCCTCGCCCATCATGGATACGTGACCGGAGAGCGGGTCGGTGGCTCCGAACACCCAGCCGTCGCGGTGGTTGCCGCGCACGATCCATTCGTTCGGCCGTTCCTTGCCCTTCAGCGTGGCGATGACGTTGTAGGCCGGCTTCAGGCTCCAGTCGGACACCACCTTCAGGCGGACCTGGCCGGCGTCCGTGCCACCCACGTGGTACGTGAGCCCCAGGCCGCCGCGGAACGCCGCCGGCGCCACGGGGCCGTCCAGCGACTTCAGCAGCACCGTGGCGTCGCCGTAGGAGATCGGCAGGGTGGGGATCTTCAGGATCGTGACCGCGTCCGCCCGCGCCACCCGCTTGGCGTCCTTGGTCGAGCCATAGCCCGGCGTGGTCGGGTCGCCCGGATAGGTGGTCATGTCGGCCACGGAGCCGCGCTGGACGCCCTGCGGCGGCCGGGAGGCGCCCTGCGGATAGGGATCGCCGACCGAATAGCCGTCGTCGCGCGGGTCGGAATAGATGATGCAGCCCACCGCCCCGTGGTCCTGGGCCAGCTTCGGCTTCAGGCCCCGCCAGCCGGCGCCATAGCGGGCGATGACGATCTTGCCCTTCACGGACACGCCCATCCGCTCGAGCGCGTCGTAGTCGCCCGGCATGCCGTAGTTGACGTAGACCAGCGGCGCGGTGACCTCGCCGTCGCCCTGGAACGCCACGTAGGCCGGCAGCTGGTCCTTGGTCCGCGACGAGCTCTCGTCGCCGGGAATCGGTCCCTCGGTCAGGGTGGCCTTGAACGGCGCGCCAGGCCCGCTCACCAGTTCCAGCGCCAGCTCCCTGGGCGTCGGGTAGAGCACCCAGAAGGTCTCGATCTTCGCGTTCCAGCCCCAGGACTTGAACTGCGCGAGGGTCAGCTCGGCGTTGGCCTTGTTGTGCGGGCTGCCGACGTGGTTGGGCTCCGCGGACATGGTCTTCAGCCAGCCATCCATCTCCGCGGGGCTGATCATGGCGTCGAACTTGGCTTCCAGCGCCTTGTCCGGCGCGGCCAGGGCGGCGGGGGCCATGGCGGCCAGTGCGCCGGCGCAGAGGAGGACGGCCAGACGCGATGTGGATTTCATGGAGACTCCCCAGACCAGCCGGGACGCTAGCCCGTTGTCGCGCCGGGCCACAAGGCTTGCTAAGCCCAGCCGGACGACGAAGACTCAGCACTGCCTTGGGAGAGCCTGAATGACCGCCAGAGCCTGCGTGATCATGGCCGCCGGCCAGGGCACGCGGATGAAGTCCAAGCTGCCCAAGGTGCTGCACCGCGTGGGCGGCCGCAGTCTGCTGGACCGCGTGATCGACGCTGTCCAGGCGGCCGGCTGCGAGCGGATTCACGTGGTGGTCGGCGCCCACAGCCCGCAGGTCCGCGAACTGGTGGTCGAGCGCCTGGGCGAGGCCGCCCCCGTGCTGCAGGATCCGCCCCAGGGGACCGGCCACGCGGTGTTGTGCGCGAAGGAGACCCTGGCCGACTTCGACGGCGACGTGCTGGTCGTGAACGGCGACTGCCCGCTCCTGCAGGCCGGCGACCTGGAGCACCTGTTCACCCTGCGCAGCAACGGCGCGCGCCTGGCGATCATGGGCTTCGAGCCGGCCGATCCCCTGAAGTACGGCCGCATCCTGCGCGGCGCTGACGGCCACGTCATGCGCATCGTCGAGGCGGCCGAGGCCAGCGACGAGGTCCGGGCGGTGAAGACCTGCAACGCCGGCATGTACCTGGCCGACCGCGCCGACCTCTTCCGCTGGCTGGGCCGGGTCAGGAACGACAACGCCAAGGGCGAGTACTACCTGACCGACATCATCGCCGAGGCTGCCCACGAGGAGGCCCTGGTCCGCGCCAACATCGCCCCGGAGACCGCCGTGATGGGCGCCGACACCCCGGCCCAGCTGGCCCAGGCCGAGGCGGTCTTCCAGAAGCGCCGCCGCGAGCATTTCCTGAGCGAGGGCGTGGCCATGGTCGCGCCGGAGACGGTGTTCTTCGCCTGGGACACGCAGATCGCGCCCGGCGCGACGTTGGAGCCCTATGTCGTGTTCGCCGCCGGCGTGAGCGTCGCGCAGGGCGCGGTGATCCGGTCGTTCAGCCACCTGGAGGGCGCCAGCGTGGGCGAAGGCGCCCTGGTCGGCCCCTATGCCCGCCTGCGGCCCGGCGCCGTGATCGGGGCGGGGGCCCACATCGGCAACTTCGTGGAAGTGAAGAACGTCACGGTGGGCGAGGGCGCCAAGGCCAATCACCTGGCCTACCTTGGCGACGGCTCGGTGGGGGTGGGGGCGAACATCGGCGCCGGGACCATCTTCTGCAACTATGACGGCTTCTTCAAATACGACACCCACGTGGGGCAAGGCGCCTTCATCGGCTCCAATTCGTCCCTGGTTGCGCCTGTCAGCATCGGCGCAGGCGCCTACGTCGGCTCCGGCTCGGTGATCACCAAGGACGTCGCCGCCGACGCCCTGGCGCTGGGCCGCGGGATGCAGGCCGAGAAGACGGGCTGGGCGGCGCGGTTCCGCAAGGCGATGGGCGCGAAGAAGAAGGCGGCAGGGAAATGAGCGACGTTGACGCCCAGAAACGCGCCGCCGGCGAGGCCGCCGCCGCCCTGGTGACCCACGGCATGGTGGTGGGCCTTGGCACCGGCTCGACGGCGGCCTGGTTCGTCCGGGCGCTGGCGGCGCGCAAGCTGGACATCGTCGGCGTGCCCACCTCGCAGGTCACCGCGGACCTGGCCACCAGCCTGGGCATCCGCATCGCCCAACTGGGAGAGACCAAGACCATCGACCTCACGGTCGACGGCGCCGACGAGATCGGCCCCGGCCTGGCGCTGATCAAGGGCGCCGGCGGCGCACTCCTGCGCGAGAAGCTGGTGTGGGAGGCCTCGAAGTCCTGCGTCGTGATAGCCGAAGCTGTCAAGCACGTGAAAATTCTGGGAAAATTTCCCCTGTCGATCGAGGTGGTGGCGTTCGGCCACACGACCACCGCGCTGCGCATCTGCGACGCCTTGGCCGAATGCGACCTCGGCGTCGCGCCGATGCTTCGCCGCCGGGACGGCGAGCCGGTGAGAACCGACGGCGGCAACCTTATCTATGATGCAGCCTGCGGGCGGATCGAGGAGCCGGCGGCCCTGGCGGCGGCGCTGAAGAGCGTCACCGGCGTGGTCGATCACGGCCTCTTCCTCGACCTCGCGGACCGGGCGCTGATCGGCACGGACGCCGGCGTCATCGAACTCGAGCCTTAGGAGCCTGACTTGGCGGACTACGACTACGACCTCTTCGTCATCGGCGCCGGTTCCGGCGGCGTCCGGGCGGCCCGGCTGGCGGCCATGAGCGGCGCCAAGGTGGCGGTGGCCGAGGAGGACCGGGTGGGCGGCACCTGCGTGATCCGCGGCTGCGTGCCTAAGAAGTTCATGGTCTATGCTTCGGAATTCACGAAGACTTTCGAGACCGCCAAGGGCTACGGCTGGGACCTCGGCGAGGCCAGGTTCGACTGGAAGCGGTTCCTGCTCGCCAAGGACGACGAGATCGCCCGGCTTTCCGGCATCTACGTCCGCAACCTGCAGAACGCCGGCGCCGAGGTGGTCCATGCCCGTGCGACCCTGAAGGACCGCCACACCGTCGAGGTCGAAGGCAAGGGGACGTTCACGGCGAAGAAGATCCTGGTCTCCACGGGAGGACGGCCCTGGATGCCGAAGGACCTGCCGGGCATCGAGCACGCGATCACCTCCAACGAGGCGTTCCATCTCAGCGAACTGCCGAAGCGCATCGTGATCGCCGGCGGCGGCTATATCGCCTGCGAGTTCGCGTGCATCTTCAACGGCCTGGGCGTGGAAACCACCCTGGTCCATCGCGGCCCCAACATCCTTCGCGGCTTCGACGATGACGTGCGTAGCCACCTGGCCGAGGAAATGTCGGCCAGCGGCATCCACATCCGCCTCGGCGCGCAGATCGGCAAGATCGAGAAGACCGCAGACGGTCTGGTCAGCGGATGCCTCGACGGCCACGAACTGAAGAGCGACGTGGTGATGTTCGCGCTCGGCCGCGAGCCCTACACCGAGGGACTGGGCCTGGAGTCCGCTGGGGTTGAACTGACCGAGACCGGGGCGGTGAAGGTGGACGCCTACTCGCGCACCAACGTGCCCAGCATCTGGGCGGTGGGTGACGTCACCGATCGCATCAACCTGACGCCGGTGGCGATCCGCGAGGGCGCGGCTTTCGCCCAGACCGAGTTCTACGAGAACTCCACAAGCTTCGACCACGAGATGGTCGCCTCCGCCGTCTTCACCCAGCCGCAGATGGGGTCGGTCGGCCTGAGCGAGGCCGACGCGCGGCACAAGTACGGAAAGGTCGACATCTACCTCGCCAAGTTCAGGGCGATGAAGGAGACCTTCTACGGCGGCGCGCAGCGCTGCCTGATGAAGCTGGTGGTGGAGCAGGGGAGCGAACGCATCCTGGGCTGCCATGTGGTCGCGCCGGACGGTCCGGAGATCATCCAGATGGCGGCGATCGCCATGAAGATGGGCGTGACCAAGCCCCAGTGGGACGCGACCTGCGCCGTCCACCCGACCCTGGCCGAGGAGCTGGTGACGATGCGCGAAAAGTACACGCCTCCGGGGCTCGGCCAGGCGGCGTGAGTTCACTCGGCGTACAGGGCCTGGACCGTTTGGGTGTGTGGTGCGGCTGGGTCCTCGTGGCCGCGGCCGGCCTGACGCCGCTGCTGGCCTGGCTGGGCCCTCTGGGCTTCGCGGCGCTGCTGGCCTTGGTCGGGCTCCTGTGCCTGCCCGCGGTCCGGGTTCGGCGCGAGGACGGGCCGCTGGCGATCGTGCTCCTGGCGCTCGTGGCGTGGGCGGCGCTGTCGAGCTTCTGGAGCCCGAGCCGGCCCAACGAACTCGAAGACATCGTGGTGCTCAAGCTGGCGTTCCAGCTCATCCTCTACTGGGCCGCCTGGCAGGGCGCACGGCGGGCCGATCCCGCCCTCCGCCGCCTCGCCTTGCGCATCTTCGCCTGGGGACTGGCCGCCTATGGGGTGCTGCTACTGGTCGAGGCGGCCACCGGAGCTGCGGTCTACCAGACGCTGCGCAGCGCCGTTGGCGACCCGATCCGCCCCGATCTCGCGCGCAAGAACGTTGCTCACGGCGCCTTTGTCCTGGCGCTGCTCTGGCCGGTGGCGGCGGCGGCGGGCTGGCGCGCGGGTGCGCCCTGGTGGCTGGCCGCGCCGATGGCGGTGGGGTCGGCGGTGGTGGCGCAGGTTTTCCTATCCGACGCCCCGGTCCTGGCGGTGGGCGTCGCGGTCGGCGTCGGCCTCCTGGTCTGGACCTGGCCACGCACGGCGCCCAAGGCCCTGGCCGCAGCGGCGGTCGTGCTCATGATGCTGACCCCGGTCGCCCTGCTGGCCGCCATGGGCCGCTTCCCGAACCTGCCGCTCTCGTGGAGCGAGCGGATGGCCTACTGGAGCTACGCGGTCGAGCGCATCGCCGAGCATCCCCTGCGCGGCTGGGGCCTGGACGCCAGCCGCACCTTCGGGCCCGCCATCGGCCTGCACCCGCACAACGGCGCCCTGCAGGTCTGGCTGGAGCTGGGGGTCCTCGGGGCGAGCCTCCTGGCCCTGGCCTGGGCGATCGGCCTGCGCCGCCTGGCCGGCGACCAGCGCTGCTTGGTCAGCGCCGCCGCCGCCGGCTCGGCCGCCGTCTACCTCTTCTTCGGCGCGGTCAGCTTCGGCGTCTGGCAGGAGTGGTGGCTGGCGCTCGGCGCCCTGGTCTGCACGATCACCGCGCTGGGGCATGCGGAGGCGCAAGCGACCTCCGGGTCAAGCCCATCGACCCGGCGCCCCAATCCGAGTAAAACGCCCGGCCCGCCAAAACCGGCGGTTTCCGCAAGTTAGAGCCCAGATCTTCCTATGACCGAACACTGGACGCCCGCTTCCTGGAGAGGAAAACCCGCCAAGCACATCCCGTCCGACTATCCGGACGCGGCTGCGCTGTCGCAGGTCGAAACCACCCTTCGCCGGATGCCGCCCCTGGTGTTTGCAGGCGAGGCCCGTCGCCTGAAAAGCCTCCTTGGCGACGTCGCGGCCGGCAAGGCCTTCCTGCTGCAGGGGGGCGACTGCGCCGAGAGCTTCAAGGAATTCCACGCCGACAACATCCGCGACACCTTCCGCCTCCTGCTGCAGATGGCGGTGGTGCTGACCTTCGCCGGGGGCCGCCCGGTGGTGAAGGTGGGCCGCATGGCCGGCCAGTTCGGCAAGCCGCGCTCCTCGCCGGTGGAGGTGATCGACGGCGTCGAGCTCCCCTCCTATCGCGGCGACAACATCAACGGCATGGAGTTCACGCCCGAGGCCCGGATCCCGGACCCGCAGCGCCTGCTGCAGGCCTATCACCAGTCGTCGGCGACGCTGAACCTGCTGCGCGCGTTCGCCGGCGGCGGCTATGCCGACCTCTACAACATCCACCGCTGGACCCTGGGCTTCGTCAACGACAGCCCGCAGGGCGCGCGATACCGCGAGATCGCCGACAAGATCTCCGACGCGCTGACCTTCATGTCCGCCATCGGCGTCGCGCCGGAGAACCAGCGCGAGGTCCAGAGCGTGGAGTTCTTCACCTCCCACGAGGGCCTGCTGCTGGGCTACGAGGAGGCCATGACCCGGGTCGATAGCACCTCGGGCGAGTGGTACGACACCTCCGCCCACCTGCTGTGGATCGGCGAGCGCACCCGCCAGCTGGACGGCGCCCACGTGGAGTTCTTCCGCGGCATCCGCAACCCGATCGGGGTCAAGGTCGGCCCCACCCTGGAGGCCGACGAGCTGCTGCGGCTCATCGAGGTGCTCAACCCCAAGGACGAGGCCGGCCGCATCACCCTCTACGGCCGCTTCGGCTCCGACAAGATCGCCGCGCGCCTGCCCGGCCTGTTGCGGGCCACCAAGGCGTCGGGCCGCAACGTCGTCTGGGCCACCGATCCCATGCACGGCAACACGCTGACCGCCAACAACGGCTACAAGACCCGGCCGTTCGACCGCATCCTGTCGGAGGTGAAGTCGTTCGTGGAGGTCTGCGTGGCCGAGGGCGTGCACCCGGGCGGCGTCCACCTGGAGATGACCGGCCAGAACGTCACCGAATGCCTTGGCGGCGCGCGCTCGGTCAGCGAGGGCGACCTCGCCGACCGCTACCACACCCACTGCGACCCGCGACTGAACGGCGAACAGGCGCTGGAACTGGCCTTCCTGGTGGCCGAGAAGCTGAAGGAAGACCGGGTGGACATCTCCCAGCGCGCGGCGGTCTAGCTGCCGCGATGGCTGAGATGGATCGGCGGGCGGGGCGCGAGGCCTTTGGCGCCGATCCGGCCGGCTATCACCGCGCCCGCCCGGCCTATCCCGACTGGGTGTTCGACCTGCTGGCCGAGCGCTGCGGCTTGCAGCCCGGCTGCGCGGCGTTCGAGGTTGGCCCCGGCACGGGCCTGGCCACCCAGGAGCTGCTGCGCCGCGGGGCCGACCCCCTGGTGGTCATCGAACCCGACCCGCGGCTGGCCGACTTCCTGGCCGGCCGGTTGCCGCACTCGGCCATCGACGTCCGCCGTGCGCCTTTCGAGGCGGCGCAGCTGGAGCCGGCAGCCTTCGACCTCGGCTGCGCCTTCACCAGCTTCCATTGGCTTGATCCGGAGCCGACCCTGGAGCGCGCGGCCGCGGCGCTGAAGCCGGGCGGCGCCTGGGCCATGGTCTGGAACGTCTTCGGCGACCCGGCCCGCCCCGACCCCTTCCACGACGCCACCCTGGAGATCATGCGCACGCCGGAGCAGAGCCCGTCGGCCGGCGTGATCGGCCGCCCGGCCTTCGCTCTCGACGCCGAGCTCCGCACACTCGACCTCGCCGCCGCCGGCTTCACCGACATCGCTACCGCGCGCACCGACTGGAGCCTTGAGCTGGACCCCGATGGCGTCCGCCGCCTCTACGCCACCTATTCCGAGGTCGCCGCCCTGATGCCGGCCCACCGCGCCCGCATGCTCGACGCCTTGGCGTCCGTCGCCGACCACCAGTTCGGCGGCCGCGTGACCCGCAACATGGTCACCATCGCCTACACCGCGCGGCGGCCCTGATGTGCCCTCGCGGCCACGGCCCGCGCCGGAGCGGCGCGGACGGTTAAGCTCGGCTTGCCTTTTTTGGCATCGGCGCCAGTGTCCGCGCCTCTTTGAAAATCAGGACGACCCCGCCATGGACCGCCCCGCGGCCCAGGCGCTCACCGACGCCGAGAGGCGCCGCAGCGCCATCCGTTTCGACCTCTCGGCGCTCCTGACGCTGTCGGGACCGGTGGTGCTGTCACGCCTGGGCATCATGGCCATGGGCCTGTGCGACGCCATCGTGGTCGGCCGGTACTCGGCCCGCGAGCTGGGATACCACGCCCTGGCCTGGGCCCCGACCAGCGTGGTCCTGACCATGGCCGTGGGCCTGCTGGCGGGCATCCAGGTGATGACCGCGCGGCGGATCGGGCAGGGCCGGCGCGACCTGACCGGCGCGGTCCTGCGCCGCGGCCTCGTCTACGGCTTCTGGATCGGCATGGCGTCGATGGCGGTCCTGCTGGCGGCCGGCCCGCCCCTGCTGCACCATATCGGCCTGCCCTCGGACCTTGCCGACGGCGCCACCCTGCCGCTGATCGTCTTCTCGCTCTCGATGCCCGGCTACGCGCTCAGCGTCGCGGGCGCCTTCTGGCTGGAGGGGCTGGGAAAGCCCGGCCCGGCGGCCTGGGCCATGTGGGCGGCCAACGTCGTCAACCTGGCCATCGTGCTGTTGCTGGTGCCGGGAACGCTCGGCCTGCCGGCCCTCGGCGCGGTGGGCGGCGCCTGGGCCACCGCGGGCGCACGGACCTTCCTGGCGCTCGCCGCGCTCGGCTACATCGCCCTGATGCCGGAGGCCCGCGCCCTGGGCGTGTTCACCAAACCCGAGCCGGACCGGCCCGCAGCGGTCGAACAGCGGCGGATCGGCTACGGCTCCGGGGTCTCCAACTTCTTCGAGGTGGCCGCCTTCGCCAGCCTGAACGTGATCGCCGGCTGGATCGGGGCGCTGGCGGTGGCGGCCTGGACCATCGTGCTCAACGTCGTGGCGATCGTCTTCATGGTCCCGCTGGGCCTGGCGACCGCGGCGGCGGTGCTGGTGGGCCGGGCCTACGGCGCGCGCGATGGGCCGGGCGTGAACCGCGCCGGCGTGATCGCCTTCGCCGTCACCCTGGTGTTCGGCATTGCGATCAGCCTGGTGATCTGGCCCACCGCCGGGATCATCGCCACGGCCTACACCCGCGACCCGCTGGCGATCGCCATGGCGGTCCCGGCCCTGGTGCTGGCCTGCGCTTTCTTGATCCCCGACGCCCTGCAGGTGGTCGTCGCCCAGTCGCTCCGCGCCCGGGGCGACGTCTGGTTGCCCACGATCACCCACCTGGTGAGCTACATCGTCGTAATGATGCCGCTGGCCTGGTACCTGGCGATCCCGCGCGGCATGGGGATCATGGGCATCACCTGGGCGGTGGTGTTCGCCAGCTTCCTGTCGGCCGGCTTCCTGCTGTTCCGCTTCTGGCTCCTGAGCCGCCGCCCGCTCTAGGTCAGACCCCGGCCCCCAGGATCCAGCCTTCCTCGCGCTCGGCGTCCAGCACCACCTCGGCGGGCGTCCCTTTGGGCGGGCCGAACAGGGGGCCCAGCTTGTTCGCCTCGTCCAGCCGCGCGAAGTGTTCCGCCAGCGTGCGCACCTGCTGCAGGTCCTTGACCTCGCCGGCCACGCCCTGCGGCTTGATCATCGAGGGCCAGACCTCGGCCAGCACCACTTCGACACCCGCCAGGTCGGCCTCGGTCAGCGTCTTGAACCCGGTCTCGAACGGCCAGACCTTGGCCGCGTCGCCGCGCGCCAGCTTGATCCGCCGCACCGCCGGCATGCCGAGGATCGCCTGGCCGCCGACCGAGCCGTTGTAATAGGTCTTCCAGATCGAGGCCGTGCCCTTCATCGCCACCTCGGCGTGGCGCAGCTCCGGCAGGTCGTCCGGGCCGTGGTCGCGGGTCTTCTTCGGCTGCAGGGTCGACAAGGTGTCCTTGGGCGGACAGCCCCAGAACGGGAACGGCCCGCCGGTCAGCCGCCGGTTGATGCCGGCCGCCACGCCGAAGCGGTTGTTGGTGTTGTCGGCCTTGTCCTTCACGAAGCGCTCAAGGTCGTCCCACGCCGCGCGCCACGCCTGATCGCCCGGCAGCTTCAGCGCCGCCGCATACCCGCGCGGGAATCCCAGCGGGAAGTCGAAGCCCACCAGGGCCCGCTCCGAGCGCTTCTTGAAGTCGTCCAGCAGGCCGGAGAGCCGCGTCTCGGCCTCGGCCCGCGTCGGCGGATTGAAGGCCTCGAACGTCAACCGGAAGCGCACGTCGCGCTTCAGCACGCCGATCCAGACGGAATCCGCCCCGGTGTTCGGCTTGGAGGCCGCGCTCCAGTCGACAATCACATAGGCGCTGAACAGGCGCGGCACGGGCAACTCCAAACCTCGGGGGAGGACGGGCAGTTCTACGTCATCCCTCCCCCGACGGGGAGCGAAAGATCAGCCCAGTTTCACCAGCATCTTGCCCAGGTTCGCGCCCGAAAAGAGGCCGATGAAGGCGTCCGGGGCCTTGTCGAGGCCCTCGAAGACCGTCTCCTTCCAGGTCATCTTGCCCTCCTTCACCCACTGGGAGAGGTCGCGCAGGAAGGCCGGCATCATGTCCCACGAGCTGGAGACGATGAAGCCTTCCATGCGGATCTGCTTGCCGATCATCAGCATCAGGTTCGGCGGGCCGGGCGGCAGCTCGGTGGCGTTGTACATCGAGATCCCGCCGCAGAGCGCGAAGCGGGCGAAGGGCTTGGCCACGTTCAGCGCCGCCACCAGGTGCTCGCCCGCGACGTTGTCGAAATAGACGTCGATGCCGCCGGGCGCGGCCTTCGCCAGCGCCGCCGTCAGGTCCTTCTCGGCCTTGTAGTCGATCGTCTGGTCGCAGCCGATCTCCTTGAGGAACTTGATCTTCTCCGGCCCGCCCGCCGAGCCGATCACCGTGTGGCCCTTGGCCTTGGCGATCTGCACCACGATCTGGCCGACCGCGCCCGCGGCGCCGGAGACGAACACCACGTCGCCGTCCTTCAGCGCCGCGATCTTCAGGAGGCCAGCGTAGGCGGTCAGCCCCGGCATGCCGGCCGCGCCCAGGAACGTCTGCGGGGGCAGGCCCATGGTGTCGAGCTTGGTCAGGCCGGCGGCCGGCGCGTTGAAGCCCTCGCGCCAGCCGAAGTTCGATTGCACCAGGTCGCCGGCCTTCAGCTTCGGGTCGTTGGAGACGGTGACCTCGCCGATCGCCCCGCCGTCCAGCGGCTTGTCCAGTTGGAACCCGCCGATGTAGCTCGGCCCGTCGTTCATCCGGCCGCGCATGTAGGGATCGACCGTCATCCAGAGGTTCTTCACCTGCACCTCGCCGGCGGCGGGCGCGGGCAGGTCCACGCTGGCGAACTCGAAGTTGTCGCGGGTCGGCAGGCCCCGGGGGCGGCTCTTCAGGCGGATCTCGCGGACGGTGGTCATCGGGGGGCTTCCTTCCAGGCTCGTTCGTTCAAACAGATGTATGACCTCCCGCAGGTGGCGTCGAGGGCGCGCCGCGTGTTAGGCGCCTCGCCCATGACCGAGATCCTGCGAGCCGGCGTGATCGGCGCCGGCGTGTTCGGCGGCTACCACGCCACCCAGTACGCGCGCTTGGCGGGCGTCAGCTTCTCCGGGGTGTACGATACCCATCCGGACCGCGCGGCGAAGGTGGCCATGCCGCTGGGCGGCCGCGCCTTCGCCGATCTGGAGAGCTTCCTGGCGGCGGTCGACGTGGTCACCGTGGCCTCGCCGGCGATCCACCACGCGGAACAGGCTTTGGCCGCCATCGCCGCCGGCAAGGCGGTCTATGTGGAAAAGCCCATCGCCGTCAGCGTGGCGGACGCCCAGCGGGTGGCCGCCGCGGCTGGGGCCAAGGGCCTGGTCGTCGCCTGCGGCCACCAGGAGCGCGTGGTGTTCCAGGCCATGGGCCTGCTGGACATCCCCGAGCAGCCCCGCCTGCTGGAGGCGCTCCGCCATGGCCCGCCGTCGGAGCGCAGCCGCGACGTCACCGCGGTCCTCGACCTGATGGTCCACGACATCGATCTGGCGCTGGCGATCAGCGCGTCCGAGCCGGTCACCGCCGAGGCGGAAGGCGCGCGCGGTCCCGACGGCGTCTGGGACCAGGCCCGCGCCGAGGTCACGTTCGAGAACGGCTTCACGTGCCTGCTCGACGTCTCGCGCCGCGCGCCGGAGCGGCGGCGCACCATGCGCATCGTCTATCCGTCCGGCGAGGTGCAGATCGACTTCCTCGCCAGGACCTTCCGCAACACCACGCCCTTCGCCCTCAACCCCGACTTCGCCGACACCCCGGCCGCACGCGATCCGCTGGGCGCCAGCGTCGAGGGGTTCGTGAACGCCGTGCGCGGCCTGGCGCCGCGGCCGGTGGTGACCCCGCAGGAAGCCATCGCCGCCCTCGACCTGGCCATCGCGGTGGAACAGGCGTTGGAGGACGCGGCGTAACGGCTCTAGCTTCCGCGCAACGGAGATCAACATGCCCAGCGCCCACGACCACGCCTTCAAGACCATCGACGGCCAGCCGCTGCCGCTGACCACCTTCAAGGACAAGGTGGTGCTGGTGGTGAACACTGCGTCCAAGTGCGGCCTGACCCCGCAGTACGACGGCCTGGAGAAGCTCTACACCGACTACAGGGACCAGGGCCTGGTGGTGCTGGGCGTGCCCTGCAACCAGTTCATGGGCCAGGAGCCGGGGACCGAGCAGGAAATCCAGACGTTCTGCTCCACCACCTTCGGCATCGACTTCCCGATGACTTCCAAGGTCGATGTGAAGGAGGCCGGCGCCCACCCGTTCTACAAGTGGGCGGAAAAGGAGCTGGGCGAGCCGGCGGTGCCGGTGTGGAACTTCCACAAGATCCTGATCGGCAGGAACGGCGAGGCCCTGCAAGCCTTCGGGCCCCGCACCGAGCCGCAAGACCCCGGCCTCGTCGCCGCCATCAAGGCCGCGCTGTAGGACCACAGCGCTACGGCGGAGCGGCTTGACCGTCCAGTTTTACACATGTAGTCGTTACGGATTACACATGTAAGTAGGGGCGCTGGATGGCTCGGGTCGGACGTTGGACGCTGCGGGTCCTGCTCGGTCTCTTGGTCCTCGTGCTGCTGACCAGCGGCGGCGCCCTGGGGGCGCGGGCGTGGGCGCAGGCGCGCAACGACGACGCGTTCGCTATCCCTATCCCGCCGGGCATCCGGGAGGAGGCCTTCGTCCGGATCGGCGGCGTCGAGCAGTGGGTGACCATCCGCGGGCGTGACCGGCGCAACCCCGTACTGGTGATCGTCGGCGGCAACGGTGGCCCGACCGGAAGCTCGCTGACGCCCTTCGTGCGGACCTTCCTGCCGTGGGAGCGCGACTACACGCTCGTGCAGTGGGACCATCGCGGCGCGGGCAAGACCTTCGTGCGCAATGGCAAGCAGGTCGGGCCGGAGCTGACGTTCGACCGCCTCACCGCCGATGGCCTCGAACTGGTGGACGAGGTCCGCCGCCGCCTCGGCAAGCGGAAGGTTGTGCTGCTGGGCGTCGACTACGGGTCGACCGTGGCGGTGAAGATGATCAAGGCGCGGCCCGACGCCTTCTCCGCCTATGTCGCCGCCGGCCAGGTGACCAACACGACGGGCGCGCGGGAGCGGTTCTTCTACGAGCGCAATCTGCGCCTGACCCGGGCGGCGGGCGACGCCGAGGGGGTCGCCGCCCTGATGGCGGCCGGCCCGCCGCCCTATGCCGATCCTGAGAAGGGCAAGGCCGCCCAGGCGGTCTCCGCCCGCTATCGTCCGCCCAACCCGAGGAACCAGGTCCAGGAGATTCTGACCGCGCCGAACTGGAGCCTGGAGGATGCCATGTCGATCCCCGCCGCCGGCCTGGCGAGCGACAGATATCTTTGGCCGGAGTGGCGACGCGTCGATTTCCGCACCCTGGAGGGCCGTATCCCCGTGCCCGTCGTGATGATCACGGGCGAGGACAACGACATCGATCCCACGCCGCTCGCCAAGGCCTGGCTCGACCGGATCGACGCGCCCAGGAAGGTCTTTGCGCCGATCCCTGTGGCGGGCAACCACGCCGCGGAAACCCATACGCTGGAGTTCCACGACCGCTTGAACCGTTACGTCAGGCC
>NZ_CADEGK010000105.1 GCF_902826855.1 uncultured Phenylobacterium sp. | reverse complement strand
CAGGTAGAGCAGCAAGTCCAGCGGGCCTTCGAAGGCCTCGAGGAACACCTCCAGTGCATCCGGCGGGATGTACAGGTCGGTCGGCAGTGCGAACAGCGGCTCGCCATACAGGCGCGCCACCGCCACGGCATCCACCACGGCCGGTGGCAGCGCCTGCGCGTCGGGCGAGGGCGCAGGCATGGCAGGCACCTCGGGTGCCAGGGCGTGCTGGCTCACTCCGCCTTGGTCTGGTAGACGTAGGGCTGCTGCGGGACGCGTGCGTCCTGGTAGTCGGCCTGCGCCGCGCGGTCGATGCGCTTGTCCCACAGCAGGGCGCGGCCGGCGCGTTGCTCGTCTTCGAGCGTGGGCCGTGCGGCCTTCAGCTGCTCGATGAAGCTGGTGACGTCGGAGGTGTAGGGTTTCCAGAACAGCGGCATGGCGCGGGTGCTGCAGCCCTGTCGAGGGTGCCGGCACGAAGTTGAACCGCGCATTTTACCGGCAGCGCGTCGGCCCGAGCCTTTGCGGAATGTGAGCAGACCTTACGCTTCGACCCGGCGCAGCCCCTGCGCGCCCTCGAGGAAGCGGTGCGGTTCGCCCAGCAGCCAGCGGGCCAGCTCGTCCAGGCGGGTCGAGCCGACCTCGAGCGCAGAGAACTCCGCCGTCACCGTCTCGAAGCCGTCGAAGTTGACGAACTTGAAGTGCAGCCGGCCGCGGTCGTGCTCGGGCGTGACATGCACGCCCAGCACGAAGTCGACCGCCAGTTCGTAGCGCATCTCCTGCAGCTTGCCGTTGTCGGGGTTGAAGCCATAGGCGAGCCCGGACTTCTGGCCGGCCACCAGCACCTGCTTGCCGCCGGCGACGGTCATCAGGATCGGCGTGGCGCCGAAGTCGAAGTCGGGACCGAGCGGGGTCGGGCAGTTGCCGGAGGTGGAGTTGCGACCGCAGCCCATGACGAAGTTGTCGTTCTCGGTGACCTGGTGCTGCCAGCGGATCTTGCCGGTGGCGATGTCCATGGCCATGACCGCATCCGCACCGATGGTGTTGACGTCGGTGTAGCTGTCACCCGTGACCACATAGACGAGGCCGCGCTTGCGATCGACGGACGGCGCCGCCCAGATCGCCGCGCCCGCCGGGCCCGTCACCTGCAGCCCGCCCTCTTTCTCGCGGACCAACTTGCGGGGCTCCGTGACGGTGTAGGTCTTCCAGAGCAGCTTGCCGGTCTTCAGGTCGAGGGCGACCAGCGAGCCGCGGAAGGTGCAGCAGGCGTAGGCTTTGCTCATGGCGTGGGCCTCCTCGATCGAGGAGATCGGCACGATCAGCCGCTCGCCCACCACCACCGGCGTGCCGGTCATCACCGTGGACCGGTGCTCTTCGAGCACGGGGCTCTTCCAGATCTCCTTGCCGGTCTGGGCGTCGAAGGCGCGGACGGTCTTGTCCACGACGCCCACGAACGTGGCCCAGCCGCTGGGCGAGATGGAGCTCCTGATCACCATCGGGGTGGTGCGCGCCACCACGTCGTCGACCGCCCAGCGCACGCACCCCGTCTTCGGGTCGAGCGCGTAGAACTTGCCCGAACGGTTCGTGATCCACAGCCAGTCGCCCACGACCGCCGGCTGGCCGCCACCGGTCATCGAGAAGGCCCACTTGACCCTCAGCCGGGGGATGTCGGCCGCGGTAAGGCCCGGGCGGCGCTGGAACCGGGTGGAAGGGTCGTCCACCCCCATGCTGGCCCAGTCGCCGGGTGTGGCGCGGATCGGCGGATTGGAGGCGCACATCGGGTCAGTCCCGACCACGCCGCCGCGGATGGCGACTTCGAACGGCTCCTCTGCGCCCGATGGAGGCTTCGCGGCGGCGGCCGTGGTGGTCGCGGGGCGGCGGGTCACATAGGCGGTCACCGCCTCGAGCTCCGCAGTGCTGAGCCCCTCCGCCATGGGCTTCATGATCCCGCTGGTCAGCGACTTCAGCACGTCGGCGGCCGGACGCTGGGAGAGGTCGGCGAGGCTGGGGGCGCGTTCGATCGCCGGCTCGTGGCAGGACTTGCACCGCGCCTCGAAGACCGCCTCGCCAGATGGCGCCGGCGGCTGGGCGTGCGCGCCGGACAGGCCGCCGACCAAGGCGGCGGCCAGCGCCGCGAGGCCAAGGCTCATGAACCCGTATGCCGACTTCATCACTGCGATCCCCCCACCCGATCCTCGCGCGTAGGCGTAGCGCGGGACCGGCGCTTTTGCGAGCGTGACAGACGAAAATGCGGGTTCCAGAACCAAGGAGCCCCGACCGAGGTGTGACGTCCTCTGGCCGGGGCGGTAGGTCTTGAGCGCTCAGGCGACTGGAGAACCAGATCGCGTTGGCGGCCCGAGCCGGCCGCAATCAACGGCACAGCCTAGCATCACCGGCAATTCCGGCCAAATCGGATTCTTCTGGGACCCCTGCGACGGAGAGGCGCGGCCCTGACGTCTCTCCGCGTCAGGGCCGCCCTCAGTCATCCGTGGCGCGACCTTGGGCTCGGAACGCGCGCTACCTTTGACATTTGCGCCGTGGTCAACGGCGCATTCCTTTCGACCGCCGCTGCTCCAGTCAGTGACGGTCGCGGAATAGACGGCGCGGTCTCGGCCCATCCCTAGGTCGCTCTGCGCAAATTATATCGCAGCGGACAAGGTCACCCCGATCGTGCGCGGCCGCTGCGGGGTGATCTGGCGGACCTGATCCGGGTTGAAGGGGTTTCCGAAGGCGAAGGTATCGCTGAAGTCGTTCAGCGGATTGATCACGAAGACCTGCAGCGCCACCGGGGCGCCCATGGCCTGACCGCTGATCTCGGCCGACAGCTTGGTGCGCGCGTAGCCGCCCATCAGGGGCCGTGTCCTGTCGAAGGTCACCCGGGAGCGGCCGATATAGGTGGCCTGGGCGATCAACCGCACGGTCCAGTCGCGAAAGACCTCACGCTCGTAACCCAGGAGGCCGCCAGCCGAAATCGCCGGCGCCCCGGGCAGCCCGTTGACGAGGTCTGTGGTGAAATCCGAGTTCACGTTCGTGGTGCGGATCCGCGACAGCCGCGCGTTGACCTGCGCGACGAGGCCGCTCGGGTCGCGCCAAGACAGCTCCGTCTCCAGGCCCAGGATGTGCGCGTCGCCGGCATTGGTCGTGTAGGGGATGCCGGAGTCCCGAAACTGATCGGTCTGGATGTCCCGCCAGATGTCGTAGAACACAGCCGAATTGATCGCTAACCGGTTGTCCAGCGCCCGCAGCTTCACCCCCACTTCGAAATTGATCAGGCGATCCGGCGCGAAGGTCTCGCGCTGCGGAGGCAGCGGCAGGGCTCCGCCGGAGTTCACACCCCCCGCCCGGTAGCCCTCCGACACCACGCCGTAGACGAGGTTCCCGCCCGCCAGTTCGCGCTGCAGCGAGACCTTCGGCGAGAAGCCGGTGAAGCCGAGGTTGCGGTCGACGTGGCGCGGGGCGAAGCGTTCGGAGACCACGTCTGAGATCGTGTGCTCGCGGATGTTGAACACGCGCCCACCTACAGCCACGGTCCAACGGGGCGCCAGTTCGTACGTCAGCTCGCCATACGCCGCCAGTTCGCGGATGCGGTCGCTGCGAGTATCGCCGTAGACCAGGGCGTCCGGGACACCCAGAACCTCGACCAGGAACTGGGTCGGCGAGCTGAGCTTCGTGTCCGATCCGTAGACTCCGGCCAGCCACTCGAGGCGCCCTGCGCCGCGCGACGTCAGGTACATGTCGTGCACCAACATCCGGGTGCGGGTGCGCTCCGAATAGGCGGACGAGAGCTTGGCGAACGACGTGTAATTGAGCTGGGTCGCCGTCGCGTCGTAGAGGCTGCCATAGGCGTGGCGGACATAGCCTGTGGAGGACGTGAACTGCGCCCAGCCCCAGGACGCCCGCACCGTGCCGGTCGCCAACTGTATGTCGTTGACGTGCGGCTCGGGAATCCGGACCGACCGGTTCAGCCCCAGCCCGGGGGTCGTATAGTGGGTATCCTCCGACCGCAGGTGCTGGCCTGCCACGGTCAGGTTCACCGACCAGGCGTCATTCGGCTGCACGTACAGCGACAGCCGGGCGCCGCGCCGTTCCGTCTGGTCGACGTCGCTGCGGTTCTGGCCGATATCATCAAGGTAGCCGCCCTGGATCTCGTCGTAGCCCGAGAGGCGGAGCCCCGCCACGTCACGCCATAGCGGCACGTTGATGTGGCCCTCGATCGCCCGGCTGGCCGCGCCCTCGGCCGTGTCGGCCGCCGTCCCGCGCACTTCCGCCGAGATGCGCTTGAGGTCCGGCTTGCGGGCCACGATGCGGTAGACGCCTCCGAGCGAGCCCGCGCCATAGAGCGCGCCCTGGGGCCCGCGCGCCACCTCCACCCGCTCCACATCCACCAGGCGCAGGTCCGGATCGGGGGCGTTGTAGTTGATCGGTATGTCGTCGAGGTAGGTCGCCACGATCGAACGCGCGCGGCCGGTATAGGCGCCGTCCGACAGACCGCGGAGCAGGAGCTTGTTGCGCCCTGGACCGAGGTTGGTGGCCAGGACGCCGCCCAGCTGACCCGAGGCCTCGCCCACATCGGCGGAGCCCGTCGACTGCAGCTGATTGCGCGGGATCGCGGTGACGGCGACGGCCAGCTCACGCTGGTTGCGGACCCGCTTGGTGGCGGTGACCAGAACCTCTGAGACCATCACCGGCGGCTGGGGCCTTGCCTCGGCCTGCAAGGGGGGCAGAATCTCGACACCACCGGGCGCGACGACGCGCCAGCGGCAAGGCGCGTTCTCCAGCAACTGACTCAGCGCCTGCTCGAGGGTCATGGCGCCCGCGAGTCGGCCACGGAAATGACCGCTGCAGGCGCCTGCCCCGATGAGCGTGACATTGGCCTGCTGCGCCACGTCGAGCAGCGCCTCGGCATAGGGCTTCGGCTCGACCTGGAATTGGATGCGCGCGGGCGCGGCCTCGGCGGCGACGCCGAGTCCAAACGCCGCCATCACGCAAATGATGGCGGCCGCCGATCCGCAACGCGCGACGATGGCCAGCTCCGCCCTAAAGCCTTCGGCCTACTTCCGAAGAAGCAGCAGCCCCCTGTCAGAAGGTACTGTTCTTACGGGGAGCATCAAGCTCAGACGGGACATCACCGATTTCGGATCATCGAGGATGATCACCCCGGTGATCGGGATTTCTCCCAGCGCAGGATCGCCGATCTCGATCTGCTCGACAAACTGCCGGTTGAGGTCAGCGACGACCTCGGCAAGCGGCTGTTCGCGGTAGACGAGGCGGCCCACCCGCCAGCTGAAGGTTTCCTGCGGATCCACCGTGCGTAGGGCGACGGCGCCATTCTGCGCCACTTCCATCCGCTGGCCTGCGGTCAGGCTGTAGGCCCGCCACGCGGCCGCCGCGGCCACAGGCCGCACCTGCACCTTGCCACGCGCCACGGTGACCGTGAGCTCGCCCTGGCGGTTGCGGACATCGAACTGGGTGCCCACGACGCGGACGACGTGGTTGGCGGCCGCGACGTTGAAGGGACGGCGCGCATCATGCGCGACATCGAAGATCGCTTCGCCGTCGTCGAGCACCACCCGCCGTTCCGATCGGGCCAAGGTGACGCTGAGCCGGGACTCTGCATTGAGATCGACGACCGAGCCATCCGCCAGCGCGACCCGCTGATGCTGGCCCTTGCCGGTGACATAGGTCTGGGTCTCCGGCTGGGCGAGGAGGCCCGGCAGCACCGTTACCGCCAGCGCCGCAGCGACGGCAAGGCCGCCGCCGGCCACCATCCACCGCCGGGTCGGAGCGCTGCGCATGGGCGCGCGACGCGAAGCGGCCGCAAGTTCTGCGGCCACCTGTTCGGCGCTGACCTCGAAGGCTTGCCAGACGGCCAGAGATTTCTTGTAGGCGGCCCGGTTCTGAGGGGCAGCGTCCAGCCACGCGTCGAACTCCAGGCCGTCGGCCTCACCGACGTCGCCACGCTGGAGGCGCGCCAGCCAGGCGCCCGCCTCGGCGATCGCCTGCTCTTCGTGCGCTATGCTCGTCATCGGCTGGCCTGCCCGATCTGCGCCGCCTGCGCTGAACAGGGGCTAAGACGGCGCCGCGCGGTCCCACCCCTAGGTCTTTCGGTGCGCGCCGGCCGGTTCATGGCCGCAACCGCTGAGTCAGGTGGCGGATGGCCGCCTGGATATGCTGCTCGACCATCTTGATGGAGACGCCCATGGCCTGGGCGGTCTGGGCCTGGCTGAGCCCTTCCAGCTTATGCAGCCGGAAGGCCTGGCCCATCTTCGGCGGCAGGGCCGCGACGGCCTCGGTGAGCAGGCGAACCTGCTGCTTGCCGGCGACCACCTCGTCGGCGGGGGGCTCGTCCACGACATCCTCGCCGCCGTGGATCACGCGGGTGTCCATTCGCCACTCGGCGCTGCGGCGCGACGAGCGCTGGACGCTGCGCACCTGGTCGATCAGGAGATTGGACGCCATCCGGTACAGCATCGCAGTGGGCGCGCGCACGTCGGCGCCGGCATCGAGCGCGACGATCTTCAGGTACAGATCCTGCACCAGATCCTCGGCGCTCTCCAGGCTGCGAGTCCGCGCGGCCAGGAACAGCAGGAGGTTCTCGCGCTTCTCCATGAAGACCGCGAGCAGCGGGCTATCCGCCGGGCTTTTCGACGGCCCAGTAGGCCCCAAGACATCTCCCCCTCTTCGGCGCCGCCGTGGTCGCCGGCGCAGGAGGGACGATAGGGAAATGGCCGCGGCTTGTCGCGCGCCCGATCTGCCTGCCGCCCGCCCTGGCGGTAGCGAATTCAACCGTCTGGGCGCCGCCGCGCTGGGGGGCTAGACTGCGTCGGCACGGGGAGCGCGACGGCGACAGGGCGGTGATGCAGCAGCGCATATCCGTAATGGGTCCGGAGCTCCGGTGAACGCTGTCACACCGTTCGTAGAGGCCCGGAAGACGGGCGCGAGGCCGGTGGACTCCGGCAAGGCGCTGTTTTGGCGGCTGACCTGGATCTACACCGCCGCCACCTGCGTCGCCGTCTCGATCAGCATGGCGCTGGGACTGGTGGGCCTGGAGTGGACGCTGCGCCAATGGTTGCTGTTCTGGGCGTTCGTGCCGCCAGGGACCGCTGCGTTCGTGCTCATCGACTATGTCGCTATCCAGCGCCATCTGAAGCCGCTGGCGCCGGTGCTCAGCGCCCTTGACCGGGGAGAACTGGTCGACCGGGCCCGCCTGGGCGCGGCGCTGGTGCGGGCGCTCAACCTGCCTCAGCTGTCGGCGGTGCGGGTGACGATCCTGCACGGGCCTTCGGCGGTCGTGTCGCTCGTCAGCGTCGTGTTGGTGATCAACGTCTTCTTCGATGCGGGCATCGCGCCATGGCAGATCGTCATACTGGGCACGCTGATCTTCGTGTTCGCCTCGCCGGCCCACGCGATCTTCGAGTTCTTCGCGGTGGGCAAGGTGATCGAGCCGATCGCCATACGCCTCTCGCGCATCCTGGATGGACCGATCCCGGCGGAACAGGCCAAGGACCTGATCTCCGTGCCACTCAGGAACAAGGTGCTGTTCCTGGCCATCTTCGTCTCGTCCCTGCCGCTGGTGTTCTCGGCGGTGTCGTTCCTGTTCAAGTTCGATCGGATGCTCGACCAGCACGGGTTCGTGGTGCCGGCGAGCGAGATCCTGTCCATGTACCTCTGGGCAGGCGGCGTGGTGGTGGTCAGCGTCGCCCTCGCGATCTCCATGGCCATCCTGACGGCGCGCGAGGTCTCCAACTCGGCGGCGCGCCTGGTGGAGGCCATGCGGCAGGTGGAGGGCGGGCGGCTGGATGAGGCCGACCTGGATGTCCTGACCACCGACGAATACGCCGACATCAACCGCGGCTTCGGGCTGATGGTGGGCAGTCTGAAGGAGGAACACCAGATCCTGGAGGTCACCCAGGACCTGGCCGGCGAACTGCTCCTGGAGGTGCTGATCGCCCGGATCATGACGGCGACCACCCAGCTCCTCAACGCCGAGCGGGCTTCGCTGTTCGTCTATGACGAAAAGACCGACGAGCTGTTCAGCCTCTACGCCGACGGGCTGGAGACGGTGCAGATCCGCGTGCCGACGCATGCCGGCATCGCCGGAGCGGTGTTCACCACCGGACGCATCGAGAACATCTCCGATCCCTATTCCGATCCCCGCTTCAACCAAGCGGTCGACATGCGGACCGGATTCCGGACCCGCTCGATCCTCTGCGTGCCGATCACCAACAAGGCCGGCGCCCGCATCGGCGTCGCCCAGGCGCTGAACAAGCGCGATGGGCTGTTCACGGCCAAGGACGAGGCGCGCCTGAGGGCTTTCGCCGCCCAGGTGGCGGTGAGCCTGGAGAACGCCAAGCTGTTCGACGACGTGCTGACGACCAAGAACTACAACGAGAGCATCCTGAAGAGCACGTCCAACGGCATCGTCACCCTCGACACCGATGGCAAGGTGGTCACCGCCAACGACGCCGCCGAGGCCATGCTGGGCCTCAACCGGGCCGACATGATCGAGACCGCGTCGGGCGCGCTGTTCGTGGGCCCCAACGCCTGGATCGCCGACAGCCTCGCCAAGACCCAGGCCACCGGCGAGACCCAGATGGCCATCGACGCCGAGTTGGCGCAGCGCGACGGCGGGACCGCCACCGTCAACCTGACCGCCATGCCGCTGATCGACGCCGACGGGGCGCAGATCGGTTCGATGCTGGTGCTGGAGGACATCACCGAGGAGAAGCGCGTCCGCTCCACGATGAGCCGCTACATGTCCAAGGAAGTGGCCGACCAGCTGCTCTCCGCCGGCGACCTGGAGCTGGGCGGGGTGGAGCGGAAGGTGACGGTGATGTTCTCCGACATCCGCCGGTTCACCACCATCGCCGAGCAACTGGGTCCGCGCGATACGGTGTCGCTCCTGAACGAGTACTTCACCGAGATGGTCGACGTGATCTTCCAGCACGGCGGCATCCTCGACAAATACATGGGCGACGGGATCATGGCGCTGTTCGGCGCGCCGCTGGTGGGACCCAACGATTCCGACAACTGCATCGCCGCGGCCGACGCGATGATGAAGCGGCTGGGCGACCTGAACGTCCGCCGCGCGGCTCTCGGCCAGGAAGCGCTGGCGATCGGCATCGGCTTTTCCACCGGTCCGACCGTCGTGGGCAACATCGGCTCTGTCCGGCGCCTGGACTACACGGTCATTGGCGACACCGTGAACCTGGCCTCGCGGCTTGAGGGCGCGACCAAGCAGTACGGCGCCAAGATCCTGTTGTCGGAAATGACCGTGCGCGACCTGACGCGGCCGGCGATCCTGCGCGAGCTCGACCTGATCCGCGTCAAGGGCAAGGACCGGCCGGTGGCGGTCTACGAGTCGCTCGGCTATCGCGCCGGCGAGGCAGGGCTGGACCAGCTGCTGGAACGCCATGCGGCCGGCATCGCCGCGTACCGCCAGCGCCAGTGGAAGGCCGCCACCATGGCATTCGAGGGCGCGTTGGAGCTCTATCCAGACGACGGCCCGGCCCTGGTCTACCGAGACCGGCTGCGGCTGCTCGCGGCCAACCCGCCCGGCGACGACTGGGACGGGGTCTGGAATCTGACAGAGAAATGAGTCGAGGGGAGTGGTCGCATGCTGAGCTGGCAGATCGGAGCGGTGAAGGTCACGCGCGTCGTCGAGATGGAAATGCCGATGGCCTACCACCCCGACACCGTGTTCCTGAAGGAGGCGACGCCGGCGGAGCTGCGCAAGCTGCCCTGGCTCTACCCTCACTTCGTCAACGAGCAGGACGAGCTGCTGCTGTCGATCCACGCCCTGCTGGTCGAGGCGCCCGGCCTGCGGCTGGTGGTCGACACCTGCGTCGGCAACGACAAGCCGCGCGCCGGGATGACCGGGCCGAACGGCCTGCAGACCAGGTTCCTCGAGGCCATGGCTGAAGCCGGCTGGACGCGCGACAGCGTGGACGCGGTCGTCTGCACCCACCTGCATGTGGATCACGTGGGCTGGAACACCATGCTGGTCGATGGCCAATGGATCCCCACCTTCCCCAAGGCGCGCTACCTCATCGGCGACACCGAGTTCGCCCACTGGACGGCCGAGGGCGACGCCGAGCAGCAGCAGATCCTGTCAGACTCCGTGCAGCCGATCCTCGACGCGGGCCTGGCGGACATGGTCGGGCTGGACCACGTGCTGTCGCCGGAGATCCGGCTCACGCCCACCACCGGCCACACGCCCGGCCACGTCAGCGTGGTAATCGAGTCCCAGGGTGAGCGCGCCGTGATCACCGGCGACATGAGCCATCACCCCTGCCAGATGGCCCACCCCACCTGGTCGCCGTCCTTTGACAGCGATCCCAAGGCCGCCGCCGCGACGCGGGCCAGGATGTTCGCCGAGTGGGCCGACGACGAGATCCTGGTGATCGGCACCCACTACGCTTCGCCCACGGCCGGCCGGGTGCGGCGCGACGGCGCGGCCTTCCGCTTCGAGGCTTAGAGGCGGTCGATCGCCGCCTGGGCGAGGTCCAGCGAGCGATCGATGCTGGCGCGCAGGCCGACCAGGTCGACCCCGTCGCTGCTCTTCTGCCCGGCCATGTAGCGGGCGTAGACCCCGTGGACGATGCAGGCGGACTTCCAGCGGTTGAAGCCGACGTAGAAGTCCAGCTTCGACAGGTCCCGCCCGGTCCTCGCGGCGTAGCGCTGGGCCAGCTCGGTGCGGCTCGGGAATCCTGGCGGCGAGGTGGCGGCGGTCTCGGCAGGCGGTTCGGCGTCGGTGGGGTCCGGCCAGACGTTCAGGGCGTAGGCCAGGTCCGCCAGGGGGTCGCCCAGGGTCGAGATTTCCCAGTCCACCACGGCTTCGACCAGGCCGCTCTTGCCGATCAGGACGTTGTGCAGACCGTAGTCGCCGTGGACCACGCGGGCCGGGCCCTGGTCGGGCGTGTGGGCCAGGAGGAAGTCGTGCAGGGCATGCGCCCGCGGATCGTCGTATTGCGCCGGCTCTATCGAGGCGGTCCAGGAGCGGTACCAGGTCTTCACCTGGCGGCCGACGTAGTCTTCCTTCTTGCCCAGGTCCGAAAGGCCGATCTCGTCCGGATCCAGGGCGTGCAGGTCGGCGAGCGCGTCAAAGAAGGAGTGCGCCATGGCCACGCGCTTGTTCTCGGGGACGTACTTGCGGGTGTCGGCGGCATTGTAGAGCGGGTGGCCGTCGACGTGGCCCATGACGTAGAACTTCGCGCCGGTGACAGCCGGGTCCTCGCAGAAGCCCATCGCCTCGGGGACCGGCACCGGCGTCGGGCCGAGCGCGCTGATCAGCGCCCATTCGCGCGCCATGTCGTGGGCCTTGGGAAGCAGTTCTCCCAACGGCGGGCGACGGATCACCGCCCGCTTCCCGGCGGCGTCCTGCAGCATGTAGGTGAGGTTCGAGTGGCCGCCCTCCAGCCGCGTCCAGCGCAGCGGCAGGCGCAGGGCCGGCACATGGCGGCTGATCCAGGCCTCCACGGCGGGAACGTCATAGCCCGGGATCTGCTCGGCGACACTCATGGCCGTGACTAGAGGACCGCAGGCGGGGAGCGGTCAAGGCCGTCGCAACGTCAGTTTCGATCGTCAGGCGGGGTCGATCTCGATCCAGGCGGCGGCATGGTCGCTGGCGTGCTCGCGCGCCCGGTGCTCGCGGTCGACGCCGGCGGCGCGCAGCCGCGGCGCCAGGCTGGGGCTCAGCAGCAGATGGTCGATCCGCAGGCCGGCGTCGCGTTGCAGCGCGTTCCGCCAGTACTTCCAGAATGTGTAGAGGCGCTCGCCTGGATGACGTTCGCGCAGCGCATCGGTCCAGCCGTCCGAGAGCAGGCGGGCGTAGGCCTCGCGCACCGCCGGGTGGAACAGGGCGTCGTCGCGCCAGCGCTCTGGGGCGTAGACGTCGAGGTCCGTGGGCATGATGTTGAAGTCGCCGGCCAGCACCACCGGGTGTCCCAGCAGGTCCCGGGCGTGGGTCCGCAGCCGCTCGAGCCACGCCAGCTTGAACTCGAACTTGGGGCCGGGCCGCGGATTGCCGTTGGGCGCGTAGAGACAGGCCACGATCACCCCGCCCACCGCAGCCTCGATGTAGCGGCTCTGCGTGTCGGCAGGGTCGCCCGGCAGGCCGCAACGGGTCTCGATGGGCTCGCGGCCGCGGGCCAGGATCGCCACGCCGTTCCAGGACTTCTGGCCGTGCCAGATGGCGCCGTAGCCGGCTTCCTCGATGGCCTTGCGCGGGAAGCGCTCCTGCGGCGCCTTCAGCTCCTGAAGGCAGGCGACGTCCGGCTGCGTGTCGGCCAGCCACTCGAGCAGGTTCGAGAGCCGGCCGTTGACGCCGTTGACGTTGTAGGTGGCGATCCGCACGCCCTAGCTTTTAGCGCGGTCTCCGCGGTCGCCGTCACCCTTCTTGACCGTGGTCTTCGCCTTCTGCCGCTGGTCGGCGGCCGATGACTTGCCGACGTCGGTGACGTCCTTGAACTGGCCCTTGTCGTCGCGGCGGACATAGCGCCTGTCGTTGCCGGTATCGATGAGCTCGCGGGGCATTGGATCCTCCTCTGAATCCGACCCAGAACCGCCAAGGACGCCTGGCGTTCCCAGGCGCCCGGGCGCCCGGGCGCCACCGCCCTGCCGCGTTCAGCGGCGGACGACCACCGGCAGGGTCTCGTAGCCCTTCACGAAGCTGGAGCGCACCCGCTTCGGCTCCCCCACCACCTCGATATGGGAGAAGCGCTTGAGGATCTCCTCCCAGACGATCTTCAGCTGCAGTTCGGCGAGCCGATTGCCGACGCAGCGGTGGATGCCAAAACCGAAGGAGAGGTGCTGGCGCGGCCTTTCGCGGTCGATGATCAGCGCCTCAGGGTTCTCGATCACCTCGTCGTCGCGGTTGCCCGAGACGTACCACATGACCACCTTGTCGCCCTTCCTGATGGTCTTGCCGCCGAGCTCAACGTCCCGGGTTGCGGTGCGGCGCATGTGAGCCAGCGGGGTCTGCCAACGGATGATCTCCGGGACCATGTTGGCGATAAGGCTGTGGTCGCGGCGCAGCTTCTCGAACTCGGCGGGGTACTTGTTCAGCGCATAGACGCCGCCGGTCATGGAGTTCCGGGTGGTGTCGTTGCCGCCGATGATCAGCAGCATCAGGTTCCCTAGGTACTCGTCTGGCGTCATGTTCCGCGTGTGCTCGCCGTGCGCCAGCATGGAAACCAGATCGCCGGCGGGCGGGCGGTTGACCCGCTCGTTCCAGAGGCCAGTGAAGTAGGCCAGGCACTCCAGCAGCTTCTCCTGTCGCTCCTCCTCGGTCTCGACGATCCCGCCCTTGATCGGCAGCGCCGTGCCGCAATCGGACCAGAAGGTGAGCAGCCGGCGGTCCTCGAACGGGAAATCGAAGAGGGTCGCCAGCATCTGGGTGGTGAGTTCGATCGAGACCCGGTCGACCCAATTGAACTCTTCGCCGATCGGCAGCTCATCCAGGATGCGGCCGGCCCGCTCGCGGATGATCGGTTCGAACAGCGCCAGGTTCGCCGGCGCCACCGCAGGGCTGACGGTCTTGCGCTGCACATCGTGCTTGGGCGGGTCCATGGAGATGAAGCTGGGCCGGCGGAGGTCAGGGCGCGCGTCGCGGATGGTGATCCCGCCGAGCGCGGCGTCGGAGGAGAAGACCTCGTGGTTGGTGTCCACCGCCATGATGTCATTGTACTTGGCGACCGACCAATAGGGCCCGAACTCACCGCGATGGCACCAATGGACCGGCGCCTCGGCGCGGAGGCGCTCGAAGTAGGGCCAGTGGGCGTCATTGAGGAACAGTTCCGGATCGCCGGGGTGGAAGTCCTCCAGCGGCGTCGAGTAAGCCGCATCGCGGGCCTGATCCCTGAGGTTCGTCGCGCCATCCGCCATGCTGGGTCCTCCGAAGACGAGCGGGAGGATGCCCGCAAACCGGCGTTGCGCAAACCTGCTAGTGTGCCGGCCGCTGGAGGACCATCGATGCCAACCCTGAGAGCCGCGCTGGCCGCCCTCGCGATCATGGCGGCGCCGATCCCGGCCTCCGCCGCCCAGGTCTGCGCCTGGATCGTCGAGACGGTCGAAGAGGACGACCTTCGCCGGCTCGCGCTCTGGCTCGAGGCCGGCAGCGACGTGGAACTCTACTACATGATGAAGGGCGAGGGCCTGAAGAGCGAGGGATCGCGATCGCACTCGCCGAGCAGCGCCACCTACAGCCTCCGCGCGGGGGACCCGGCGCGGATCTGGGGCTTCGGCGCGACCCTGACGCCGCCCGGCGAGATCGACGTGATCGCCGAGCTGCACGCCAGCCCGAAGGACATCTTCGCCGAGGAAGAGCCGCCTCTGGTCATGTCCTTCGCCTTCCGACGCGAGATTCCGGAGGGCGAGACCACGCCGCCGGAGACCCTCGCCGCCCGGCAGTGCCAGACGGGCGAGTTCCCGAAGTCCCGCTAGCTGGGGGTGGCCGCGGTCTGGGCCCGGGCCCGCGAGGCCGGCACGATCGGGATCTCCGCGTCGGTCAGGGGCTTCATCCAGTTCTTCCGCGCCATAGCGGCCTCCAGATAGGGCGCGAGCTCGGCGGCCTTCTTCGCCTCCCGCTCGGCGACCTGGGCCTTGAATTCCGGCATCACCTCAGCGGCGAACAGCTCCAGGGCTTCGCAGATGTGCGCATGCTTGTTGCGGCCGGCCTGCTGCAGGAAGATCACCTGGTCGACGCCGGCGGCCTGGAAGCCGCGGATGTGCTCGCGGATGTCGTCCGGCGTGCCGATGCCGCTGGCGTTGAACTTGGCCCCGCGCCGCACGGCCATGATCTCCTCGTCGCTGGCGGCGCGCGACTTCTGGAAGTCCTCGAACAGGGTGGAGCGGCCCGGCCGCACGTCGTGGGCCACCAGGGCGTTGACGGCATAGGAGAAGAACTCGAAGCCCTCCTGGCCGCGCCGGATCGCCTCGTCGCGGTCAGGGTGCAGCGAGAAGTTGGAGACCATGGCCAGGTTGGCGTTCACCGCGTGGCCGATGGGACGGCACTCATCCGACTTGATGATGCCGTAGTAGATCTCCGACCAGGTCTTGGCTTCTTCCGGGTCGAGGAACGAGAAGGCCAGCGCGCCGACGCCGATGGAGGCGGCGACCTTGATGGTGTCGCGGTTGGTGCAGGCCATCCACATGGGCGGGTGCGGGCTCTGCACCGGCTTGGGCAGCACGTTACGGCAGGGGAAGGAGAAGCCCTTGCCCTCGTAGCCGGGGTAGGGGTCCATCACCATCATGTTGGCGATCTGCTCGCCGGCCTCGATGGCCAGAGCCCGCTTCTCCTTGGCGGGGATGCCGAAACCGCCCAGTTCCAGGCGCGTGGCGCCCTCCCCGATCCCGAAGTCGAGTCGGCCGCGCGAAATGATGTCCAGCGTCGCCAGCCCCTCGGCCGTGCGGGCGGGGTGGTTGTAGTTGGGGATCACCTGGCGGATGCCGTGGCCAACCCGGATGTTCTTGGTCAGCGCCGCGCAGGCCGCCAGGAACACTTCGGGGGCGGAGGAGTGGGAGTATTCCTCCAGGAAGTGGTGCTCAACCTCCCAGGCGTAGTCGTAACCGAGCCGGTCGGCGAGCTGCACCTGTTCGAGGGCGTCGTGGAACAGCTTGGCTTCGTCGCCAGGGTTCCAGGGCTTGGGCAGCTGGTGTTCGTAGAAGATCCCGAAACGCATGGCGACGGCCTCCTTGTCCGCTCTGAGGGCGGTGATCGTCAGTTACCTGCTTGCCGTTGCGTCCTGGCAAGGGGTGGCGAGTCCGGTCGGAAGCTGGTTTCGTGCGGGCCGATCGGGAGAGACCTCATGGACGACGCCGCGCAGATCGCGAACCGGACCGACATGTCGGCCTATTGGATGCCGTTCACGGCGAACCGGCAGTTCAAGGCCGCCCCACGCATGCTCGTGTCGGCTAGCGGCATGTACTACCGCTCCGACGACGGCCGCGAGATCCTGGACGGCACGGCGGGGCTCTGGTGCGTCAACGCCGGCCATGCGCGGCCGGAGATCGCCGCCGCCGTCCAGCACCAGCTGATGAGCCTGGATTACGCGCCCTCGTTCCAGATGGGTCATCCGCTGGCCTTCGACTTCGCCAACCAGCTGGTGAAGATCGCGCCGCCGGGCCTGGACCGGGTCTTCTACGTCAACTCGGGCTCGGAGGCCGCCGACACGGCGCTGAAGATGGCCATCGCCTACCACCGCGCCCGCGGCGAGGGGCAGCGCTACCGCCTCGTGGGTCGTGAGCGCGGCTACCACGGCGTGGGGTTCGGCGGCATTTCGGTGGGC
>NZ_CADEGK010000104.1 GCF_902826855.1 uncultured Phenylobacterium sp. | reverse complement strand
TCGTGGTGGTGGCCGCCCAGTGGGTCTTCTACCTGTTCTTCTTCGGCCTCTACCTCATCTCGCCCAAGACGGCCCACCGGGTCGTGGGCTACTTCGAGGAAGAGGCGGTGATCAGCTACAGCCACTACCTGGCGGAGATCGACGAAGGCCGTTCGCCCAACGTTCAAGCGCCGGCGCTCGCCATCCGCTACTGGAACCTGCCGCTTGATGCGACGCTGCGCGATGTGGTCGAGGTGGTTCGCGCAGACGAAGCGCACCACCGGGACGTGAACCATGGATTCGCTGACGAACTGGCCGGGCTTGCGGTCGCGGTGAAGACGCCCGCCGCCTGGCCGCACGAGCAGCTGCAGCCGCACTGGCGCGAGGCGGCCTGACCGCCGGAAACGCGCAAAAGAGCCTCTTCGGCCCCGGCGGAGCCCGGGGTCGACGTGCGCCTCCTATTCAGTGATCGGGTTTCGCCGAGGCCACCAGCGGTGCTCGCCGCCACCGCCGATGGGTCAGAGGGTGCGGCCCTTGACCTGGACACTGCGCAGATAGCGGACGATGGCCACCACCTCGTAAGGTTCGAACCGGAACTCCGGCATGGCGGGGTGGCCGGTCAGGATGCCGGTCGCCAGGCCCTCGCCCAACTGCTCGACGTCGAAGCGCTGGTTCAGCCGGGAGAAAGGCGGCGCGTTCGGGTCGGGACTGACGCCGCTTCGGCCGGTCCCGTGGCACATGCCGCAGTTTCGCGAGGCAAGCCGCTTGCCAAGTGCGATCGACTCCTTCTCGCTCAGAGGCGGCGGCGTGGCCTGTGCGGCGACGGACGTGGCGAACAGCAACGCCGCGCCCGCGGCGACGAGTGTGGTCCGGTAGGTTCGCATTCGAATTCCTTCCGTTCGCGAAAGCCTGCCCCAGGGGTCAAGCGCCGCCTTGATCCACGTCAACCGCGGGCCGTCTCGGGCGTCGTCAGCCGCCCGCTGCGTCGGCCAGTTGCGACGTCATCGCCTCACCGCCGGTCCGCACGACGGTCGGGCGCTTGCCCCACTCGTATGCGAATTCCGGTCCGTCGAGGTCGATGGCGGGCAGGTCCTTGCGCTCGGCCCAATAGTCCTGCGTGTGCCGCCATTCCTCAGCGTCGCCGCGGCGCGGAAGCCGGTCCATGCCACGCTGGAGGTAGCCCGGATTGAAGTTCTCGGCCTCGACCCAAGGCAGGCGGACCATGTCGCGGTCCTGGGGCCGCAGGACGACCTCGACGGCGCGGTCGCCGTTCGCGTCCATGTGGTTGAGCAGCCGGCAGACGAAGTCGGCCACGAGGTCCACCCGCAGGGTCCAACTGGCCCGGAAGTAGCCGAAGATCCAGGCGAGGTTCGGCAGGCCGGTGAACATCATCCCGCGGTAGGTGACGGTCTGCGCCGGATCGACCGGTTCGCCGTTCACGCTGAAGGCGATCTCCCCCAGTACGCTGATGTCGAAGCCGGTGGCGGTGATGATCAGGTCGGCGTCGAGCGCCTCGCCGGTCTTCAGGCGCACGCCGGTCGGGGTGAAGGTCTCGATCTCGCCGTCGGCGATCGAGGCCTTGCCGGAGAGCACGCTCTGGAACAGGTCGCCGTCGGGCACGAAGGCGATCCGCTGGCGCCATGGCAGGTAGCGCGGCGTGAAGTGCTTGGCCGTGATCTCGGGCCCCACGAAGGCGCTGACGCCGGCCAGCAGTTCGGCCTTGACGGCGTGCGGTTCCTCGAAAGCACGCTGAGTGAAGGCCGCCTGCTCCTTGAGGATCTGGCGGCGCACAATCTCATGGGTCCAGACCGGGTCGATCTCCAGCGCGTTCAAGGCGTCGGCGATGTCGTTGGCGTTGCGGCCGGGAATGAAATAGGTCGGCGAGCGCTGCAGCAAGGTGACGTGGGCGGCCTCATCCGCGATCGCCGGCAGCAGGGTGGCGGCCGTGGCGCCGGATCCGATCAGCAGGACGCGCTTGTCCTTGTAGTCGACGTCGTCGGGCCAGGTCTGCGGGTGGACGATGCGGCCCTGGTAGGCGTCCATGTTGGGCCAGTCGGGCGTGTAGCCGCGCTCGTGGCGATAGTAGCCCTGGCACATCCAGAGGAAGTTGGCTGTGAAGCGGACCTGCACGCCGATGTCGGTGCGCTCGGCCAGCACCGTCCAGAGCGCGGTAACGCTGTCCCAGTCGGCGCTCAGGATCCGGTGGCGGTAGCGAATATGCGGCGCCAGGTCGTTCTCATCGATCACCTCGCCGAGGTATCGCAGGATCTCTTCGGCCGAGGCGATCGGCGTCCCCGTCCAGGGCTTGAAGCGGTAGCCGAAGGTGTAGAGGTCGCTGTCGGAGCGAACGCCGGGATAGCGGTGGGTGCGCCAGGTGCCGCCGAAGTCCTCGAGGGCGTCCAGCACGACGAAGCTCTTCGACGGGCACTGCTCGCGCAGGTGATAGGCGGCGCCGATCCCGGAGATGCCCGCGCCGACGATGAGCACGTCGAGGTGTTCGGGGCTTGCGGCGGGGGTTCCGGTCGTGCCGTCCATGGTCGTCTCCTTGCGTTTGGCGCGACCATGCCCTGGCGGCGGGGCGGCTCGTTTGATGCAGGTCAAAGTCGATCCCGGGCGCATCCTGCGGGAGCCGGCGGTTAGGCGTGGACGCGCGCGGGAGGTCTGTGGCACTCGGAACGGGTCACGCGGGCGTGGCGGAATTGGTAGACGCAACGGACTTGGGCGAGAGCCTGGAGTGCGCCGGGGGAAACCCCGGACGTAGAACCGCTCAAACTCGGGGAACCCTGTCAGATGGGAATCCCGAGCCAAGCCCCGGAGGGATCCTTCCGGGGAAGGTGTAGAGACTAGACGGGCGGCGCCTAAAGCCTTCTGGCCAGGGCGAAGGGATAGTCCAGACCACAAACGGTCCGGATCGGATCGGCGGCGAAAGCCGAAGTGGTATGAAAATCCGTAGGGCCGCAAGGCTCGTGCCGGTTCGACCCCGGCCGCCCGCACCAGCGCGAGAGCGCCGCCGCAGCCCGAGCGACGCCGTTGCGCCTTCCCCCGGCCGCCCTTTGCGAAAGCGCAAATCCTACCGCCTTCAGAGGTGTAGGGTCGGCGTGGGTCCACCGTGGCGGCTTGCATAGAGGCAGTGAAGTGATGCGAGCCGTGGCTATCCTTCTCCTGGGCCTCTCGCTGGCGCCCGGCGCGGCGCTGGGCGCGCGTCCGACCGGCGCTGATCCGGTCGCGCGCGGGCGAAGCGTCGCCATCGAGGCCTGTGCGTCGTGCCATGCCGTCGAACGAGGCGGGGTGAGCCCAGTCGCACGGGCCCCCGGCTTTGCGACCACCGAGATGCAACATGTGGCGGGGCTGGAGGGTCGCGTTGCGGGCCTGACGCGAGCCGGTCACTACGGGATGCCGCCCGTCCAGCTGGGACCGGGGCAGATCGAAGACCTGGTGGCCTACATCGAGAGCCTGTCCGACCCGGACGCCGATCGGCGGAAGCGGTAGACGGCCATGCCCGACGGAACCGCCACCGCGCACCTCTATCGGCCGAAGCTGCTCACGACGTTTCGCGAGGGCTACCGCCTGGATGACCTTCGGGGAGACGCGGCGGCCGGCCTGACCGTCGCGGTGATCGCGCTGCCGCTGTCGATGGCCATCGCCGTCGCCTCGGGAGTGTCGCCGGACCGCGGATTGTACGCGGCGATCGTCGGCGGGTTCCTGGTCTCCGCCCTGGGTGGCAGCCGCTTCCAGATCGGGGGGCCGGCCGGCGCCTTCATCGTGCTTGTCGCCGCCACCGCTGCAAAGTTCGGGGTGTCGGGGCTGCTGACCGCCGTTCTTATGTCGGGCGCGCTGCTGACGCTGCTGGGCCTCCTGCGCCTCGGGTCGCTGGTGCGCCACATCCCGCACGCGGTAACCGTCGGCTTCACCGGCGCCATCGCCGTCACCATCCTGGCCAGCCAGCTCAAGGATCTTGGCGGCCTGCGCCTCGCCGGCGCTGAGCCGGTGCCGCTCGGTCCGAAGTTGATGGCGCTGGCGGAATCAGCCGGGACGTTCAGCCCGTTGGCCTTCGCCGTCGGCGCCGGCGTGGCGGCGCTGATCCTGGGCGTGCGCCGCTGGCGCCCAGCTTGGCCGGGCATGCTGATCGCCATCGCACTGGCCTCCATAGGCGCCTGGGCCCTGCGGCTCCCGGTGGAGACCATCGGGGACCGGTTCGGAGCGTTGCCGAGCGGGCTGCCGGTTCCGGCCCTGCCGGACCTCAGTCCCGCCGCGCTGCTGCGGCTGGCGCCGGCCGCCCTGACCTTCACCCTGCTGGGCGCGGTGGAGAGCCTGCTGTCGGCGAAGGTCGCCGACGGCATGACCGGCCGGGTGCACCGCTCGAACATGGAGCTGGTCGCCCAGGGCCTGGCCAACGTCGCCTCGGCGCTGTTCGGAGGCATCTGCGTGACCGGGACGATTGCTCGGACCGCCGCGAATGTCCGCGCTGGCGCCCGCAGCCCGGTGGCGGGCCTGCTGCACGCGGTCTTCCTGTTGCTGTTCGTGGCGGTCGCCGCGCCGCTGGCGGGCTTCATTCCCATGGCGGCGCTGGCCGGGGTGCTGTTGGTCGTGGCGTGGAACATGGCCGAGAAGGCGGAGTTCCTGCGCCTGCTGCGGGACTGGCGCACAGCTCTGGTGCTGCTGGCGACCTTCGCTGTGACCCTGGCGCACGACCTCTCGGCGGGGATCATCGCGGGCTGTCTCACGGCAGCGGCGTTGGCGCTCTTCGGACGGAGGGTGGCGGCTGAGGGACCCTGAGCCGCAGACGCTGCCGCGTCGGGGTTTGACCTCGCGCAAGGCGGCATCCCCGGCCGGAGGGGACGATCGGACCGCGAACCCGGAGGTCCCATGTCCCAGCCGCTCGAAGCCGACATTCTGGCTATCCTCGCCGAAGGCCGCGACCTGACACTCGCCACCGTGGGCGCCGATGGGGCGCCCCACGCGGTCGTGGTCAGTTACGCCAGCGGCGGCCCGACGATCTACTTCGGGTGTTCTCCGGACTCGCAGAAGGCCCGCAACCTCGCCGCCGACGACCGCGTGGCGCTGACCGTAAGCCTGCCGTACCGCGACTGGGGGGAAATCCGCGGCCTTTCGATCAGCGGCCGCGCCCGGCAGGTTCCGGCTGGCGAGGCGCAGGACGAGGTGGCCCTGCTTTTCACACGGAAGTTCAGCGAGATCGCCCAGTACGTCGCGGGGGCCGGCGACGCCGACCTGGCGTTGTTCGCGATCACGCCGGAGGTCATCGGTGTGCTCGACTACCGGCAAGGCTTCGGTCACGTCGAGCACGTCCGAGTCCTGGGCCTGCGCCCCCTGCGCCTCGCCCGGATGGCGGCGGAGGCGGTCTCCGGGGCGGGACGGTGACCAGCATCCTGGCTGCCGGGCCGCCGCCGCTCTTGTAGCAGCTATCAGGACTGTCCTCAGCCGGCGGCCTTCCTCGTCGACGTCCTATGGCGAAGGTATGTCCGGCTTCAGTGGCTGTGCGGGAACACCACCTGCACCTCGGCGCCGCCAAAAGGCACGCTGCCGAGGCGCGCGCGGCCGCCGAGTTGCTGCGCCAGCGCCTCGATCAGCCCGCGCCCGCTGTTGGGCGTGTGATCGAGGTCGGGCATGCCGATACCATTGTCGCGGATCGCCAGGGTGACGCGGCCGCCCGCTTCCGTCAGTCGCACCCAGACGTCGCCGTCGCGGCCTTCGGGGAAGGCGTGCTTGAGGGCGTTTGCGATCGCCTCGCTCACGATCATCCCCACCGGCGCCAGTTCTGCCGCAGGCAACTGCAGGGTCGGGTCGCAGGTGACATGAATCCGCCGCCCCGAACCGTCGAAGGCGGCGACCAGGGTCTCCAGGAACGGCAGGGCCAGCCCGAACCCCTGGCCGGCGGCGCGGTGCAGGGCGTCGTGCGCGCCCGCGATGGCGCTGAGCTTGTCGGCCAGGTCCTCGCCGAGTTCGCTCAGCGTCAGGCCACGCCGACGGCTGGCCGAGCGCGCATAGGACGCCAGCATCTGCAGGTGGTTCTTGATCCGGTGATCCATCTCTTCGATCACAGTGTCGCGGGTGCGCTCGCCGGCGGGCGGAAAGGCAGTTGTCTCGGCTCGGCCCGTATTCACGGGGACCTCCTGGGTTTGCAGCGGCTGCGTGCCCTCAATGGGGGCCCGCCAGCGCCACCCCGCCTTGATGCCGATCAAGGCGGGGGCGGGGCGGTCGCTCCGCCGCCTCGATCTCGCCCTCGGCCTCGCGCCGGGCCGGAGGAATCTCGGCCAGGCCCAGGGCGGCATAGATCTCCGCCTCGGTGCGCCCTGCCAGACGGCGGCGGCCGCGGTAGAGCCCGTATTCGTTGAGCTTGAGGCCGCGGGCCTGTGCGCGGCGACGCAGGGCGATATTGTGCGCCTTCGAGCCGGTGAAGTGGATCAGCATCGCCCCGAACGCGTCGGGCGCGGCGATCCGGAGATCGGCTTGCAGACCATTGGTCAGCCGCACGGTGGCCTGGGTCTCACCGCAGGTCAGCACCTCGGCTACGCCGGGCAGGGCGGTGAACCGCTGGGTGATGTCGCCTGGGGATTCGGCTGCGACCACGAGATCAATGTCGCCCACGATGGGTCGGCCACGGCGAAGGCTCCCCGCAATGGTGGCGGCCATGACCCCCGGCATCGCCTCCAGGGCCGCGTGGAGCGACCGCGCGTGGGGCGCCGCCGTCGCCGAGGGCCAGCCGTCCGCGCGGCGGGTCGCCAGGCCGGCGCGCAATCGCTGCTCGAGGGCGGGGCCGAATCCGCGAAGCCTCCGCACCGCGCCGGCGTCGAGGGCGGCGCGCAGGTCGCCTGGGCCGCGGATGCCGAGTTCGCCATGGAGGCGCCGGATCCGCTTCGGTCCGAGCCCTGGCAGGGCGAGCAGCTGCGCGAGGCCCGGCGGGAGGCGGGTCTCAGTCTCGTCGAGCCGGCGCAGCCGCCCGGTTGCGCGCGCGAGAAGCTCCCGGAGCCGCGGTCCGAGGCGCTCGGCCGTTACCGCAGCGCGGCGGTAGGCGCGGACCCGGAACGGGTTGGCGCCTTCGATCTCCAGAAGGTCCGCGAGCCGGCGGAACCGCGCTGCCACCAAGGCGCCGGGCGTGGCGGCGAGAGCTTCGGTCGGCGGCGCGGGCGCCATCGAATCAGGCGTCGTGGAGGAGCGGGGCGCTGAGGCCAGCGGCCCGCAAGCGCGAGCCCGCCGCGCGGCTGCAGACGTCGAGGCTGTCGGCCATCAACTGGGCGCCCGCCTCGAACACCGCGACCGGCGTCGCCGCGGTCGCGACGCGCGAGACATAGGCGTGCCACGCGTCGTAGGCGCAGGCCCCGGCGCTCATCAGCTCCGTCGCGGCGTTCGGGTCCCAACCCGCGAACGGTGTCGTCCAGAGGCCCATGGCCTGGGTGGCGTCGGGACGAGCTCTCGGGTCGGCGGGGTTGGCGTTCATGATGGATCTCCTTGCCCCCATCCTTGGGGTCCCTCAGGGCCCCGACCTTGACCCCGATCAAGGTTAGCGCTCGAGGCGGGTCAGGGCCCGCGCGCTCCGCCTCCGTACCCGTACCTAGGCGGCGCCCCCGAATGGCCGCGCTGGGCGAGGAGGC
Organism: uncultured Phenylobacterium sp.; assembly: GCF_902826855.1. Taxonomy (GTDB): domain Bacteria; phylum Pseudomonadota; class Alphaproteobacteria; order Caulobacterales; family Caulobacteraceae; genus Phenylobacterium. Next base: position 8,781 of record NZ_CADEGK010000104.1, on the reverse strand, counting down.
GCTAGCTCTGGGTCAGAGATCGAGAGGACCTCCGCGATGCTTGCCACCGACGTTCCCCATCCCGCTATCGTCGCCAGGACCGATCCGGGCCGAGACGCCGAACGCTATCTGCTGGAGATGCCGGCAGGTAGCTTGCGCTGGATCGAGGACCCCGAAGCCGCGACCGCTTTTGCCTCCATGCGCGAGGCCACCCGGATGGCAATGCGACTGCCGGCCGCTCAGCGGGCCTATGGCCTCCCGCGCGACGCCGAGCTCGCGGTCCATAAGACCCACTGAGGCGCGGGATGGCCGCGATTTCGCAGGCATCCGTCCCATGGCCCGTGGCGTGCGCCAGGGCCCTCGCCGTGCCGGCGGCATGAACCGGCGCGCGTTCAGCTTGGCGCTCCTCGCGGCCGGGGCGACGTGCGGCGGCAGGGCGCAAGCCGAGGCCTGGACGCTCACGACCTTGGAACGCGCCGCGATCGCCTCGGCGCTTGGCCTCTCGTCGGCGGCGCTGCAGAGCCTGGACGACAGCGACCTCGTGGCGCGAGTGCTGGCCGCGGCCGCGGGCGAGACTGCGCGCGTGCCGCGTCCCGCCGACCTCGAGCCGCTCTGGAGCCTTTCGCCGCCTCGCCACGACCTCAGCCAGGCGTTTGGTGCGGCGCGGACGGAAGGCCGGCTGGCGGGTTGGCTGGACACCCTTGGGCCGACCTCACCGGACAACCGGGCCCTGCGGGTCGCGCGGCCGGCCTACGCGGCGCTGGCGGCAGCGGGCGGCTGGCCGAGCGTTCCGGCGGGCGCGACCCTTCGCCCGGGAGAGCGATCCGGTGCGGTGGCCAGCCTTCGCCTCCGTCTGGCGGCGGAGGGCTACCCGCTCAAGGAAGCCGCTGAGCAGGACGCGTTCGATGCGGATCTGGAACAGGCGCTCCGCGCCTTCCAGGCGAACCACGCGATCGAGGCGGACGGCATCCTCGGCGCCGCCACGCGGCGGGAGCTGGCCGTGACCCCCGAGGTTCGCCTGGCCCAGATCGACGCCAACCTGGAACGTTGGCGCTGGCTGCCCTGGGCGATGCCCGCAGATCGCGTCGAAGTCGACACGGGCGGCCAGGACCTCACCCTCTACCGGGAACGCTCGCCCGTGCTGCAAATGCGCGCCATCGTGGGCTCACCGAAGCATCCGACGCTGATGTTCGGGTCGCGGATCGATGCGGTCGTGTTCAATCCGCCCTGGAACGTTCCGGCGTCCATCGCCCGCACCGAACTGCTGCCCGCGGAGGCCAGACGTCCCGGGCTGCTGGCGAGCCAGGGAATCCGCTGGGTGGACGGCCACCTGCAGCAGCGCCCTGGCCCGACCAACTCGCTGGGCCTCGTAAAGTTCGACATCCAGAGCCCGTTCGGCGTCTATCTCCACGACACGCCGGGCAAGGGCCTGTTCGCGAACCCGGTGCGCGCGTTCAGCCACGGCTGCATGCGCCTCCAGGATGCGCGGGGACTCGCCGCGGAGCTGCTGGCGGCGCAGGGAGGCTCCCCCGCCACCGTCGCCGCGGCGATCGCCGCCAGAGACACGCGCCGCGTCGGGCTGGCTCGGCCGATCCCGCTGTTCGTTGTGCATCGGACGGTCCGACCCGGTCCCGATGGCCGTCTGAGCTTCCACCCGGATATCTACGGCTGGGACCGTCGCCTCGCCGCTTGGCTCGCCGCGAGACGCGCTGAAAGCTGATTGGCGGGTCCGCCGGGCGTAGCCGTTGATCCCGATCAAGGCCGTGATGCGCCGAAGAGCGAGAAACGCTCATGAAGCCGCTTCGCCGCGTCGCACAGGTCCTCGAGACCGAGGGCATGCTGCCCCGCGGGCGATACGGCCGCACGAGCCGTGCGGCGCTGGCGCTGACCCTCGTGGCTGCAAGCGCCGTCACGACCGCGCTGCTCCCCGCATGGGTCGATGGCGCCATCTACGCCGTCCTGCTCTCTGGCGTGACCTTCGTTGCGCTCCTCTGTGGCCCCGGCGTAGGGTTGATCGCTGTCGGCTTGGCGGCGCTGTTCTGCGGTCTGGGTCCGGTTCCGGCGCTCGCCGGGGCGAGCCCCTGGGCGGTGGCGCTGTTCGTGGTCCTCGGACTCATCGACGTCGCGGCGATCACCTTCCTGCTCCGGTCCAATGCCCGCACGCGGGCGGCCGTTGTCCGCGCCGAGGAACTCGTCGAGCATCTTCAGGTCAGCGAGGCGCGCTTTCGCGGGCTGCTCGAAGGCGCCCCGGACGCCATCATCATCGCCGACGCTGCAGGCGGGATCGTCCTGCTGAACGCGGAGGCGGAGCGCCTGTTCGGCTACGACCGCGCCGAACTGCTCGGCCAGAACATCGGCATGCTGATGCCGGAACGGTTCCGGCTCCGCCATGCCGGGCGCATCGAGCGCTACCTCGAAAGCCCGGCGACCCGTCGGATGGGCGACGGCAACGACATGTTCGGCCGACGCAAGGACGGGTCGGAGTTCCCGATCGAGACCAACCTCAGCCCGCTCGCCAGCCACGGTGAAATGCTCGTGACGGCTGTGGTGCGCGACCTGTCCGCGCGGAAGGAAATCCACGAACGCCAATCCCTGCTCGTTCGCGAGCTGAACCATCGCGTGAAGAACGCACTCGCCAGCGTGCAGTCCATCGTCGTCCAGACCCTGCGAACCGCCTCGAGCCCCGAGGCGTTCAGCGCGGCCTTCACCGCCCGTATCGCGGCTCTGTCCCAGAGCCATGACGTGCTGACCCGCAACGACTGGTCCGGCGCTCTCGTGGAGGACATCGTGCGCGAGCAGATCAACCCCTACGGCGCGACCGATCAAGCCTTCGAGATCCGCGGGCCGCGGGTGACGCTCGGGCCTAACCGTTCGGTGACGCTAGGCATGGTGATCGGCGAACTCGCGACCAACGCAGCCAAGTTCGGCGCCCTGTCCAACGGCGGGGCGCTCGCTGTCGATTGGGACGTTGAGTCGGACGTGGCCGGGCGACGGCTCCGCCTGACCTGGCGCGAGCAGAGCCTTGCCCCGGTCTCGCCGCCCCTGCGCACGGGCTTCGGCAGTCGCCTGATCCACCGGAGCGTCGCCGCCGGGCTACGCGGCACGGCAGAACTGGACTACCGTCCGACCGGCTTGGTGGCGACGTTGGCGTTCCCGCTGCTGGCGGGGGAATCATGAGCACCCGACCATCTCCCCTCACCGGGCTCCGCATCCTCGTGGTCGACGATGAGCCGCTGGTCGCGCTGATGATCGAGGACCTGCTCGCCGACCTCGGCTGCGAGGTGGTGGGACCCGTCGCGTCGGTGGCGGACGCACTGCCGCTGGCGCAGATCGCCGGGCTTTCCGGCGCGCTGCTCGACGTCAACCTGGGCGACGAGGTCGTCTATCCGGTCGCGGAGGTTCTGCAGCGCGCCGGGATACCCTTCGCGTTCGTGACTGGCTACGCCGGCCTGGGCGTCGCCCCGGAGTTCGCCGGAGCCCCCGTCCTGCGCAAGCCGCTCGATATCTACAGATTCGAGGAGCAGGTCGTCGCGGCGCTGCTTGGGACGCACAGCCCCGGGTCCGTCTCGCTGATTGAGCCCCCGGCCTTGTCCTAGGCGACCTGCGATGGGTGCCGGCGGAAGTGGGCCGTGACGGACGTCCGGACCTTGGCCATGACGTCCTGGAACGCTTCCTCGGTGATGCCGGAAACCATGCCGCCGAAGTGGGCGTGGTCCACCACCTTGAGGCCGCAGACGCCGCCAAGATGGCTGTCGAACAGCCGCGTCAGGGCGCTGAGCGCGCCGGTGTCGCGCACCCAGAACTCCGGTGCGCCCGAGGTCGTGAAGCTGATCAGCTGGCGCCCCACGAGCGCGGGTCTGACGCCGCCGAAATCCGGCTTGAACCCGAACCCCATGCCGAACACCCGATCCACGTAACCCTTCAGTATCGCTGGCGGGGCGTTGAACCACAGCGGGTAGACGAACGCGAATACGTCGACGTCTTCCAGCAGCTCGCGTTCACGACGGACCTCGACGCTGAAGACGGGCTCTTTGGGACCGGGGATTTCCGAGGCCCGGAGGCAGGGGTTGAAGCGCATCGCATAGAGGTCGCGCACGATCACCTCGTCGCCTAGGCGCTCGACAGCCTCCCGATAGGTCCGGGCGATCGCCGCGTTCAGGCTCCTGCGGGAAGGGTGGGCAAGGATGACGGCGTGCTTCATGGCGCTCTCCCGAGTTTGCGGGCCAGCGCCCGGTGACGGCGGGCGGCGCGCCCGTCCTGAAGCTGGCGCACGGCCCAGGGCGTGAGGCCCATCGCCAACAGGCCAAGCCCCATCAGCCCGCCGCGCGTCAGGTCGTAGTCGGCGAGGATGCGATCCCAACCAAGGCCGGTCAGCCGCCCGAGAGCCACCTCGAACGCGGCGGTCAGGACCACCCACACGGCCCCAATCGCCAACGCTCCGCGCGCCGTGCGAATCCGGATCCAGTCGAGGAAGACCCAGGTGATGGCGAAGATCATGATCGCGCCCACGAGGACGGACAGCTGGCGGATCGTGAAGGTCGCCTCCGGGCTGAACAGCAGGCGACGGATGGCGCCGTGGGCGCTCTCGGCGACGATGATCACCAGCCAGACGAGGACGGCGCGGAGGAGGGCGGGGAGGCTGAAGGCGGGCATGACGGACTCACCGCGCCGTGTAGCCGCCGTCGATCACCAGCTCGGCGCCGGTGACAAACCTGGCTTCGTTTGACGCGAGGTAGACGCAGCCCCAGGCGATATCGTCGGGTTCGCCGACGTGGCCGAGGGGATGCAGCGCCGCGAGGCTGACGCGCGCCTCCGCCTCGTTTCCCATGTCTTGGACGAACCCCTCGACCATCGGTGTCCAGATGAAGCCGGGGTGGATCGAGTTCACGCGGATTCTGTCGGCGGCGTAGGTGAGGGCGTCGGTCTTGGTCATCAGCCGCACCGCGCCCTTTGAGGCGTGGTAAGGCGGCACATCGGCCGCGCTCACTAAGCCATAGATTGAACTCAGGTTGATGATGCTTCCACCACCGGCGCGGCGGAGGTGCGGGATTACGTGCTTGGTGGCGAAGAAGACGCCCTTCACGTTGACGTTCTGGACATAGTCCCACTCCGCCTCGGTGAGCTGGTCGGTGGGCTTGTTGGCGCCAACGACGCCGGCGTTGTTCACCAGGATGTCGATGCGCCCGAAGCGTTCGGCGACGGCGTTGAAAGCCTTGTCGACCTCCGCTTCCCGCGAGACGTCGAGCGGCCAGAAGCAGGCCTCGAAGCCGGCTCCCACGAGCTCGTCGACGAACGCGTTTGCCTCCGAGACCAGGACGTCGCAGATCGCGACCGCGCAGCCTTCCTCGGCCATGCGCAGGGTCGTGGCGCGCCCGATGCCGAGCGCGCCGCCGGTGATCACCGCGACCTTTCCGTTCAGCCTCCCCATGCCGGCCTCCTGCCAACGATGGGAGCAGGTTAAGACCCACTGGCGCGGTCGCATTGCGCAGGATCAAGCCCGCGCCCGCTCCCAGCTAGAATCGGTAGCCCAGTCCCGCGGACAGCACCCAGGGGTTCAGGGTCACCTTGCTCCTGATACCCGCGGTCCGGTCGACAGCATCGGTCTCGAAGAAGATCTTCTTGGCGTCGAGGTTGACGGCCCAGCGGTCGCCGGTCGCGATGTCCACGCCGGCCTGCAGCGCCGCGCCGAAGCCGTCGTCCAGCTTGACGTGGAAGCCGTTCTTGTTGGAGCCGCTGTAGAACAGCATGTAGTTCACGCCGGCGCCGACGTACGGGCTGACCCGCGCGGCGGGCGCGAAGTGGTACTGCAGCGTCACGACCGGCGGCAGGACCCAGGTCTCCTTCACCTTCACGTCGGTGGCCGGCCCCTTGGCCCGCACGGAGTGCTGCGTCGTGCCGGCGATGACCTCGACCGCGACGTGGTCGCTCAGGAAGTAGCTGAGGCCCACCGTCGGCATGACGTCGTAGCTGACCTTCGAGCGGAGGCCCGTCGGCGCGCCCGCGAGGGTCACGATTGGGTCGCTACCCGTCGGCGTCACGTCGGTTATCCGCACGTTGAGGACGAGGTCGCCCTTTGCCTTCGGTTGGAAGTCTTGAGCCTGGGCCGCACCGGCCGCCGCGAGCGCGGCGACAACCGCCGCGGACCCGAGAGTCTTGATCATGAGTATCCCCTTTGTTGGCGACCTGGGTCGCGGGGAGAGCGTCCCATACGCGATGGAGCGCGGCTTTGATCCGGCTCAAGATTTCGAAGTTGAAGTACAGCGACGCGGCGGGTTCAGGTCACGCCAGGTGCACGTCCCGCGCTGGGACGAAGGTCAGCCCGTCTTCGAAATCGAGGAAGATGTCCATCAGCTCGTCGGCGTCGACCATCGCCGAGCGCCCGGGCGGGAAGCGGTAGCGCCAGAAGCTGACGATGTGCTGCACGGCGCCGCACTGTTCGCCCAGCGCCGTGAACATGTCCGGCGCGGCCAGCAGGAAGTCGCGAAACGCCGCAGGCTGGCCATCCAAGGTCAGGGACCCATAGGCGTCGTCGTAGACCGCGAGCATCCTGTTCACCCCTTCCAGAGCGGTGGTCACGGCCGCCTCGATCCGAAGCCGTGCGTCCGGCAGGTAGCGCGTGGTGTCAGGGGTGCGCGCGCCCCGCGGCTGCAGGGCGGTCAACTCGACCATGACACGGGCCAGTTGCGGGGTCAGTTCGGTGAGGACCCATTTGTAGTAGAGGAAGCCCCGCCAGCAGAAGACGCCGTCCTGATAATCCGTGTCGCTGAGGCGCAGTGTGTCTTTCAGTGGTGCGAAGCTGTCGTCGGCCGAATTGGACAGCAGCTTCTCCACCAGCTTGGAGGCGGCCTGGACTCCGGCTCCTTCGCCGCCTGCCGAGAGGGTGACGAGCGCCATGACCTCCTGTCGTACGAAGTCGTACATGCGCTGGATGTCCGCGTCGGTAATGGCGAAGTAGGCGCGGGCGGGCTCGAAGCCGTGGCGCTTCAGGTGTTCGCGCAGCAGGAAGGGGTCCAGCGACGGCAGGCCGTCGATCAGGTCCAGGATCTGACGGTCCCCAGAACCCGGGTTCAGGGCGTTGCCGAAGACTTCAGCGGCGGTCTCGTCGAAATCCTTCTGCCCCACCATCAAGACCCGCGCTCCGACCTTCAGGTCGGCGGCATCCATCGGGGCGAGGATCTTGGTGACGGTGGCGGCCGGTCGGACGAACAGGTCGCGCTCATACGGTCGCAACCGGTGCTTGATGATGATCGCATGGTTGAGCAGCCGGTTGTGGAAGAACGGCTCCGCCTGGAGCGAGCCGTCGGCGCCGTGTCTGCGGTGGGTCGCGGCCAAGTTCAGCACGCGCGCGGTCGATGCTGACTTCTCCAGAGCGATCAGGCTGCGGACCGTCCGGTCCTGGGACGGCCTCACCAGCGCGCGCGCGCGACCGCCCGCGCCAGAGGGGGCCGCGGACGGGCAAGGGCGGCGGCGAATGCGGCGAGTCCCGCCAGGGCAAGACTCGCCGCCCCGAGGCACCAGGCACAATGGGAAGCAGCGCCGGCGCCGCAAACAATTCCCAAGTCGGACATGTGGGCGCGAGCCAGGTCAGCCGCTAATGCCGCACTGGCCACCAGGACGACGCCCGTGAGGGCCGTCAGGACGCGAGCGGCCTGTTGCTCGCGGGTTAGGGCCGGGTGTGGGCGGGTCTTGGTCTGCATAGGCGCAAGGTCGCCTCGCGCCGATCCGGCCGCCTTGAGGCAAATCAAGGCGGCTGCTTCCGTTCCCCCCCAGAACCCCGGTGACTTTCAACCGACCCATGGGTTCCATGACTCAGGCCACAGCCCGAAGCGATGGCGCGCCGTTTGACGCGATCATCCTCTACACCTTCACCGGCCTCGCGGCCTTCGGCGCGCTGATCGCCACAGCCTTCAGTCCGGACCCCGCCTTCCGCTTCGCCGGTTGGACGATGTTCGCAGGCTTCCTGGCCGGCTTCGTGGCCATGAGCATGGGCTTAGGCAACGATCGCCTGCGCGCCAACCCGAGCCGCTACGCCGACGGCGTCGTCCGCGCCGGGGTGATCGCCACCATGTTCTGGGCCATCGCGGGGCTCGCCGCGGGCGCCCTCGCGGCGGCACAGCTAAGCTGGCCGGAGATCTTCTACTTCCCCGACGCACCCTGGCTGAACTTCGGGCGTCTGCGGCCGCTCCACACCTCCGCGGTGGTGTTCGCTTTCGGCGGCAACGCGTTGATCTGCACGTCCTTCTACGTGGTGCAGCGGACCTGCAAGGCGCGCCTCGCGGGCGGGGTGGCCCCCTGGTTCGTATTCTGGGGCTACCAGCTCTTCATCGTCCTGGCGGCGACCGGCTATCTGGCCGGCATCACCCAGAGCCGCGAATACGCCGAGCCCGAGTGGTACGTCGACATCTGGCTGACCATCGTCTGGGTCGCCTACCTGCTGGTGTTCCTGGGCACGCTGTGGAAGCGGAAGGAGCCGCACATCTATGTGGCCAACTGGTTCTACCTGGCCTTCATCGTCACCATCGCGATCCTGCACCTGGTGAACAACGCCGCCGTCCCCGTGGGACTGCTCGAAGCCAAGAGTTACTCGGCCTTCGCGGGCGTCCAGGACGCCCTGATCCAGTGGTGGTACGGCCACAACGCCGTGGGCTTCTTCCTCACCGCCGGCTTCCTGGCGATGATGTACTACTTCGTGCCGAAGCGGGTTGAGCGGCCGATCTATTCGTACCGCCTGTCCATCGTGCACTTCTGGTCACTGATCTTCATCTACATCTGGGCGGGTCCGCACCACCTCCACTACACGGC
>NZ_CADEGK010000103.1 GCF_902826855.1 uncultured Phenylobacterium sp. | reverse complement strand
CAACTTCATCGGCGGGCGATGGGTATCGCCGCTCAAGGGCAAATATTTCGTCGATCACAGTCCGATCAATGGCGCGCCGATCGCCGAATTTGCACAGTCGACAGCCCACGATGTGGAGACCGCGCTCGACGCCGCGCACAAGGCCAAGGCGTCATGGGCCCGTCTGGATCCCAGCGAACGCGCCAGGATGCTCAACAGGATCGCCGATCGCCTCGAGGAAAACCTTGAACGCCTGGCCCTCGCCGAAACCATCGACAATGGGAAACCGATCCGCGAGACGCGGGGCGCGGATATTCCGCTCGCCATCGATCACTTCCGCTACTTCGCGGGGTGCGTGCGCAGCGAGGAAGGCTCGATCTCCACTATCGACGCGCAGACCATCGCCTACCACTTCAACGAGCCGCTCGGGGTCGTTGGCCAGATCATCCCTTGGAACTTTCCCCTGCTCATGGCCGCCTGGAAACTGGCGCCGGCCTTGGCGGCCGGCAACTGCAGTGTGATCAAGCCGGCCTCGCTGACGCCGCTGTCGTTGATGCTCTTCGCCGAACTCACGGCGGACATCCTTCCCCCTGGCGTGGTGAACATCGTCACGGGTCCGGGTGGGACCGTCGGGCGCGCGATCGCCGCCAACCCGCGCATCGCCAAGGTCTCATTCACCGGCGAGACCACGACCGGCAAACAGATCATGCTGTCGGCCGCCGAGCACCTGATCCCGCAGACCCTGGAGCTTGGCGGCAAATCCCCGAATGTCTTCATGGCCGATGTCATGCAGGCCGATGACAGCTTCCTCGACAAGGCGGTCGAAGGGATCGCGCTGTTCGCTTTCAACAAAGGCGAGGTCTGCACCTGTCCGTCCCGGGCGCTCGTCCAGGAGTCGATCTTCGACGCGTTCATGGAAAAGGCCGTCGCGCGGATCGCAAAGATCAAGGTCGGTGATCCGCTGGACCCAAGCACCCAGATGGGCCCCCAGGCGTCGCAGGATCAGCTGACCAAGGTCCTGAACTACATCGAGATCGGGAAGCAGGAGGGCGCTCAGTGCGTTACCGGCGGGGAGCGGGCCCTGCCTGGGGGGGAGCTTGATCAGGGGTTCTTCGTGCAACCCACCGTCTTTGTGGGCGAGAACCACATGCGGATTTTCCAGGAAGAGGTCTTCGGGCCGGTCTTGTCGGTGACGCGGTTCAAGACGATGGACGACGCCATCCGCTTGGCGAACGACACCGCTTATGGCCTGGGCGCGGGCGTCTGGTCCCGCGACGGGGGAGTGGCCTACCGCATGGGCCGAGCCATCGAGGCCGGCCGGGTCTGGACCAACTGCTACCATGTCTATCCCGCCCACGCCGCCTTCGGCGGCTACAAGGCCTCCGGTTTCGGGCGGGAGAACCACAAGATGATGCTCGCCCACTACCAGCAGACCAAGAACCTGCTCGTCAGCTACGACGATCAGGCGAGGGGTCTGTTCTAGACGATCGTGTCCGCCGCGATTGGGCGCTGTCGATCTCCCGCTGGATGAAGAAATTCAGCGCGGTTCGCAGCGCGGCGATCGCGGCGACTTGCCCAATCTCGTGCCAGCTAGGAGCCACCGCAGTGCGCATGATGTCGGCGGCGAGGAGGAACTCAAGGCCGAGGGCAAGCGACTGCGCAAGCTGCAGTCGGGGGCCTTCCTTCAGCTCATCCGCGTCAGCTTCTGGAGTTTTGCACCAGAGGCGACGCGCGTTCAGCATAAGGGTGCGGATCAACGCTTCGATGACCGCCAGCCCAATCACGACGACCGCCACGGCGTCGGTCGCGATCGCCAGCGAGGTCGTCAGTTGTTGGATCGATCCGATCATCAACCCCGCCCTCCCCGCGCTCTACGCAAGCGGTGCAACCCACCCCTCAAGAGTTCGCCATCCGTAGTCAACTTTAGCCCACGACCTCCAACCCGAAGGAACACCGACCTATGAACGCGACCTCGAACATCGCCAGAGTCACGCTTTTCTCGGCAGCGTCTGCACTCGTCCTTTTCATTTCCGGGTGCGATCGGGCCAAGGACGCCCCCGTCCCCGCCGCGGTCGCCGAGCCCGCCGCAGCGTCCGCCACCCCTGCTGCCGCCCTGCCCGGCCGCGACGACGGGCATGCCCAGGCTGGCAAGGACTGCGCCGCGGCCGGCGCGAATTGCACGGCCGAAGAACGCGCGCAGGGCCATCGCGAAGGTATGGCCATGGAGCGCGAGGCGCACGCCGACGGCATGAAGATGGGCCAGGACAAGGGCATGCCCATGAAGGATGACGACATGCCGATGGCCAGGCCGAAGGCTGACCCTGCGATGAAGGCCGATCCGCCGATGAAGGACCATATGTAGCCTTGATGGCCGCTCGTCGCCCTCTGCGTCCGGCATCCGGGCGCAGAGGGCGGCGGGACAGCCGACTGCGGATTGATGCAGGTCAACGCCGACGCTGTTGGCGTCAGTAGATTGGCAGTCGACAGAAATCTGGAGACTGACGATGAAAGCGCTGATTGCGGCCCTCGCGGCCTCCTGCGTCCAGATCGCGACGCCGGCGTTGGCGCAGGGTGATCGGGCCCAGACCGCCGCCTCGGCGCCCACGATGACGAGCCACGAGCCGACGCACGAGATGTGCAAGGCGGTGATGGGCAGGAAGATGGATCCCAAGGTCGTTCACGATCATGGCCGCGACAAGACCGGCGCCGCGACCTGGCCGAACGGCAAGGTCCCGTCCAAGGCCGAAATGGCCAGACTGCACAAGGCTTGCGGCGAGATGATGCACGGGACCACTCCCGGAACTCCACACGCGATGCCCAAGCCGTAGAGCGGGAAACATGGCCCCATTCACGCACCACCTTCGCTGCGCCAGCCGGCGCCGCTTCGTGACCGGCGCCGCGGCGGGGGTAGCCTCCACGGCCTTGCCGGCGTGGGGCCAGGATCGGACGGCGCGATCGGGGGATTACGAGCTCACCATCGCGCCGCTGAGCGTCAATTTTACGGGAAAGCGCGCCACGGCCACGGCGATCAACGGCGGCATCCCCGGCCCGACCCTGCGACTACGGCAGGGGGAGATGGCGACCCTCCGCGTGACCAATCGTCTGGAGGAGATGACCTCCATCCACTGGCACGGACTGCTCGTGCCGCCCGACATGGACGGTGTGCCGGGTATCAGCTTTCCTGGGATCGCGCCGGGAGAGACGTTCACCCATCGGTTTCCGATCAAGCAGTCGGGCACCTATTGGTATCACGCCCACACGCTGCACGAACAAACCGGCGTCTACGGGGCCATCGTGATTGAAGGCGCCGAGGAAGATCTGCCGAAGATCGACCGGGACTATGTCGTCATGCTCAGCGAGTGGAGCGACGAGAATCCCCTCAGCATTTTCATGAAGCTCAAGAAGCTTGGCGGTTACTACAATTTTGGCCAGCCGAACCTCGGCGACTTCGTGACCGATCTCCAGAAGACCGGCTTCTCGGGCGCCATGTCGCGCCGCTCGATGTTCTATCGCGCGCGGATGGACCCCACCGACCTCAGCGACATTTCGGGCTACACGTTCACCTATCTGATGAATGGGACGACGCCCGGCGGCAACTGGACCGGCCTCGCAAACCGCGGCGAGCGGGTGAGACTTCGCTTCGTGGGGGCCGGCGCGGCTACTTACTTCGATGTGCGCATTCCCGGCTTGAAGCTGACCGTCGTCGCCACGGACGGGCAGCCCGTCCATCCCGTCCTGGTCGACGAGTTTCGGATCGGCCCCGGCGAGACCTATGATGTGCTCGTCCAGCTGCCGGATGATGCGGCCTACACCATCTTCGCGCAGGCCATGGACCGCTCCGGGTTTGCCAGAGGTACGCTTGGCGGGCCCGCAGCGAAGCCGGCCGCGATACCGTCCATGGAACCGCGGGTCTGGCTCACCCCGCAGGACATGATGGGGAGCATGGCCATGTCCGGCATGCCCGGGATGGCCCCCAGGGTAGGCGACGCGGTCATGGCCCGACACGCCCGCACCGAGTACGGGCCGGGCGTGGACATGCGCGTCGACACGCCGAGGGTGAACCTGGACGACCCGGGCATCGGTTTGCGCGACAACGGGCGGCGGGTCCTGACCTACGCCGATCTCAAGTCCAAGGGTGTCGCGTACGATCCCCGACCCCCCGGACGCGACATCGAGCTCCACCTGACGGGCAACATGGATCAGTACATCTGGTCCATCGACGGCATCCGCTATTCGGAATCCCCGCCGGTCGCCTTCAAGACCGGCGAGCAGCTTCGCATGGTCCTAGTCAACGACACCATGATGACCCACCCCATGCATCTGCATGGAATGTGGATGGACCTGGAAGGTCCAGACGGCGGTTTTCAGGTGCGCAAGCACACGGTCAACGTGCAGCCGGCGCAGCGGGTCGGCATCGGCATCACAGCGGACGCGCCGGGCCGATGGGCCTTCCACTGCCACATCCTCTACCACATGGCCGCCGGGATGTTCCGTGAAGTGGTGGTGGCATGAACAACCGCCTTCAGCGTCGCGATCAGCGGGCGCTTTTCACGTCCGGAGGCCTGGCGGCGATGGCCCTGTCCTGGGGGATTGCCGCAGGAGCCGCGGCGCAGCCGATGCCGGGCATGCCGATGCCCGGTCCGGCCCGCCCCCCGGCCGCCAAGCGCCTGCCAAGTCCGCCGCCTGTGGCGAAACGTGCGCCGTCGCCGCCGCGGCCTGCGGCGCAACCAGCCGGCAAAGCTCAAGCGGTTGCGCCAAAGCCCGATCTCGACCCTGCGCCCTCACAGCCCCCCATGGTCCCCGCGACCAAGCCGCCCGAGACCATGGCGCCCATGCCTGGCATGGCGCCGGCCGCGCCACCTTCGAACACCGAGGACATGAAGGCGATGCCGGGCATGTCGCCGGCTGCGTCACCCCCGAAGAGCGACGACATGAAGGCCATGCCCGGGATGGACGTCTCGCCCGGCGCCGCCATGCCTGGCCGCCCCGCGGCAGCGATGGCGCCCATGCAAGGCGGCCGCCCGCCCGCCGATGCCCGCGACTCCTTTGACTACTCAGGAGGCTATCGGCGCAGTTCGATGCCGGGAGCGGAAGCTACCGACGGGCTGCGCGTCGGGGCCATCTTCATCGAGCAACTTGAGGCGGTCGAGACCGACCAAGGCTCTGGCTCCGCGTGGGACGTACAAGCCTGGTACGGCGGACCCTTCGACAAGGCTTGGCTGAGGAGTCAGGGCGATCGGCGTGGCGGCAAGACCGAAGCCGCCAGCGTGGAAGCGCTCTGGTTTCGGATGTACCACCCCTTCTGGGGCACGCAGGCCGGCGTGCGGCAGGATTTTGGCGAAGGTCCAAACCGGACCTGGGCGGCCCTGGGCATCCAGGGCATCGCGCCCTACTGGTACGCGGTCGAGGCGACGGCCTATCTGGGTGATGGAGGGCGCACGGCAGCCCGGTTCAAGGTCGCCTCCGACCTGAGGGTTACGCAGCGCGTGGTGCTGCGGCCCGACTTTGAGGCCAATCTTTTCGGCCGCTCCGACCCCGCGCGCCGCCTCGGAAGCGGGCTCTCCAGCGCGCAAGTGGGCGTACGCCTGCGTTATGAGGTTCGCCGCGAGTTCGCGCCCTATGTCGGCGTGGCCTGGAACCACGGGTTCGGCAGGACCGCAGACTTGCGGCGCGCTTCCACCGGCTCGAACGACGAAGTCCAATGGGTCGTGGGTTTGCAGATCTGGCGCTAGACAACGACGAGGGAAACCTGCCCCCAACCCCGCGGCGGCGCCTCTCAATGCATGTCGTACCAGCCTACATTTTTGATATTGTTGAACGAGTCGGTTTGGTGGCACAGCTGGCACTGTTCGACGCGTGCGGCCTTCTGGCCGGTGATCGCTTTCTCCATCATCTCAAAATGCATCATCAGGTGGCTGGGCGGCGGCTTGTGGCATTGACCGCAATCCGTCGATCGGGGACTCGGGTGAACGAAGTTGGGGACGTCCCAGGTTTTGGTGGCGTGGCAGGTCGCGCATTGCTTTCCGAAGAAGCCCTGATGCTTGTCCTGAAAGGCATGGCAGGATTGGCATTGCAGCGCGACCGGCGGCCCGCCGGATCGCTTGGCCACCCGTTCGAGCGCGGCGTGATCCATCTGGATGGGGCGAACGTTCGCCCCCTTATGCTCCACGTGACAGCCGCGGCACTCACCGATGTTCGCGTGGAAGGCGCTCACGGGTTTCATCAACAACTCCGGCGCCCAGGCGTGGCAGGTCACACACTTGGCGGCGACAATCCCCTTGTTGGGCGCGTGGCAACTCTCGCAGCGGTCGCCCAGGAAAGCGTGCGCCTGGGACAACGGGCCAGGGCGAACGGCGGGCGCCCATAGCGGGAGAGCGGCGCTACCCGAGCCGTAGACGGTCACCATGGCCCCAACCACGGCAAACGCCCCAAGGATCGACAGGACGACATAGAGAGCGCTCGGCAGCTTCATCCCAGCCACCGCAGGCCATAGTAGACCGCCCCCCAGATGTGCAGGGCCAGCAGGGTGTACATGGCGATCGCGGCGCCGATATGCAGGACGACCCAGCGTGCGAGCACACGCTTGAGCGCCTCCCGCGACGTGACGGAAAATTCCAGGTCCGAGATCGCCCCGATCAGGCGATGCAGGGACATCCCCGAGGGGTCGACCACCGCCTGGTCCTGGAGGCCGGAGGCCGCCAGCGCGAGCCCGTCATAGCGTTTGCGCAAGACTGAGAGTTGGCCTTGCTGATCCCGCAGATTCTGCCCGATCTGAGCGAGGTAGTATCGGCCGACGAAGCCGCTCGCCACGACCGTGAGCATGACCACGACCAGCCCAATGCCGAGTGGGCTCTGGAACTTATGGCCGGAATGGATGATTCCCAGCAGCCCGCCCAAGGCGCCCGCGTAGACGTGGAAGGTCAGCAGAGCGCCGACCGGCATGAACCTCTTCGTATGGTCCTTGATCCAGGGTTGCCGCTTGACGACGGTGTAGAGCAGCAGAAGCAGGAAGAGCGCAGCGGCCGCGATGCCGAACAGGCTCCCCACCAGGCTGCCGGGGAACCCAGGAGCGACGTGAAACAGGAACGCGGGCACGATCAGCACCAGGGCGCTCAGGAGCCCCCCGACGGTGACTTTCTCAGCTTCCGTCATCTCAGGCGTCCACGACGAGATCGCCGACGGACTTGGCCTGGCAAGCCAGGATTACGCCGCCCGACTTCTCCTCGGCCGAAAGCGCGTCCTCCACCTCCATGGTGACGACGCCCTCGCTAAGCGGCACCTTGCAGCGTCCGCAGGTTCCGACCCGGCATTCGAAATCGATAACGACGCCGATGGCTTCGGCCGCCTCGAGCACGGACTGATCCGGCAAAAGCGGTGCCGACTTGTCGGACTTCGAGAACTTGACGCTCGACTGGGCCGAGGGCCCGGCCGCGGGCTCGCCGCCGGTAGGCTTCGGCTCGCCGCCCTGCTCCGGCGCATTGACCTCCGGCGCGTTGGGCTCCGGGTCCAGAACGGGTCCACCCTTTGGCGGCGCGAAGTCCTCGGTCTTCACCTGTTCAGGCGGCACCTTCAACGTCTCAAGCGCGGATTTGACTGCCTTCATCATGGGAAGCGGGCCGCAGAGGTGGATCCGGTGGTCGGCGATATCGTCAACCGAGGCGGCGATGAACTCCGCCGTCATGAACCCGACCGGCCCGGTCCAGTCCTGCCCGTCGGCGTCGGAAACGATGGAGACGACCTGGAGCTTCGGGTGGCGGCGCGCGAGGTAGGCGCACTCTTCCCGGAAGATCAGCTCGGAGGGGGTCTTGGCAGCGTAGAGGAAGTGGATGTCGTGCGCGTACGAGCGGTCGGTGAGGCTGCGCAACACGCTCATCATCGGCGTGACGCCGACACCGCCTGCGATCAGCACGATGCCTTTCGCCTCCTTGCCGGTGAAGAAGAAGTTCCCGGAGGGCGCGGTCACCTCCAGCAGGTCGCCGGTGGCCGCGTGATCGTGCAGGTGACGTGACTCCAGCCCGAACTGCTCACGCTTGACCGTCAGCTCGACGTAGTCGCGCTGGGTTGGCGAGGACGAGATCGTGTAGGATCGGCGCACCTTCTGGCCATCGATCTCGGAGGTCAGCGTCGCATACTGTCCTGGCAGGAAGGTGAACGGAATCTCACCGAGGTTCGGCTCCATGAGCCGGAAGGTCTTGACGGTGGGCGTCTCGTCGAAGATCGCCTTGATCCGCAGCACCCCGGCCCAAGGTCTTTTGACGGGCTCCTTGGCGCCGGGAGCGGGGGCGGCGGCTGGTGTGCCTGGTGTAGCGGCTCCCGGCCTATCGGCTGGCGTGGCTGGAGCGCCCCCATCCTTGACCGGCGTGAGCCGCTGAACGAGCCCGCTGATGCGGCGCAATCGCGCCACATGCAGGGCGAGGGCCGCCACCAGCGCGACGCCAAGCGCGATCATGGCCAGGAGGTGAAACCAGGACAGGTCGCGAAAGCCGCCATCCATCACCATCTCGCGGCGATCGCCGATCCCGGCTTCGCGCGTGAACCAGGTCGTCGCGATCCGGCTTGGCGGCTGGTCGTTGTTCAGGGCCTGCAGGGCGCCGGCGCCGCTCCCGGCCAACGACAGGCCTTCGCGCACAGTCGACATCGCGATCTGCGCCGCAGCCAGGTCGCTGGCCGACAAGGCGTGATGAAGATCGACCTGACCCGTGCTTATCAACTGAGCGCCGGACCCCAGACGCGCATGGGCTTCGTCGCTGACCAGCTTTCGGGCTTGCGGCGTTAGCGCCGGCAGGTCCATCAGCGACGGATAGAAGGGCTTCTGACCGGGCGCCCCGCAGCAGCCGGCCGTCGCCGGCATCGCGCCGGGGGCCGGAGCCGAGGGAGCCATCATGTCCATCATCCCGCCCGCCCCGGGGGCGGTCGGCATGGCCTTTGGCGCGACGGTCGCCGCCCTGGCGGCTGGCCCGACCGCGGAGGCCGGGGGCGCGCCGCCGGGATGATGCGCCGCGTGATCGGCTGCGCTCTGTGCAAGCGCAGGTGACGTCGCCAGGCCCGCGAGCGGGCACAGGACGGCGACCAGGAACCTTCGCATCTGTCGCAGAGCCTGAGTGATCACGAACGGGGTCTGCCCGGGACCTCGGTCCCTGTTTCGCCCGCCGGGGGCTCCCATCCGCCATCAGGGCGTTCGACCATAGGGAGTGCCTTTCCTGCACGGGACGGATCCGGAGCCGCAGATGCGGCCGCCTTCGCCAAAGGAACCTGCTTCCGCGCTCGCGCTAAGCGGGACCCTACTAACCGAGTCGCGGGGGCCGGTTGACCTGGATCAACGCGCGCCCTCGGCTCCGTTGCGTACTGAAGCTGGAGCGGAGAAATCTGACATGCTGAGAACGAGCAGGCGAGTGCTTGGTGTTGCAATGCTGCTGGCGCTGGCGGCCGGCACAGGGCCGGCCGGCGCGCAAGGGGTCTGGCACGGGTACATCATGCGAGGTCAGATTGTGGACGTTGACGGCCAGGTCGTCACGCTCTGTGTCGGCCGCGCTGACGGCGCAAAGCCCGGTCAGGTCCTCTCCGTGGTGCGATTCACGCGGGTGGCTGGCGTGTCCAAGGGAGCGCCGCCCATCTTGCGGCGCGACGATGTTGGCGCCGTCAGGATCGACGCGGTTCTAGATGACCATTTCGCCCAGGCGACGGTCATGAGCGGAAGCGCCGCCAAGCAAGATATGGTCGAGCTAAGCCGAAAATGACCCAGCCTGGCGCTTGAGACTTGATCGGTCTTGATCTGAATCAACGATATTCCGCAGGCTGAGGGCATCCTCGCCTGGAATCAGGTGCACCAGGTGAACACCATGGCCGCGATCAATAGAGACGATTCAATCAACACAGGCGTCGGCGTGTTTCGGTCCGCGGCGACCGGCGCCACCGTCGCTGGACTTGTCTTTATCTTGTGCTGGCTCGGCGCCGCCCTCAGCGTGAACGGCGCACATACCTATATCGGGCTCTTCACCACGGCTTCCGACGGGTCATTCACGGCCCTCTGGACCGGGTTGGGGGCATCCCTGCTGGTGGGCGCACTGATCGGGGCTCTTACGGCGATCGCCTACAACGCGTTCAGCTTCCTCGCGCCAGGCTAAGCGGATCCGCTGACGACAACAGCGTCATCGACACCTCGCGTTAGATGATGTCAGCGCTGGAGGGGACTGACAGCCAGAGAGCCCCCTCGATCAACTGCGGAACGCCGAACAGCACCGGGATTAGTGCAAAGGGCAGTTTCCTCGGGCGCTGGGCGCGCCGCGCCGTCACCGTGCCGATGACCAGGAGCGCGGCTCCGGCTGAGAAACTCGCGGTGGCGGAAAAACACATGATGGGGTTGGGCGCTCCTCAACCGCCGCCGCAACATTCCTATGGCGGCCATTGAACCACAGCTTTCATGTAAGCATCCGGGAGGATGAACGTCTGATCTTTCGCCAGCCGGATCGACGATCGTCGCCGACCCGCAGGATTGGCGAGAGAACCGACCATGCAGGTCAAGGAAATGCCCAGCACCGGCCATCCCGATGCGACGGCAGTGACTCGTCCCGTCAGCCGACTCCGCATCGTCCGCGCCGCCAGCACCGGCGCGTTCGCGTCGTTGTGGGTGTTCCTACTGGGCTGGTTATGGGCCGCGGTAGGTCTTTCTGGGGCCGACGCCTACCTGGGTCTATTCATAGCCCAGATGACCAGCCAGCCGGTGGCCTCGGCGCCGGCTCTTGGTATCGGTAGCCTGTGCGCCTTCCTCGTCGGCGGGATCTTCGGCGCGATCATCGCTCACTGCTACAATCTGGCAGGCCGCGTGTTCGGGGATTAGGCCTCTACGCCGCCGAATGGCCAACGACACTGGAACGGCCGGCGCCCTTAAGGATCGCTTCCGTGACCCGCCCTGAATTCGTGGACGACGCGAACATGCGCCCCCGGCCATTGGTTCGAGTCACCTGCCGCCCCCCGCTCCCGCCTCTCAAGCCGGCTCAACGTTTCGAGCTGACCCGGCATGGCGTAGGAGATCAACGCGGCACCCGCTGCGACGTCCCGCAACCTCCGCGGGTGCAGCACCACAACAGAGGTCGGCTGCTCCAGGCGGATCAAACCAGACCCGCGCAGTCTGGTGAAACAGCGGCTGACTGTCTCTGTGGTCAGACCGAGGTAGTCCGCCATGTCGGCTCGAGTCATCTGGAAATGAACCTGGGCGTGGCCAGCTGCGTCTTCGGGTTCTCTCAGGGCCAGTTGAAGAATGAAGGTCGTCAGACGCTCCATCGCGGTCTTGCGGCTGAGCAGGAGCATCTGTTCCTGCGCGGACTCGAGGTCGCGGGCGACCCGTCGGAGCAGCGCGGCCTCCAACCGCGGCCGCTCGGCCACAAGCTGACGAAACGCGGCGCGAGGGAAGCGCCAAGCCTGCACGGGTTCGAGCGCTTCCACGCCGGAGCTGTACACCTCCAGAGCCGCCAGGCCGAAGAAGTCGCCCGCAAACAGGAAGCCCACCACGGCCCGCCTTCCGTCAGCCAGCTGCTTGTAGACCTTCACCGAACCGGTCCGGATGTTCATGACGTGCATAGCGTCGTCGCCGTCGCGCTGCAGGGTTTCACCCGTCGCGTACGCGCGGATTCGCACCTCTGCCGCGAGCGCTTGCAGGTCCGAGTACGGCGGCGAGCCATGGCTGGCCTTAGCCTCGGCCCGCAGCGGCGGACGTAGCGCCGCCGACGGAGCGTGGAGGAATGTGGATTCGGGAGGCTCAGCGGTCGTCATCGTGCGCGCAACCCCGCTGCGCAGCGTTTGGTGGCCCCCGCTAGGACAAAGTCCTCGTAGAAATTGACAGAGGTCAATGAGCGTAATGGCCGGGACCTGCTTTCGTTGCGGAATGTTCGTGGTTTCCGAGCTTAAGTCGGCTGACATTGAGCGCGCCTATCCGGTCGCCCGGCTGATCAACCCACGACTGAGCCTCGCGGACTGGCGTAGCTATGTTGCGTTCCACTGCCGTTGCGGCAATTGCGGCCTATTGGCTGCCGCCTCACCAAGCCAGGTCATCTTCGGGCCGGCGGCCTGGTGGATCCGACCAAACCTTGGCTCCGAACTCATCCTTTGGAGCGGTCCACTCGTGGCGGTGGAACCGGCCGCGCCCGGGCAGGTGCACGAGGCGCTCGCCGCTGCGCTTTCCGAAACCGCGCGCGAACGGGGTTGTGACGCCGTCTACGTCGTTCAGCCGGGCGATGCGCCGGGGTCGCCGCTGCCACACCTCGACTTCATCTGGTACGGCGCCGTCCTGCAAAGGCGTCTATCGGATGCGACCAAGGATGCTGCGGAGTGAACGCCCGCCCCTCAGGTTTTCCAACCCGGCAGCGGCCGGTCGCGCCAGGCGCTGCGACCGCCTAAGGGATCGACTTTCACGAGCATCATGGGAGACTCAAAATGTTGGCCCGACGAGACCTGATAGGCGTTGTTGCATTGGCGGGATTTGTTCAGGCCCCGCCAGTCATGGCGCAGGGCTCGATGCCGATGGAAGACTGCATTGCTCTCTGCATGACCTCGCACAGGAGTTGCCTGCAGACCGCGCAACACATCATCGAAAAAGCTGATCGCAACGTCCCAGCGTCTCATGTGGCGACACTTTTGGACTGCGCGGAGCTGTGCCTTACGACGGCCCACTCCATGTTGCGTCACTCGCCGCAGCACATGATGCTGTGCGATGCCTGCGCGCGAATCTGCGACGCCTGTGCCACATCATGTGAGCGATTTCCAGCGGATCAGGTGATGGCGAAATGCGCGAAGGAGTGCCGAACTTGCGCTGAGGCCTGTCGCCACATGGCGTCGATGCATTAGGCGCGGGGGGCCTCGCTGGCGAGCCAGCGCCACGCACCGAAGCCTGCGTTCCATGGACGGCGTTCGGGCTGCAGCCCCACAGTAGCGAGACCTTCAAGCTTTCCACCGATCCGCTGTTCGTGAAGAAGGCGCGCGATATCGTCGGCCTCTACCTGGACCCGCCGGATCGCACGGTGGTGGTCTGCGTCGACGAGAAGTCCCAGATCCAGGCGCTCGACCGTACCCAGCCGCTGCTGCCGATGCGGCCCGGCCAGGCGGAGCGGCGCAGCCACGACTGCGTCATGGCACGCTGTCGCTGTTCGCCGCCCTCGACGTGGCCGCCGGCTCAGTCGTCGGGCGCCTACATCGAGACGAACGCCGGGCCCAAGCCCTTCCGCTGGACCAGGTCCGCCGCCAACATCCCCGCAGGCCTTGACCGTTTCTGCCCCAGAACCCTCGAAAGCAGCCGTCTTTCGGAAGACGGACACTATTTGGCGCCGCGCTCCCACAGCGCGTCGACCGCGAGTTGCAGGTCGCCGGGCGCGGCGCGCATTGCTAGCGACAGGCCCTCCAACTCCAACTCGTCGGGCCGCAGCGTGCGCTCGTGCAGGCTGTAGCCCAGCTGGTAGATCGACCGGTCCGAGCGGGTCTCGCCCGCCTCGATGTAGGTGGTGAGGATGCCCACCGGCACGCGGCCGGAGTCGGCCATGCTGCCGCGAGCCTTCTTCAGACCACTCTGGAACCAGCGACGCTCCAGGCGCGGGTTGCCGGTCGTCTGGACGTCCACTCCGCGGACCGAGGTGGGAAAGAGGAGGGTCTGGGTCTGAATCACCTGCTCCGGGTTCACCGGCGCGAGGCGGAGGCGCGAGCCGGTGTCCTCCGGCGTTCCCGTCAGGATGAAGGTCTGCTTCTTGGCCGCGGCGCGTTCCTCGGCGGCGCGCTCACGGGCGGCGGCGGCCTTGTCGGTCGCCTCGCGGTCGCGCTCGCGATGGGCGTCCCAGTAGCCGAGGCCTGCGATCACCACTGCGGTCACGGCGACGATCTCGCCGAGGGTCATCCAGCGGATCGGCAGGCGCTTTCTCGGCGTTTCCTCGGCCATATCAGCTTCCCCAGGTCAGCTGGGCGATCCGGGCGCCCGCCGGAGGGTGTCGCCCTTGGGCCTGGTCCACCTCGGCTTCGTCGGTCAGGGAGAAGCGGTCGGAATAGACCTTGGCCGCGGCCAGGGCCGAGAGCGACAGCAGGGTCACGGACTGGGCGCCGGCGCGGGTGAGGACTGGCCGCACGCGGACGCCGGCCTTCCGCAGCAGCCGCGTCAGCGCCATTGCCTTGCAAGTCGGGATGCCGCCGCCCACGATCAGGAGAACCCGCGTTTTATCCAAGGCCTGGGCACCCATTCCCAATGCGGGTTCGACGTAAGCCATGCAAGGCCGCTGGGCAAACCTTCGGTCCTTTGTTCCGACCTTCGCTATGAACGATGGCTGGCTTGAAGACGGCGCTCAGCATGACGGCCGCCGCGCCGCCGTTGACCCGTGACAACGTGCTGGCTTTTTCGCGGGACGGCGGTCGAGATGGGAAATTCAGCTCGAGGCCCAGGTCGGCGCGGAGGAGGCGGCACCACGTTTAGCGTCCAGCTCTTCGCAGGCACAACCGTCTTCGCCCCAGCGCTTTGCTGTGCGACACCTACGCACGGGTCTGCAACGCATGCGCGGCGTCATGCGAGCGATTTCGGGCGGATCAGGTGATGGCCGCGCGAAAGGAGTGCCGAACTTACACTGAGGCCTGTCGCCACGTGGCGTCGATGGACTAGACGCGAGGGCACCTCGCTGGCGAGCCAGCGAGGCGCGGCGGCCCGTCGAGCGGCGTGGTTGAACGGCTTTGTTGCCTCTTCCAGCTGGGCTCACTTGTGCTCGGGCATCGCGTCTTTAGGCATCGCCTTACCCTTGGGCATCGCACCGGCCATGGGCATCATCCCGTCCTTGCCCATCATCTCGCCGCAGGTCATTTTCATTTCCTTCATCTGGGCCGTGGACATGGCTTTGCCATCTGGCGCGGTGGGCGCGTGAGCCTTGGCGGGATCGGCCATGGGCATGCCACCCTTCTTGGATCCCATCTTCCCGCCGCCCATCTTGGATTCCATCATGCCCATACCCATGGCCATGCCCATGCTCTTGCACATCTCGGGCATCGCGTTCGAGCCACCGCGCGCGGTCGGGGCCGCAGCCGCGGAAGCTTCGGGCGCGGGCTGGGCATGCCGCTGATGCTCTTGAGCCATCGCCGGCGACGTCGCCACGACGCCCAGAGCGACCATGGTCGCGAACATAGTTCTCATCGTCAATCTCCACTGCTCTTCGGAAAAACTAGGGGCTACAGACCCGGCTCACATTGCGCTGGATCAATTTCCTGGCCTGAGCGATCCGCATCGCACATCGTGGGATGCGCCCGGAAGGGAGCCGCTCTGGCTGCGAGGGCCGCATCAGGCTGCGGTCTACGCCGGCTCGTCATCGGCGCTCCGGCACGCCGCCCATCCTCGCGCCGTCATCGTGTGCTTCACGGCCCTTCGCCATGCCCTGTGCCGGTCCGCCGCCCTCCATCATGCCCTCACCATTGCCGCGACCGCGCTCCGCCGGCGTGCAGCTCACGTCAGGGGCGTTACAGTCTTTGTCTCCGGCAGGGGGCGCCGCAGCTGTAGATTGCGGCGTCGTCGCATCGGCAGCAGGCGCGGTGTTCGTGGTTCCATCACAACTGGACAGCAATAGCGCCAGCGCAGATGCGGAGGAAGCAAGCGCCACGCGAGTGATTGTAGAGCGAATATTCATAACTATTTTCCGATTATCTTATGCGGCGGAACGTCAGATCAGCGCGTGGAGCCGGGAGCGCCAAAGACTCTTGCCTCGAGCAAAGGGCGCCATGACGTTGAGGTGGTCCCGGAGTACCAATCGCCGCATTCTGGCGGCGCAGACGCCTAGGGCATTGATCCACATCAACGACGACTCTCCCGCCTGTCGACTTGCTCAGAGCCGCAGCCAGGGAAGTGGGAGATCGTCATCGAAAGCGGCAGCTCAGCGAGCATCAACTCAGCGCGGCCGTGCGACGTGGGTCCCGCGTCATATGTCCGCGAGCCCACCCGCGCGCAGCACCGGCTTCGCGGTTGGCAGGGGCGCGGGTGATGCAAGGGCTCGCGCACCTGGGTCCAGCGCCGAACCCGCAAAGCGACCAACGGAACCCGGAAAGCGCAGAGCCGACGGACGTCATCGAGGCGCTTGCGCGAAGGCTGCAGACCGAGCGCAGCCGCCATTTGCGGTATCTGCGAAGCCGGTTGCCGTCCGTGTCGGACGCAGAGGATGCCCTGCAGGATGCGGCGCTCAAACTCATTCGCCGCGCCACGGCGTTCGCCCTGGTCGAGAAGCCTGACGCCTGGGTGGCGACCTCATTGCGTCACACCGTCATCGATCGGTATCGCCGGGCCGGCGCGCAAAGCCGCCTGACCGAAGCCCTCGCCGCGGAACCGCCCGAAAGCCCCAATTCGGCGGAGGACGAGACGCGTACGGCGGCGGAATGCATGACGGCGACCCTGCCGAGACTCAAAGCCGCATACGGCGCCTTGCTGCGGAAGGTCTATCTTGAGGGAACGCCCTTGAAGGACGTGGCGCAGCTTGAGCAGCTGACCGCGAACAATGCCGCGGTCCGGCTGCACCGGGCGCGAGGCGCGCTGCGCGAGGCGCTGCAGCGTCAGTGCAAGACCTGCGCTCGCGACGACTGCTGGGCGCGCGACCGGTTCGGTCCGCC
>NZ_CADEGK010000102.1 GCF_902826855.1 uncultured Phenylobacterium sp. | reverse complement strand
AACCGCGTGCTGGAGCTGACACCGCAAGGCGTACATCAGTACGGCGGCGGCTACACGGAATATGTCGCGCGCACCGGCCAGGAAGCGCCGGGGCTGCACCCGGGCGTGTGAACGGCCGCAATCCAGCCGAAGCCCGATGTCCGAAACCGCGTCGAGGCCGCCGTTCGCAACTAGCGCCCGCTCGTTTCGATGGGGCTCCTATGGCTGCGACTGCGCGTGCCGCACCTGCTAGGAGAACCCTAGCATCCGGGGTGAGGAAATCGCCCGGTTCGCGTGCCTAGCCCCGACGTGTGGACGTCCTCTTTAGGATGAGCGCGCCGGTGGGGATAAGCAGCGCTTACGCGCCTCTTTTGCTGTGCCCTGGAACGCAACCCCCAGGTGGGCGCTGGCGCATGATGAACCACCCACCGCCACGGTTGCTGAACCTTCCTCAACCCCTGCCGGAACCGGCCATTGTCCCGCCGCCGGGCGACATTCCCTATCCCGGCGAGATGAACCTCAGCGTCGACGCGACCGATGTTGCCCGGGGCATCTTCCGGGTCAGGCAGGTCCTAGCGGTTGCGGAGGCAGGGCCGCTGACGTTGCTCTACCCCGAATGGCTGCCGCTCCCCCGCGTCCGACATCGAACTGCTGGGTGGGTTGGAGATCTGGGCCGGCGGCGAGCGACTCGACTGGCGCCGCGACCCGGTCAGGGTGCATGCCTTTCACCTGGTGACGCCGCCGGACGTTACGGCCCTGGAGGTGACGTTCCAATTCCTGTCGCCGACCAGTCCGAGCCAGGGGGACATCTGCATGACCCCGGCCATCCTGGCCCTGCGCTGGGGCGCAATGGTGCTTTACCCGGCCGGCTATTTCTCGCGCCGGATCAGGGTCCGCGCCTCGGTGTTGCTGCCGTCGGACTGGCAATGGGCCTGCGCCCTGGAGACCGACGTCTGCGATGGAAGCCAGACGACGTTCAAGACCACCTCGCTGGATGTGGTGGTCGACTCGCCGCTGCTGGCTGGGCGCCACTTCCGGCGCATCGACCTGGATGGCGCGGGCGGGGTCTGGCTCAACCTGGCGGCGGATTTTCCCGAGCAGGCGCAGGCGACCGAAGCCCAGATCGAACCACATCGAGCCCTGGTGCGGGAGATGGACGCCCTGATGGGCGCGCGGCCGTTCGATCGGTTCGAAATCCTCGTGGCGCTGAGCGAGGAGCTTGGGGGTGGCGGTGTCGAGCACCACGGCTCGTGCGAGATCGTCGCGCCGAGCCGCTATTTCACCGCCTGGGACGCCAATGCCGCGTCGCGGGACGTCTTCGCTCACGAATACGGGCACGCCTGGAACGGCAAGTTCCGCCGGGGGGCGGACTCCTGGACCCCGAGCTTCGACCGGCCGATCCGCAACAGCCTGATGTGGGTCTACGAGGGCATGACCCAGTACTGGGGCGAGGTCCTGGCCGTCCGATCCGGCCTGTAGACGCCGCAGCAAGAACTGGACGCCCTGGCGCGAACGGCGGCGATCTACAACAATCGTCCGGGCGGATGCTGGCGGCCCCTGAGCGACACGACGCGGGACCCGATTATCGTGCGCCGGCAACCCCTGCCTTGGCCCAGCTGGCAGCGGAGCGAGGACTACTACGCCGAGGGACAGCTGGTCTGGCTGGACGCCGACACACTGATCCGCGAGCTGACCGCCGAGGCGCGCTCGCTGGATGACGTCGCCCGGGCGTTCTTCGGCGTCTCCGACGGCAAGGCGCCCACGCTCACCTACGGGTTCGAAGATGTTGTGGCGGTGTTGGACGCCGTCGCGCCGCACGACTGGGCCGGCTTTTTCAACAGAAGGCTCGAGGCGCGCGAGGTCGGCGCGCCTTTGGACGGCTTGGAGCGTGGCGGCTATCGCCTGGTCTATCGCGACAGCCCGAGCGACTTCGCCGCCCTGGAGGATGCCGCCGCGGACCTCGTGAACCTGAGGTTCTCCGTGGGTCTGACGGTGTCGTCGGACGGTTCGCTGCAAGAAGTGATCTGGGACAGCCCGGCCTATGCCGTCGAACTGGTCGCCGGCGACAAGCTGGTGGCGGTGAATGGCCGCGCCTTCAGCTTGCAGGCCCTCACGCAGGCGGTCGGCGAGACAGAGGGGTCCGGCGCCGTGACGCTGCTCGTGCAGCATGGGCAGCGGGCGCGCCAAGTCGTCGTGTCATACCGGGGCGGGCACCGTTACCCGCATCTCGAGCCGGTGCCGGGCGCGAGGCGGCGGTTGGACGAAATCCTCAAGCCGCGCGGCTGAAGGAGAGCCCGTCGACACCCGGGGCCCAAGTTCGGTCGACCCGCCGCGTGACGCGTCTGGCGCCGGGGCCGACGGAGGTTGGCTTTGGCCCACGGCCGCGACGGCGACTTCAGGCCCCGCCTTCGCCGGCGGTTCGGGCGATCGCGAGTCGTGCCGGGTTCCCGGCGCGATCATGTAGGCGACGCCCGTCTTCGCCGCCGCTGTCCCCAAATCCCCAGGGCCACTAGCCCAGCAAGGCTGGACACCAGCACGATCGCACCTCCCATCTTTCGCGGTCCCGCATGAACCACGAAGCGGTGGAAAAGCGCTTCATCTGCCCCCCACCAGGCCGCGGATGGCTTATGGAATCCGTGCCGGGGGAGGGCGCGCGCCGCCGCTCGCGCGAGGTCGGCCGCATCCGAGGCCGTTCGACCGCTGACGACGACGTCCGTGGCGGGCGCCACCCGCTGAGGATCATCGCTCAGAGACCAGGTCTCGCGGGTGACGTTGAAAACGCGACCCAGCGCAGCGGACCTCCGCGAGAGGTGTGTCTGACGCCGCAGAAAACGGTCCACCGGTTTCATCGTAGGGTAAGGTCCAAAGCTACAACGAGAACGCACCGAGAGCATTGTCGGGCCGCTGGCGGCCCGAATTTTGCCAGCGAATCGGCCGTCCTAACGGGTCGATGAATGATTTCGTGGATCTGAACGGCGCCTCTGGCGCCTTGTACCGCTTTCGGCTCTGGCCCGAGGCTGCGCCGCATCTGCCGATCGCCGGCAACTACGTGTTCCTGAAGGCTGGGGCGGAGGGTTTCACGGTTCTGCTCGTGGGAGCGACGAATGATCTCTCGCGGGCGCGGCACGCGTGGGGAAATGTGTCTGAAAGCGGCGCGACGCACGCGTTCACTCGCCTGAATGTGGCGAGAGCCGTGCGGACCGCTGAGCACGAAGATCTGGTCGCCAACTACAATCCGCCCATGGTCGAGGCGGGCTTCTAAGAGGAGGCGCGGCGGCGCGGCGCGAGAGCGTGCGCTGACGGCTGGCCTGGGCCCGTCATCCGGTCACCGAGCCATCGTCGAAGAAGGTCCTGTGGCCCAGCAGGCGGCCGAGGCGTCATAGGTGTCGACGATGGAGGCCCAGGGCTTATCGCCTGCCGCGTCGAAGACCGCCTCATACCGGGAGCCATCGTCGTAGACCGCAGCGCGCGCCGTGAGCCGTCCGGCCGCATCGGTCTCTTCCACTATCCGTTGCCAGATCTCCTGGCTGCGGGGATCGAACGTAAACACCACCCTGCGCCCGTCGTCGTAGGTGACCCCGTAGTCGACCATCGCCCCGGACGCGTCGTAGTCCGCCGTGCGGCTCGCCCAGGGTTGGCTCGCCGCATGGTCGAGCCACGTGGTCCACTGCGATCCGTCGTCCAGGTTGGTCGTGTAGGATCGCAGGACGCCCGTCGCGGTGAACCGACCGACCGCCGTGTCGAAGGCCTCGGTCCCCCAGTCGAAGACGGTGCGCTCGTAGCCGCCGTCCAGCTGCAGGATGCGCACGGCGCGCGGTTGGAACCCCGCCGCGAGGTCGCTGCGACCGAGGTGGACAACCCCCGCCAGTGTCGCGATGGCCTCGGCGGGCGCCGATCCGGCGTTGCCGTCCGCATCCCAGCTGAGCTCGTGCGTCGCGGGGTTGAGGCTCAGGAGACCCAAGGTGGGAATGCGTCCCTGGCCGTCGAGCATCAGCAGGAGGTCGACGCCGGACTGGAAGTCGAGGATGCGGTCCTGGCCACCGCCCTCGGTCAGGATGAACTTGTCGGCGTCGGGCCCGCCCCAGAGGGTGTCCGCCCCGCCGAGGCCCATCAGCCAGTCCTCTCCGGGGCCGCCGGCCAGAGAGTCGGCGCCCTCGCCGCCGGTCAGGTGATGGATCGGATCGGGGGCCAGCACCTGCGCCTTCACGGCCGTGCCGCTGTCGTCCGCCTGCTGGCCGGGCGCAGCGAGGTGGCTGTCGTCCCGCCATATGGCCAGGAGGCCGCCGTTTGCGCGCGGAGCGACCAGGACGCTGTCCTGCAGACCGGCCGCAACGTCGCCCAGCCGGAAGGCGGGGCCTTCGGGCAGACCGTCGGCCGTGAAGATTCGGGCCAGCGGATCGGTTCCGCCTTCGCCGCCGCCGCTCCAGGCGACGAGGAACCCGCCGCCCGTCAGCGCCAGCACCTGCGGCGCACCCGGGCCGTCGAGCTCCCCCACCTGCTGGGGCGACGTACGACCGGTCAGGTTGCCCATGCCCAGGTTCGCGCTGGGATAGAGCGAAACCCACGCCTTGCCGAAGGCGACCCAGGCGAAGGCCACCCGGCCGTCGGGCATGAGCGCGGTCGAGATGCCGGCGGAACTGTCGATGACAGGACCTCCATCGCTGGGGATCGGCGAATCCAGCTGCAGATCGCTGCTCACGGCGGCGCCGGACAGGTCGAACAGCCGCGCATGCTGGCCGCCAAGGCCGCCCCCGGCGGAGGCGCTCAGGCCCCAGGTGAGCATCAGCTTGGCGTCCGGAAGCTCCAGGAGGTTCACGGCCGGGTCATAGAGGACGACCGTTTTGCTCGCCGTGCCGACCTGTTGGGCGTAGGTCGCCTCCACGGCGCCGTCGGCGCCGGCGAGCGCCAGCACGGTGGCGACGCCGTGGAACCCCATCAGGTCGCTCGTCTGGACGCTCCAGGCCGCCGCGAACCCGCCATCCGACAGCCCGACCGCATGCAGGCCCAGCGGATGCTCTCCGCGCACGGGGCCGGCCTCCGCGTAGGCGCCCAGGTCGACCCGCGGGCCGGCCACGGCGCCGGCGGCGTCATAGAGCTGCGAATGCACGGTCGACTCGCCCGCCGTGGTCTCGATCCAGACGATGGCGAAGCCGCCGTTCGTGAGGGCAGCGGTCTGGACGGCGTAGGCCGGTCCGATGTTGATTTCCGCGGACGCCGCCGCGCCGTCGGCGGCGAACAGGCGGAATTTGCCGATCAAGGCGCCCGAGCCGGCGTCCAGCCAGGCGGCAACGGTCGCACCGCCGGTGAGGGCGGTCACATAGCTCGGCGACTGCGAACCGGCGGTCGCCGTGTTGACCAGGATCTCAGGGGCGGACGGTATGAAGCTGGACATGGGACTCTTCCAAGAGGCCCGACGTCAGACCGGCTCGGAGGAAGGCCTCTCGCGAGGATGGCCGCATTGACCGTGGACAAAATCCGCCCGGAAGACATCGCGCCAAGCCGTCGACAACGCTCCATGCTTACAGGGCCGCAGTGCGGACCAGCCCGACGTCAGGACGGGTGGAGAGGAGGGCGTTGGCGCCCGCGACGGATCGCTTCCAATTGATGGTGTCGGTGACTGCAGCGGATCTTCACGCACCCCCGCGATCACACGTCGCCGGCGTCGGCGACGGGACTCGCGGCTCTGGTGAGCGGCGGGTTCGTCCGCGGCCGCGCCTCCCTGGGCGATGTTGGTCGTATCCCGGTCCTGCAACGGACCGCTCGGCGCTGGCGGTCCCGCCGAGTATGCATGCTGGAGGAGGCGCGCGAGAGCGCAGTGTTGGAAGGGTGACGTCGAATGCCGAGGTGGCGGGCAAGGTCACGGTGATTACCGGCGCGGCGCGGGGAATCGGGCGCCCGACCGCGGAGGTCATAGCGCGGGAGGGCGCGGGACGTCGTCCTGGCCGATCGCGACCTGGACGTCGCCGAGGCGGCCGCGCAGGAGATCGGCTCCGCCAGCGGCGGCCGTCCGGTTCGACGCCACCGACGCCGCCTCGATCGAGGCCGCGCGGTGACGGCCGGCGTTGAGACCTATGATGTGCGGGAAGCGAGGTCATTGCTTCGAGACCTAGTGGGATAACCCTGGCCATGTTGCTCCAGACGATGATCGGCGACGGAATGCTCTGGTTGAGGGTGGGGCGTGACGGCTGCCTACGACTGCTGCCCCTCCCGCCCTCGGCTCGGGCGTGGCCGCCGAGGTGGGGCGATCCGGCGAACGGTTCAGGTGAGGGCGGACTTGGCCCGAAGCCGCCAAGTGCAGTCGGACAAACAGGTCCGCACCAAATCGAGCGGGGCCGTTCCGGAGCCTCGCCGGAACATTCGAGTTTCGGCTGAAGCCGCCGCCGCCTCGGCGCATTCAGCGAACAAGCAGCGGGCGTTACTGAGCCTCGCCCAGGAAGGACGCCCATGGCGAGGGCTCCGGACTTGATTACTCGTGGCGCGAGGCGCTGCAGAAGGGGGAGCACGTTGGGGCCCTGGCTACAGATGCTTACTTTGGCGCCAAGGTCGTCTTTCTAGCGCCGGTGATGACGGCGCCGATCGTCGCGATGCGCTCGACGTCGCGATAGGCCTCTTCGCAAAGCTGCTCCCCGAAGATGTCGGGGTCGATTTCCTCGTAGGCCAGGGTGAAGCGGCGACGCTCGAGCGTCCCCTCGAGGGCTTCCCGGAGCCGGTCCCGTCCCGCCACGATCGCACTTCCCGTATAGAGGAGGAACCGCCCGCCGGGCGCCAGGCGGTCCGCGCCCGCCAGCGCCCAATCCAGGGACCGGCGTGTGTCGTGCAGGCCGCCGCCGTCGCGGTAGACCCGATCTCCTGTGCCCGCGATGAAGGGTGGATTGGCGACGATCAAATCCACCGGTTCCCCGAGCGCATCGAGGTCGCGACTGCAGCGGAGTTCGGCGTCGATCCCGGCCGCGGCCAGGTTGGCGCGCGCCAGGTGAAGCGCCGTGGCGTTGACGTCCGTGGCGATCACCCGTTCGGGCGCGCAGGCGCGGGCGAGGGTGTTCGCGCCAGCCGCTGTGCCCGTGCCGACGTCGACGGAAGTCCGAATTGCAGCTCCGCCGACGACTTGGCGCAGGAAACGGGCGAACCTGTAGGTGTCCGGCCCGAAGAACACGGCGTTCGGATCGTTCGGCGGGTAAGCCGAGTGCAGGAAGAGGTCCTCAGCGAGACTGGACACCCGAACGGTTGCGCGGAGCGCGCCACATTGCGCCGGCTCAACCGCGCCGCCGTCCTGCAGCGCCCGCGGCACCGGGGCCGGCGCCGTATCCGGCTGGAACGGCAATGACCAACCGAAGATGTCCCTCAGGTCGGCGGCCGACTGCCGATCCGGTCCTGCAACGACCCGAGCGTGCACAGTCGGACTGGGCGGGATGAAGCGATAGCCCAGGCCTTTAAGCTCACGGAGAAGGGACGCCAGCGCCGCTGTTCGCGCGGCCGGAGAATAGAGCGGGGGTGCTGTGGGGCCCATGGCGGGCCAACGATCCACGGCGAAGTTGGTTCGACGTCGGATAGGGTCATGGCGTTTCCCAGAGGCAGCTGCGGGGCGCAAGTTCGGCCTCGACTACGCGATGGGCCGCCTTGCGAGCACATTCGCGGCCGCCCGCGATATCCGCGGGCCGCCCTTCGCGCCTGGTCCGTAGCCGGCGGCTTGGAGCCGCGGCCGGTGCGCTGCGCCAGCCGCGAATGTGCTTCCGCTAGACTAGTGGCCCAGCTGGGCGATGTGCGCCGTGATCGCGTCGATCTCAGGGGCCGTGAGCAGGCTGCCCAGCGCCGGCATCTGGCCCTGACCGTTGCGGATGACGTCGGCGATGACCGCCGCGTCGGTGCGCGCTGCGATAGCCGGTCCCGACACGCCGCCGCCGGTCGGGCCGTGGCAGGCCGCACAGACGCGCATGTAAGCCGTCGCCCCCAGGCTCACCTCCGGCGGCTTTGCGGCCGCCGCCGGCGCGCTCACGTTGCTGGTCGCCGCGCCGGCGGGTTGCCGGGGCGGCGGCGCGACGGGGGCCGGTACGAGGCGCAGGATCTCGTTCTGCGCAGGCGGCATCTGGTCGGTCAGGAGGTAGATGTTGCCGTCCGGACCCTGCTCGATGCCCCTGAAGCGCTGACAGCGGTCCATCAACAGCTTCTCTTCGCCAACCACCTTTTCGCCGTCGAGGATCAGGCGCGCGATCTGCATGCCCGACAGGCCGCCGACGAACAGGTTGTTCTTCCAGCCGGGGAACCGCGAGCCGGAATAGAACATCATCCCGGCCGGCGCGATCGACGGATTCCAGTAGTACAGAGGCTGTTCCATGCCGGCCTCGGCGGTCTTGCCGCCGTTGATCCAGGCCCCGGAATTCTGCCGGCCGTAGGCGATGGTCGCGAAGCCGTAGTTCTTGCCCTTGCGCATCACGTCGAGTTCGTCGCCGCCCATGGGCACGTTCTCGACGGCCCACAGCTCGCCGGTCTTGGGATGGAGCGTCGCCGAGTGGATGTCGCGGAAGCCTCGCGCCCAGACGGCGGGATTGGCGTTCGCGTCGTTCACGTAAGGATTGTCCTTCGGCACGGATCCGTCGACGTTGATGCGGAGCACCTTGCCCTGCTGGCTCTTCAGGTCCTGGGCGGCCGGCGAGGCGTCCGCCAGGGCGGCGGACAGGATGTAGAGCTTGCCGTCGCGGCCCTGCACGATCGCTCGCGGCTGCATGTCGGCGCCTTCCCGCAGCACCTTGAGGTCGGTCAGGCTCTTGTCGTCAGCCGACAGCCTGGCGCTGGCGACGCGGCCCATGGCCTGGGCGTCTCCCTCGGCGCGGGTGTGATAAGCGAGATAGAGGGTGCGGTTCTTGGCGAAATTCCGATCCAGGATCACGGCGTACATCCCGGAGCCGAGCCGTGGGTTGTTGATCTGCGGCGCGCCGGTCAGCGGGTCCGAAACCGCGCCCGACATTTCGACGGTGCGCAGGCCCCCGTTGCGGAAGCTGACCAGCATCCTGCCGCTTGGCAGGAACGCCATGCTCCACGGGCGGTCGATCTTGGCGACGCTCTCGACCGCATAGCCCTGGGTCCCCTTGACGATCGGTGCGCGGGTCTGGCCGGGGAAGGCCGGCGCCGGCGCATAGCCGTCGCGGGAGTTGCGGTTGGGCCCGCACAGGGCCGTGATCCGCGCGAGTTCCGCGGCCGAGCCGGCGGCCCCGGCGAAGCCGGGTCCTGGCGGAAACTGCGGTATCTCCGGCCGCGCCGGCGCCTGCGGCCACACCGGTCCCGCAGAGAAGACCACGGCCGCGATCGTGGCCCCCACGGTGAAAGCCTTCGTCCTCGACATGATCTCTCTCCCCGGTTCCGGCTGATCACGCGAAACCGGCCACGATCGAGCCGGGGCGTGCGCCCGCTCCAGCCTTACGCACAACGGCGGTAGCTGATTTGCGCCGCTTATAACGTGTTCCAACAATCGCGACGAGGCGGATTCCGGGGACCCGTCGCCCGCCCGTCGCCCGTCAGATGGGGCAGCTGGCGATTTCCAACTGGAGCATCGCCAGGACCCGGCCGAAGCCGATGTACTGGCCGGTCATCATGGCGAGTTCCAGGAATTCGGCGTCGGTGAAGTGGCTGCGCATGATGGCGACATCGGCGTCGCCGATGTTGTGGTGATCCAGCGCCATCTTTTCCGCGAAGTGGATGGCGGCGCGCTCGCGCGGCGTGAAGCCCGCGGCGTCGGCGTTGTCCACGCCCGAGGCGGCCTCATCCTCGGCCACCACCTCCGGGGCCATGCGGACCGTCTTGCAGAGCACGCAGCCATTCAGCGTGGCGATGCGCAGGCGCACCAGCTCCTTCAGGCGCGGCTCCAGCACGCCCGCGCCGCCGACGTGCCAGGGTTGGTAGAAGCCCTGGTAGGCCTGGACCAGCGCCTCGTTGGGCGCGAAGACGCGGGCGAAGTTGCGGCCGATCCAATTCTCTTCCGGCGCCGCGTCATGGATCGCCTTCAGGTACGGCGGCAGGGCTTCGGGTTCGACCAGGGGCATGCGGGACATGGGCGGGGACTCCATTCGTGTTCTGCCGCCATATTGCGCCCGACGCCGGGCGCCCTTGGGTCACCGAAGGCCCGGTTTTCCTTGACGGCGCGGGCTGTCGGCGGTCGCAATCGCGGCTCGTCCGGAGGGAAGCGTGATGATCAAGCTCGTCTATGTCATTGTCCGGCGGGAGGGGATGTCGGCCCAGGCGTTCCGCGACTACTGGCTGAAGCAGCACGGGCCCCTGGTGGCGGCCCAGGCCAAGGCGCTCAAGCTTCGCAAGTACGTCCAGAGCCACCCGGTCGACGATGAGGCCAGCGAGGGCATGCGCGCGGTGCGCGGGATGCGGGGGCCAGCCGACGGGGTGACCGAGGTCTGGTGGGACTCGCTGGAGGACTTCCAGAGCGCCTACGCGACGCCGGAGGGGGTCGAGTCGGGGCGGATCCTCGCCGAGGACGAGGCCAAGTTCATCGACTTCGAGAAGTCCGCGGTGTTCCTGACCGAGGAGCACCTGATCTTCGACCACACCGGCGGTCGTGGCCCGGCTCCGGACGCGCTCAAGGCCACCTACCTGCTGACCAAGCGCGACGACCTCACCCAGGCGCAGTGCCATGAGACCTGGCTCAAGGACCACGGCCCGCTGGTGGCCAGCTTCGCCGGGCCGTTGCGGATGGCCAAGTACGTGCAGAGCCACGCCATCGCGCCCGACGTGAACGCCGGTATCCAGGCAGGACGGAACTACGAGCCGCCGCTGGACGGAATCACCGAGGTCTGGGTGGACCCGTCGGCGGAGCCGCCCACGGATCCCGAAGCGGCGCGCATTGGCAGCGCGGCCCTCGTCGAGGACGAGCGACGCTTCGTCCAGATGGAGAAGTCCCGGCTGTTCTTCACGCGCGAGCACGTGATCTTCGATCACACGCGCTGAGGAGCGCACTCACCCGTGACGCCTTCCTCCTCGATGGAGGAGGGTTGGGTGGTCAAGTGGCCTCCGATGCGACGCAGAACGCGGCGCCGACACCCGCGCCCTTCGCTAAGTCGTTACCGCCTGGACGACGGCCTCGAACGCGGCCTGAGCCTTGGCGCGCATCTCGTCATCGGTCGCGTCCTGGATCGGATGGTCCACCAGCACGTAGCGGGCATCGTCCATGCCCAGCATCTTGCGCTGGGCTTCGGCGGCCTCAGCGAACTCGCTGGAGGCGATGGAGACGGCGGGAACGCCCTGGATTTCGAACCACACAGTGTCGTGCAGACTGCACGTCGTGCATGATCCTCAATCGGCGAGGCCTTCCACCACGACCTTGCACTCCGCCTTCATCTTCAGCCGCAGGTCCGACGGACAGGGCTTGGCGAAGGTAGGTTTGGCGTAGCGCTTGATCTCAGCCTCGGGGAAGCGGACCGCCAGCAGGCGCTCCAGCTCGTCCAGGAGCACGTTGCCCCGCGGCTTGGAGATGTCGAGCAGGCCGATCACGCCGGGCGTATTGCCCGCCCGCGGTGTGATCTGCCGGGCCACCGGCACCCGCTCGTCAGTGGGATCCAGGATTGTCGTCATCGACGTCCTCCGAAGGTGTGGGCGAAGGCTATCAGCATTCGATTTTCCTGGAAACGACGGCCGAGCCCGCCGCGCCGGTGAGCCAGCCATGGAAGGCGGCGGAGAACTTGCCGGCCTCGGAGCCGGCGACGACGATGTGGATGAACTTCGTGTCGGCGAACTTGGGGGCCGGCGCAGCCAGTTGCGCCTCCGTCATCTTGGCCGCCGAGGCCAGCGAGATGCCGGCGGCGGAGACGTCGTCGGCCACCATTTCGCGCAGCGGCCGCGCCGTGACCGCCTGGATCCGGTCGCGCAGCCGCGCCTTGGGATAGTCGCCCTCGCTGGTGAGGGTCTTCACGTGCTCGGGGCAGACGACCAGCAGGGTGTCGACCGGCATCCGGTGGATCTTGGACAGGAACACGCCCTCCAGCCCCAGACCCAGGGTGCCGGCGATGTGGTCGGGCTTGCGGGAGTCCTGGTCGACGATCTGCACCGGGCCGCTGGTCATGGCGAAGGCGGTGACGACCGAATCCTCGCGCTGGAACCCGCGCTCCACGTGCAGCGGCTCCCAGGGCGAGCCTTCCTCCCATTCGGCGAAGCACATCGTGAACTTCATCGGGTTCGACATGGTCGAGCGGTCCGTGCCGCCGGGCCGGGCGCCGCCGACGTTGCGGACCACGAGCCGCACCGCGCGGCCGATGGTGGCGTTGGCGCGGTTGCCGTTGCCGAGCGCGGCCTGCTTCATGTTCATGCCGATGCGCTGGCGGATCGGGCCGTTGACCACCAGCACCGGCGAAGCGCCCATAGTGGTGGCGTTGACGCCATGGATGTTGAACTCGTCCGTGCAGACCGCTTCCACCCCGGCGATCACCACCGGCAGGTACTCCGGCCTGCAGCCGGCCATCACCGCGTTGATGGCGATCTTCTCCACGGTCACGGGCGCCATGCTGGGCGGGACGATGGCCACGATGTCCTGCGGTCCGCGCGTCGTCCCGGACAGCATCCGCAGCACGCGCTCCGGCGTCGGCGCCACCACCGGCAGCCCGTCGGAGAAGCCCTGGTCGAACATGAATTCGTCGATGTCGTCGCCGCCGGCGACCTCGATCCGCCGCGCCCGGATCGGGCTGCCCTCCGCCTCGGCCAGCAGGCGGTCGTGGATGTCCGGATCCAGGTGCTTGGAGCCGCAGCCGGGTCGCCAGTCGGGCAGGTCCGCCCAGGCCACCGCCGCGGCGGGCAGCGCCAGGTCCGCGGCGATCCTCGCGGCCAGGGCCTCCCATTCCGCCTTGACGAAGCCTTCGAGCGGGGCGGGCGGTTCGCCATCGGGGCCGATCCAATAGACCGCCGGAACGATCTCGAAGTCCCAGGCCAGCGAGGTCCTGAGCGCGCTGTCGTCCAGGATCGGCAAGGTCAGGCCGTGGCGGTCCTTGAGGATGGCGTTGCCGTCCGCGGTTTGCCCGACCATCCACACGTCGGCCGCTTCACCCCAGGCCCGGTGAAACGCCTCGAGCACGGGCGCCGCCAGGTTGCAGGTGGCGCAGTCCTCC
The DNA here is from genome assembly GCF_902826855.1 of uncultured Phenylobacterium sp. GTDB lineage: Bacteria > Pseudomonadota > Alphaproteobacteria > Caulobacterales > Caulobacteraceae > Phenylobacterium. The sequence continues at coordinate 3,730 of NZ_CADEGK010000102.1, read as the reverse complement.
TTGACGAAGCAGATCAGGCTGGGACGCGCGCTCGGAAACGCCCGGGGCTCGCCGGTCATGTCGGGCAAGGAGAAGGCCTTGGCGGTCATCGGACGGTCCTCGTCTTCGCTTCGGCTGCGGGCGAATGGCGGAGATGGATGGGAATCGAAACCACCACACGCCCTTGGGACGGGTCACTGGTTTTGAAGACCAGGGAAGCCACCAGACTCCAGTCACCTCCATCGGCGCCGACACTAGAGCGGGTTCCGTGGAACCCCGAAGCGGTTTTCGACCATCCGGCGCACGTCGCCCTCGCGGACCGTGTCGCCGCGCTCATCGAGGAACTCCAGGAGCGGGACGATGAACTTGCGCGAGGTGCCCAGCGCCGCGCGCGCTTCACCGGTGGCGAACGTGGCGGGCGCTGGAAAGGCGGCGGCAAGGGCGGTGACCGCGTTGGCCAGCGCCTCTGCGTGGAAGGCCAGGGTCTGGCGGAGCGCCACGTTGCGCAAAGACACCAGCCGGCCGGACTCGACCAGGAGGCCGAGCAGGTCGCCGTCCTCCGTGCCAGGCGCGACCACGGCGGCGAGGTCCGGCGGCGTCACGCCACCCTCCCGGAACGCCTGCTCGATGCGGCTGAGGCGCGCCAGGGCGGTGGGCGACAGCGCCGCGAACGGGTCGTGGCCGGGGAGAGCCACCTGCGCGCCCTCCAGGCGGTCTTCGCCCGAGGCCGCGAGGCGTCGCTCGACGTGGGCGACGAGATCCCGCGACGAGATGCGCGTCAGGCCGCCACGGATCGCGCCCACCGACACCCACGACCGGGCCGGCGCCTCGCGGTGCGCGTGGGTGACGCGCGCCAGGTAGGCGTCGCGGGCCTGAGCGATCGCGGCGCGCGTCGCCATGAGGTCGTCGTCAAGGCCCTCGAACGTTGCGGCGAGATGGTCACGGGCCTCGTCCGCAGTGCGCAGGGACAGCCGGGCGGTCTCGGCGAGGCTGAGGACGCCGCCGCCACGCAGAGCCAGCTGGACGGCGATCGCCTCGAGGTCCCGGGCGGCCACCGCGTCCAGCAGCGGACGGCGCGTCTCCAGTCGGCCGCGAAGCGGGGGCGGGGCCGGATCCAGCACGGTGACGCCGCCGATGGTCTCCGCGGGCGAGGGGCGGCGCAGGACGGCGCGCTGGCCGGCATGGGCGACCACGGTTGCGGCGAACCGCAGCCGAACCAGGCCGCGTGCGCCGGGCGCGATCGCGCTCGTCCCGATCGGACGGACCTTGGCGATGTCCTGTCGCGCGCCCCACATCACCCGCACCTCGTCATTGGCCTTGAGCGCGCGGGCGCTCTCGGGCGCCAGGGTCACTTCCACATCGACCATCTGGGCGGCGGCGTAGGCGCCCGGTGCGCACAGGACCTCGCCCGCGCGGACCTCATCGGCCGAGACGCCGCGCAGCCCCACGGCGACCCGGCCGCCGGGCGGAGCGGCTTCGACGGCCTGGCCGTGGACCTGGACCGACCGCAGGCTGACCGGCCGTCCCGATGGCTCGAGCACCGCCGCCGCGCCGGCGGCCAGCGCACCGCCCTGCAGCGTGCCCGTCGCCACCGTGCCCGCGCCTGCGATGCTGAAGACGCGGTCCAGGGGAAGCCAGGCGCCCGGCAGGCGGTCGGGGCGCGGGCTGCGCGCCGCCAGGGCCTGCAGGTGGTCGTGGAGTTCGCTGAGCCCGGCGCCGGTCACCGCGGAGCAGAGCACCATCGGCTCTCCGGCGAGGAACGTCCCTTCGAGCTCGGCGGCGATGCGCTCGCAGGCCGCCACGGCGCCGGCGCCGGGCGTCAGGTCCGCCTTGGTCACCGCCACCACCCCGGCCCGGATCCCCAGGAGCCCCGCGATGCGCAGGTGCTCGCGGGTCTGGCGGCCGAACCCTTCGGTGGCCGAGACCACCAGCAGGGCCGCCCTGGCGCCCGTAGCGCCCATGGTCATGGCGCGGATGAAGTCCTCGTGTCCGGGCGCGTCGATGAAGTCGACCTCCCCGCTGGGATACTCGCGCCAGGCGTAGCCCAGGGTGATCGAAAGCCCGCGCGCGACCTCTTCCTTCAGCCGGTCGGTCTCGATGCCGGTCAGGGCCCGGACGAGCGCGGTCTTGCCATGGTTCACATGGCCGATCACCACGAGGCTGAGGGGCGCGGGGTCCGTCACCCGGAGTCCCTACGTCGAACCGGCGCGACCGTCATCCGCTTGCTCCCGTTCTCCCCGGCTCTGTACAGTCGAGCCTCTCAAGGAGACCCGCCGTCGCACGCGCACCCACCCTTCCGGACCCGCGCCGCGCCTTGCCGGCGGTGGGGACGATCTGCACGGATCCTGCCGCGGCCCCGCTGAACGCTCGGTTTGGAGCCGCCGCCGTGGCCGCCGTCCTACGCGCCGTTCTGGCCGACGCGCGGGCGCAGCTCGTGTCCGAGCCTCATGCCGCGCCGTCGGTCGCCGACCTTCTGCGGTCCGCCGAGGGACGGCTGGCCGAGGGCGCGCGCGAGACGCTGTTCCCGGTGATCAACGCCACCGGCGTGGTGATCCACACCAACCTGGGCCGCGCGCCGCTTGCGCCGGAGGCGGTCGCGGCGATGCAGGCGGCGGCGGGCTACGGCAACCTCGAACTGGACCTGGAAACCGGGCGCCGCGCCTCGCGCCACGACCACCTGGACGGCCTGATCGCGGAGGTCTCGGGCGCCGAGGCCGGGCTGGCGGTGAACAACTGCGCGGGCGCCGTTCTCCTGGCGTTGGCCGCGGTGGCTGGGGGCGCGCCAGTGATCGTCTCGCGCGGCGAGCTGGTCGAGATCGGCGGCGGGTTCCGCGTGCCCGATGTGGTGGCGCAGAGTGGATCGAGGCTCGTCGAGGTGGGCACGACCAACCGCACCCATCTGCGCGACTACGAGACGGCGTTGCGCGACCACCCGGAGGCCCGGGTGATCCTGCGCACCCATCCCAGCAACTTCCGCATGACCGGATTCACCAGCGCGCCCGCCGTCGACGCGCTGGCCCACTTCGCCCATGCCCACGGCCTGCTGCTGGTCGAGGACCTGGGCGGCGGGGCGCTGGTCGACCTTGCGCCCTACGGGATCGAGGGCGAGCCGACGGTGCAGGACAGCCTGCGCGCCGGCGTAGATCTGGTGCTGTTCAGTGGCGACAAGCTGCTGGGCGGGCCACAGGCGGGGATCGTCGCCGGACGCCGTGGCCTGGTCGATGCGGTGGCGCGCCATCCGCTGGCCCGGGCGCTGCGCCTGGACAAGCTGTCGCTGGCGGCGCTGGCGGCGACGCTGCGTCTCTATCGCCCGCCTGCCGATCCGACCCGGCGGGTCCCGGTGCTGCGGATGCTGACCGAGCCGGTGGGGCGCGTGGCCGCGCGCGCGGACGCGCTGGCGGCGATGATCGCGGATGTGCCGGCGCTCGAAGCGCGGGTTCTGGAGACGCTGGGCTATGCCGGGGGCGGCGCGATGCCGATGCAGGCGTTGGCCAGCCGGGCGCTGGCGCTGGAGAGCGCCCGCTTCAGCGCGGACGAGCTGGCGCGGCGGCTGCGGACCGGCGCAACCGGCGTGCTGGGCCGCATCGAGCGGGACGTTGTGTTGTTGGACTTGCGCACGATTGGCGACGCGGAACTTCCAGCTGTCGCCGAGGCGGTGCGAGCGGCCTCGTAAAAAGAGAAGGAGGAGCCGGCCAAGCCGGCTCCTCCCAATTTCCCTACTCGAAGCGGTAGGTGAGGGTGACGCCGTACG
>NZ_CADEGK010000101.1 GCF_902826855.1 uncultured Phenylobacterium sp. | reverse complement strand
GAGAGTCACAGTGACCGCGCCATCGAGGGGCCGCTCGACTTCGTGCGCACCAACGTCATGGGCACAGCCATCCTCCTCGAGGCGGCGCGCGCACACTGGATGGGGCTGTCGGACGACAGGCGAACGACCTTCCGGTTCCACCATGTCTCGACGGACGAAGTTTTCGGCGCCCTGGGCGAGGATGGCCAGTTCACTGAGGATACGCCGTACGATCCCAATTCGCCCTATTCGTCGAGCAAGGCCGGCGCCGATCACCTGGTTCGCGCCTGGGCCCGCACGTACGGCCTGCCGGCGGTGCTCACCAACTGCGCGAACAACTACGGGCCGTTTCAGTTTCCCGAGAAGCTGATCCCGACGGTGATAACCCGGGCGCTAGAGGGCAGGAGCATCCCCGTCTATGGCAATGGCCGTCAGGTGCGCGACTGGCTGCACGTGGACGACCACGCCGAGGCCCTCCTGCTGGTCCTCCAGAAGGGCCGGCTGGGTGAGACCTATTGCATCGGCGGGGACTCCACGAAGCGCAACCTGGACGTCATCCACATGCTCTGTGCGGCGCTGGACAAGCATGCGCCTGCCAATACGCCTCACGCAGAGAAGATCGCCTTCGTCGCTGACCGTCCCGGGCATGACTTCCGCTATTCGATCGACGCCTCGAAGCTTGAGCAGGAACTTGGCTGGACGCCGACGCGGCCGCTCGAGCTGGGCATGGAAGAGACGGTGCGCTGGTACGTGGACAATCAAGACTGGATCGAGGGCATCCGCGAACGCGGCTTCCATTCCGATCGCCTGGGCCTGGTGAAGGCGTGAGAATGCGACAATGAGACGAGGCATCGTCCTGGCCGGGGGCTCCGGCACCCGGCTGCACCCGCTGACCATTGCGGTCTCCAAGCAGCTGCTCCCGGTCTACGACAAGCCGATGATCTACTATCCGCTGTCGGTGCTGTTCCTGGCCGGCGTGCGCGAGATCCTGATCATTACGACGCCTGAGGACCAGGCCGGCTTCGTGCGCCTGCTGGGCGATGGCTCGCGCTTCGGCGTGAGGTTCGAGTATGTGGTCCAACGGACGCCGGGCGGCCTGGCCGAGGCCTATCTGCTGGGCGAGGACTTCGTGGGCGGCGAGCCCAGCGTCATGATCCTTGGGGACAATATCTTCTTCGGGCAGAACTTCGTGCAGATGCTTAACTCGGCCGCCGCGCGAAAGGACGGCGCAACGGTGTTCGGCTACCCAGTGCACGATCCGGAGCGGTACGGGGTGGTGGAGCTCTCGCCGGAGAACCGTGCGCTCTCCATCGAGGAGAAGCCCGCCAACCCCAAGTCGAACTACGCCGTCACCGGGCTCTACTTCTACGACGGCCGCGCCAGTGAGCTCGCCAAGACCCTGACCCGCTCGGCCCGCGGCGAGCTGGAGATCACGGCGCTGAATGATCTCTACCTGCGTGCCGGCGAACTCCACGTGGAACTGTTGGGCCGCGGGTTCGCGTGGGAAGATGCTGGCACCCACGACAGCCTGATCCAGGCCGGAGAGCTGATCCGGACATTCGAGCAGCGGCAGGGCCTGAGGATCGGGTGCCTGGAGGAGATCGCCTTCGAGCATGGATGGATCGACCGGGCAGAGCTGATGCGATTGGCCGACAGCCAGGGCAAGAGCGAGTACGGGAAGTACCTGCGGGGACTGGCGGAACGATCCGACTAGTTGTGACCCAATGTGGGCGCAATTGCGCCTCCACCGCCATGAGCGGCGTCTCGCAAGAGGAAAAAAATATGTTGAGGTTCCGGCCGCCCCGGTCCTATCAGACAGCGGGTGTTACGGCTAAGCTATGAAACGCATGCGTTTCTTCGTGGTGCCTTGCAGGGAGGGCGCGGCAAACGTCGCAAGTTGAAGTCGCAGGGTTCCCCTTGAGGAACTCCCGACTCGCCTACCAGGGGAAGTCGGGTGACAGGGGTTCCAGGGCTCTCTAGGGTGAAGAAGAAGTTAACCTAGGGGTGCTCGAAGTGAACCGTATCTTAAAACTAATGACCGCCACGGCGGTCGGCGCAGCTCTCTCGCTAGCGGCTGCGTCTTCGCAAGCCGCCATCTTCGTCGCCTACTCCACGGACGGCGGCGTTACCAAGACCGACATTTCTGGCTCGCTGTTCGAACTCACGCCGGGGACCTTCGTCTTCGGTGGCAGCGTCACCGGGTTCACGTTCTCCGGTTCTGGCACGCTTGGTCTCTACCCGGACCTGCTGCTGAGCAACTCCATTGACACTGTTGCTACTGGCGGCGCCGGTCAACTGGACATCTACATCACGAACGACGGCCTGACCCAGGGTACGGGCAAGTTCATTAGCGGTCTCACCGCGAACGGCTCTCGGAATGCCCTGCCGGTCACCCTGACCACCCTGGTCAGCGCGACGAACCAAAAGTTCGATGGCGTCGTCCTGGCGGGTCCGCAGTCCTACACCAGCGCGACCACGCAATCGAACGACTTCCTCAACTCGGGCCCCATCAGCCCCCTGTATTCGGTGACGGCGCAGTATCACGTCTCGAGCGTCGGCGAGTTCGTCGGCGACGCCGCGAACGCCACTGTCAACATCTCGGCCGCCGTGCCGGAACCCGCGACCTGGGGCCTGATGATCATGGGCTTTGGCGGCGCCGGCGCCATGCTCCGCTCGCGTCGCAAGGGCCTCGTCGCGGCCTAAGCGCAACTATCAGATCAAAGAGACCGTCACCCATTCGGGTGGCGGTTTTTTTGCGTCTGCGATCGCAGGTCGCCGCGGCGGCATGAAACCGCCGGCGAAGGAAGCTCTCGTAAGTCAAGCGGCGCAAAGCTAGGCGGCAGCCTGGAGTTATCGAAGCCTCACGGCGATCCATCGATGATCTGCCTTGGCCCACGACTTGCAGCTAGAACATGCGTATGCATGGAATGCGACACGCCAAGGAGAGCCTCGTGAAACCCAAGTCTCTGATCCTGACCGCCATTCTCGTCACCAGTGTCTCCCTAGGCGGCTGCGACCAGGTCAGGAAGCTTGTCGGCGGCGGAACGCCGAAGGGCCAAGTGGTGGCCACGGTAGATGGCAAGGAAATCACCGCGCTTGAACTCCGCCAGGAGATGGGCGGCTTCTCTGCACGCGATCCGGCGGTGATGAAGCAAGCCCAGCAGCAGGCGCTGCAGCAGCTGATCCTGCGTCGCTTGGTCGTGGCGGAAGCGAAGAAGCAGAAGCTGGACAAGGGCGCAGACTACATCCTGCAGGTGAAGCGCGGTGAGGAAGCGCTGCTCGGCCAACTGTACCAACGCAAGATCGGCGGCTCGGTCGCCGTGCCCAGTCGGGAGGAGGCGGAGGCCTATATTTCTAGCCATCCTGAGAAGTTCGCGGCCCGCAGGATCATGGTGGTCGAGCAACTCATCGCGGCGCCGAGCAAGGTCGCGCCTCAACGGTTTCAGCCGTTGAACAGCCTCGAGGAAGTTCGGGGCCTGCTCGACTCCGAGCGCGTTCCTTATCAAACCAACATATCGATGCTGGATACCCTTTCGACGGATCCGCGGCTCCTCCAGCAATTGGCCAAGCTTCCGCCAGGGGAAGTGTTCGTGATCCCACAGCGGGGCACGTTGGTCTTCAATCGTATCATCGAGACCAAGTCGGCGCCGTTTGGCGGGGACCCTGCTGTCGCGTACGCCTCGAACGCGCTACGAAACGAGCGGGCACAACAAGCCGTGGCGAGGCAGATGCAGCTCATGCGCAAGAGCGCTGAGCCGTCGATCGTCTACGCCGACGGCTTCAAGCCGCCCAAGACGCCCGCCGCGGCGCCTGCCGCTCCCGCCCCGGCGGCTGCGCCAGCGGCTGAGGGGGGGCCTGCTGCGCCACCGACACCGGCCCCGGCTCGGTCCGCGGCGGGAGTACCTCAGTCGAAGTAGTACCGGCGTGCCCGCTCGTAACGCGGCCGGCTCCCCGCCTAGCAGACGGTCTCGCGCAGGCGCCGGAGCAACGGCCACCAGCGCGCGGCTGTCGCATGGCAGACAGGGCGTTTCTCCGCGAGTCCACTTGAGCTACGGTCTCATGCCGAGAGGCGATCGCTTGGGAAGATGCATGCGCTTCATCGCTCCGCTTCTGATGGCCCTTACGACTTGCGCCTGCCAGGCGCCCGCTGCGACGATTGTGGCGACACCGGAAACTTTGCTCGCTCGCGTGCGATCAGCCCGGCCTGGCGATGAGGTGTTGCTGGCTGCCGGCTCCTATCCGCCGCTCATCCTTAGGGACGTCGCCAAGGCGTCGCCCGGCAGCACTATTCGCCCAGCCGAGGGTGCCGCGGCCATTCTGTCCGGGCTGCGCTTCTATGGCGTTTCGGGCGTGTCGGTGAAGGACTGCCGAATTGAATCGACCATCAAGTTTGCGATCGAGCTTCGCCAGACCAAGGATATCGCGATCAAAGGGTGCGAGATACGCGGACCAACAGTCGCGCAGAGGGGATTGAACGATGTCTGGCAAGGCTTTTACATCAAGGACAGCAAGAACATCGATGTCGTCAACAATAACATACACGACTTGCGGATCGCGATAGGATTCGGCACCGTCGATGACCTGAATATTGAGGGCAATAAAATACACGATATCGCAAGCGACGGTATTCGTGGTGCTGGGACCAATATAAAAATCGTAAGAAACACCGCCTGGAACCTATTCAAGTGGAATAGCGATCATATCGACTTCGTGCAGTTCGCGACTGTTGCAAACTGGACGGGCGGTGTCACGCCGGCCCACATCATGATCGAGGACAACGAGTTCCGCCGCCGCGACGGGCATCAGGCTCAAGGGATCTTCATGCGTGGGACCCCCGAGGTCGGCTACGCGGACGTCACCATCCGGGGAAACGGCTTCGTCGGCGCCAACCTCAACGGCATCGCCGTGAACTTCATAGATCGGGTGCTGGTCGAAGACAATTTTGTCCAGGCCGAGCAAGGTGCCAATCTGTCGACGATTTCGGTCAAGGAATCAAAGGAAGTCGCCATCCGCGGCAACGTCGCCAGCGCCGAGCGGATCGTGAGTGTCGGCAATACGCCAGCCGACCCTGTTGGCAAGAACTCACTCGGTCTCCGCAGGGCACCGCCTGGAGACTACAGCGCGCTCGAGGCTTGGAGAGCGCGCCGCGCTACGGGCAGCCGAACCTCGCCCCGGGCCCATAACAGCCGAGACTAGGTGTCTAGTCCCGTGGTGCGGGGAACTCAGCCTAGCTGAGTGCTCACACCGGGAGGAGCTATGGGCCAGGTACTCCACCAGCGCCACCACCGCGCACGCCGTCCGAGCGTCGATACAGCGTGACCTGCCTCCTTCATGATCCCTCGGTTTGAGTGAGAGTCCGTCACCCGGAGGAGACGGGCGTGAGAAGGAGCAGGTTCAACGAGGCGCAGATCATCGGCGTACTGCGCGAGCAGGAGGCCGGGAGGCCGTGCTTCGCCTGATGGCGGAGCGCGGATTCTCGCAGAGGTGCGCCTGCGGACTCGTCCAGGTCGACCCGAAGACGGTGCGCCGCGTGGCCCGGCGGGCGATGCGGACGTGCGCGCGCGGCTGGCGGCGGAACAGCGCCGCTTTGGCTACAGGCGACTGGGCATCCTGCTCGAGCGTGAGGCAAGAAGAAGCTCTTCCGGCTCTACCGCGAGGAGGGCCTAGCCGTGCGACGGCGTCGCGGCCGCAAGCGCACGACCGGCACGCGGCGCCGATGGCCCTGCCGGATGGCCCCAACCAGCGCTGGAGCCTGGACTTCGTGGCCGACAGCCTCAGCTGGGGCCGGCGACCTCCGGATCTTGTGCATCGTCGACTGCTACGCCGCGAGGCGCTCGCGCTGGTCGTAGACGCTTCGATCTGCGGCCATCGTATGGCCCGTGAGCTGGACGTCCTAATCGCCCGGCGCGCCGCCATCCGCGACCGCAAGACGCCCCTGATCTTTCTGCCGCCTACTCACCCGACTTGAACCCCATTGAGCAGGTCTTCGCCAAGCTCAAGCACCTCATGCGCAACGCCCAGCCCAAGGACGTCCGGGCCACCTGGCGCAAAGCCGGTCAACTCCTCGACCTCTTCACCCCATAGGAATGCGCCAACTACTTCGCCAACGCCGGATACGGTGCTGTCTAAATGGAGTCCGATCTAGTTCGCCGCCGCCGTCGCCTTGGTGTTCCGCTTCGCCTGTAGGTTTCTCTGTGCTGCCGAAATCCAAAGATACATCGGCAAGCCTTCTTCGCAGAACTCGAAGCGTTCGCGTTCCTCCTCGTCATTCGCCGGAACAAGCAGCCCATCACTGAGCAGCAGCTTGACGGTCCGGGTGGCAGTGGCGCTGTCGATCTGGTTGATCTCCTGCAGGTCCACTAAGCTGAAGGCACCGTCCATCGTCATCGAAGCACGGGCCGCCGCCGCCAGATCCTCGGCGTGGTCTTGCTCTATCAGTCGCTGCACACGCTTTTGCACTGAGCGCCCGATACGGCCCTCAAACTCCACGCTCGTACGATCGACGGCGTTCACGATGTCCGATGCCGTGACGGTGGGTCGATCGGCGGACAAGGCATCGTGGGCGGCGTGATGGCAAAGGAGGTTCGCCAAGTACGGAGATCCACGGGATACAGCTACCACGAGTTCGGTCGCCGCGGGCTCAAAGCTGAAGCCCACTTCGCGCTCGCCGTTGGCGATGATTTTCAGGACCTCGTCGTCGCTCATCTTTGGCACACGCTGCGCGAAGCGATTGCGGCGAATTGGAGGGATATGGGCGATGAGCTGCGTGAGGTCAGCGGCAACACCCGCCAGCACGAGTTGCACGCGGCCGCGGCGGTCGGAAAGGTGCTTGGTCAGTTCGGCTACATCACGCCGGAACGCGCTGGACTCGCACCGATCGAACTCGTCGAGGATTATGAGGACGCGGGTTCCGGTCAGCTTGGCGCAGAGATCGGCAAAGCGGCGCGGCGAGACGGGTCCTTCCGGCAACAGGTCTGCAAGGGTGTCCCCCTTCTCAGCCTGTCGATCGGTTGGTGCGAAGCCGCTGTGGAACAGCACTGGAATGTCCGTGGCAGCAGTACGCATCGCATCGTCGAAGCTCGAGTTGGCGCCGCAGGAGGTGTAAATAACGATGTATCGCGCGTCGGCCGCCGCCTGGGCGAGCATGTGCAACAACGACGTCTTCCCGATGCCCCGCTCGCCATAGATCACGATATGAAGTCGCTGATCCTCTATCGAATGGATGATTGCGCTCAGAATGTCGTCCCGCCCTGCGAACATGCGGCGGTCGGCCACCGGCTGCGACGGCGTGAACGCGTTCCGCAGCTTTGAGTGCATGGCGACGAATCGATTGCCGCTGCGCGAACTCGGCTGGTCGCTCGCCGTGGCCTGGAAGCCTGGCACCCGCGGCTTGTCCACAGCTGAACCCATTACCCGCGTCAACGGCCGAACCACCGCGCCAAGGTCCGCCGGAGGTGGCGTCTTGGCGCGCTTTGCCGGGCGCCGTCTGAACGGGTTGGCGACCCTAAAATTCCAGCCGGCCACGTGAGCCTCCAATCCGGTTCCGCGCAACGCGTTCAACGTACGTGGTCGATATCATCCAGGGACGCATTATGTAGGTGGTTGCCTTCGTTTTGCTTAACCAGCGGGCTGACGTTTTGTCGCGACGCCTCCTCGCAGGATTACCCGGCGGCTTGCGAGCTTACGCTCAATCACCGCGGTCAAAAAGCTTCGCAGGCCAGTCGGATCCGTGGTGGCGACAACTCGAGGGCGGCTCCGTGTCGCTTCTACGGCCGCACGAAGTTCCTCCGCGCTATTGGCCTCGAGCACCAGGCCTCGGCGTGCGAAGGCATCGATGATCTCGGCCTGGTGATCGTCATAGACCTCTCCCAGGCTTTGAAGACGCGGCATGGCGACGACGTGGCACCCCTCGCGTAGCGCCGTCACGATCGAGCCTGTTCCACCATGGCAGATCACGATCGACGCATCGCGCAGGAGCGACAGCACATCGTTGAACGGAAGGGTCTCGACGACGTCCATCCCTGCGGGCTGCACGCCACCAACCCCGGTCTGGATCAACACGCGATCCTCGATCGTTCCCGAGGCCTTGAGTTCGGCCGCGCTGGTGACGAGACGATCGAACGGCAGGACGGCGCCGACGGTGACGAACGTAAGCCGCTGCTTCGGCGGCGGCTCGGTGTCCAGCACAACAAGGGGATCAAAAAACGCGGCCTTGGGGTAGCGCTTTGCCAGCTGTGCAGACTGGACAACAACGTCGTGAGCGAACGGCGCGGCCATGCGGCCGAATAGCGACGCGCGCTCGAAGCGAGCAAACGACTCGACGACCACGATGTGCGCTCCTAGCAGGCGCGCCCAGAGGAGTAGAAAGAACACGGCGCCGGCGCCCGTACTGATCACAATGTCTGGCCGCAAGCGGATCATAATCGCTGCAGACTGAAAGAAATTCACGAAAGCTTGCCGCGCCATCCGCCATGGCTTGCCAAGCCGTGCCTGGCCCCACCCATAGTGCGGCACGAACCGAACGTCGTGATGCTCTGCGACGCTGCGCCCGAGTGCGGTATCCTCGGTGACGAAGAAATGGTCGTGTGCTCCCCATACCTCTTCGAGATCAAGAAGCTGCCTGAGATGACCGCCTCCCGACGCGGCGAGACACAGCCTGAGGCCCGCCTTCGCTTCGCCTGCGACGGGCGCAGAAACTTCGGCGGTCGAGTTCACCTGTTTACCCTTTTGTTTGGAGCGGCCCGTATGGTCAGACCTGACCGACCGAATGTACTCGTGTAAAGGCCGTTTCCGGCGGCGGACAATAGTGGGGGATGCGAGTGGGTAGCGAGAACGTGACGGGCCAGGCACTTTCGATGCCCACCGTTTCGGTGATAATTCCCCACTACAATGACCTCGTCGGTCTTGATAAGTGCTTGAACGCCCTTCAGCGACAGACCTACCCGTCGGAACTCGTGGAAGTCGTCGTGGCCGACAACGCGTCCCCCCAAGGGCTGGAGAGCGTGGAGCGGGTCGCTGCCGGCCGCGCCAAGGTCATCAGCGTTGAAGAGCGCGGAGCGGGCCCGGCGCGAAACGGCGCGGTGGCGCATGCAACAGGCGAAGTGCTGGCCTTTACGGACTCTGATTGTGTCCCCGAACCCCAGTGGCTTGTGGAAGGCGTTCGGGGGCTTGACACCTACGACTTCGTCGGCGGCAGCGTGACCGTCCTCGTCGAAGACGAAGAGCATGTGACCCCACCCGAGGCCTTCGAGCGAGTCTTCGCCTTCGACTTCAAGACGTACATCCAAGTGAAGGGCTTCACCGGGTCGGGCAACCTGTTCTGCGCCAAGCCGCTGTTTGAATCGGTCGGCGGCTTTCGGGTTGGTGTCTCCGAAGACTACGAATGGTCGAAACGCGCGCAGAGCCATGGCCACAGGCTGGGATACGCGCCCAACGCCGTCGTTGGTCACCCGGCACGCCGGACCTGGGCGGAGCTCACGCGGAAATGGAAGCGGTTGAACGTGGAGACTTACGGTCTCTCCGAGGGACAGCCGCTGCGCCGCGTCAAGTGGCTGTTTCGAACGCTCCTACTTCCGGCCTCGGCGGTGGTCCACACGCCGAAGGTGCTCTTTAGTCCGCGCCTCAAGACGCTGTCACAGCGTATCGACGGCCTGTGCGTCTTGTATGCGATCCGATTTTGGCGCCTGCAGGACGCCCTGAAGCTTCTGCTCCGCGGCGGCGCGGCAGCGTGAGACCGATGGAGTTGGCTCGCGGTTCGTACGTCAAACAGGCAAAGGCCATGGCGCCATCCTCGCTAACGCCGGCGTCAACGGCGGAGCGCGTGCCGAAATGGCGTGCCGCTTCGGCAGATAAAGAAGCTTCCCACGTTGTGGGTCTGTGAAGCGGTGCCGGTCTGAGTCAGGGCGAAGAGAGACGAGTATGACGGACGTGAACGGTATGCCGTTGGTGAGCGTGGTGCTGCCTACCTACAATCGAGCCAGGACCCTGCCTCGCGCGATCCACAGCGTGCTCAACCAGGGCTATTCGAATATCGAACTCATCGTCGTCGATGACGCGTCGACGGACGACACGGACGCCTTGATGGCGAGCCTGCACGATCCGCGTATCCGCTACATCAAGATGGAGAAGAATCGCGGGCAATGTGCCGCCCGTAACATCGGATTGCAGGCCGCGACGGGTGAATTCATCGCTTACCAGGACAGCGACGACGAATGGCTTGCCGATAAACTGCAGCGACAGATGGATGCTGTCCTTACGGCAGGGAAGCCCGATGTGACCTGCTTTCACATGCGCATCATCTATGGGCGCGACGCAAACAGGGTGTACGGCAAAGGACGAAGCTGTTGCGTGCCGGAGATTTCCCAGCCCGAGCATGCCCGCGACTACGTGAAGATGACCCATCTGCAGAATCTGATGGCGCCTCAAGTGATGCTCATTTCAAGGTCTCTAGTCGATAAAGCGGGACCCTGGGACGAACTGTTAGTCAACAGTGTGGATTGGGACTATTCTCTACGATTGGTGTCCAAAGGACATGTAATATACATAGATGAACCTCTGGTTGTTGCGTATATTCAGAACGACAGTATTTCGACGATGAAGAAAAACATGGTTCGATCCCAGTTGCGAATTCTGCTCAAGCTCAACCGTCAAGAAGACGTCGACCGAAATATTCTGAGCCACCACTTTGCGCGGATCGGGACGTCCCTCGGGCGTTTCGGCAAGCCGCGCTCGGCCGACAAGTTCCTACGGCGTGCGCTGTGGCTGGCCCCCGGAAAGCCGAAGAACTGGGCGCGGCTTGCCGTCAACGTGCTCCAGCGCCCAAGCATGCGAAGGCCGGCGAAAGCCTTGCCGTGATCCGACGCGCGACCAAGTCCAAGACCGCAGAGTCCCGAGGCGGGCGCCGCCTCACGCTCTACGCGTCGATCCTCAGCCAGACATTTGCGCTAGTGCGCAACGTGCTGGTGGCGCGCCTCCTCGGGCCTGAAGAATTCGGTATCGCGGCCGTTATCATCCTCACAATCAACTTCCTCGACACCTTCAGCAACGCCGGGCCGCAGAACCTGCTGGTCCAGGCGAAGGATGAGGACGGGCGCCCGCTACTAGCGGCGTCGCATAGTGTAACTCTGGCGCGCGGCTTGGTCACGTCCGCGTTACTTGCGGTACTCGGCGGAACCCTCTCCGAGTTGTTCGGCGTCAGGATGGCATGGCTTGCCGTAGCCGGCTTGGCTTTGGCGGCCCTCGTTTCGGGTTTCCTGCATCGCGGCGTGCGGATGGCTCAGCGAGAGGGGAATTTCCGGCCGGAAGCGCTGAACTTCATCTTCGCGGACTTCGCATCTCTCGTCGCGGCCGTCGCCGTCGCAATCGTCACAGCGTCGCATGTTGCGATCGTGGCCGGCCTGCTCGCTCGGAGCGTCTTGCTTGTCCTCACATCTCACGTGCTGGCGAGTGAGAAATACGAGTTCAACTGGGATCGGCAACTCATCCAGAGATTTTGGGCGTTCGGCTGGCCCCTGCTCATTAACGGGCCCCTGCTGTTTCTGGCGGCCCAGGCGGACCGATTGTTCATATCTCGGGAAGTCGGCATCGAGACGCTGGGAATCTACTCGGCTGTTCTTGTTCTCATCGCTTCCCCTAGCGGCGCGATCTTGAAGTGGCTGGGCACGATATTTGTGCCACCGATGGCCAGGCACTATCATCAGGACGGCAATCTGAACCCCCGCGGCGTCGTCTTCGAGTTCACGACCCTGTCCCTGGTCAGCGCCGCAACGATGCTAGTGGCCTTCACGTGCCTGGGGGCCTTCGCGGTTGACCTGCTGTACGGGTCCGAGTTCGCGGTGACGCCAAAGGTCGTGGCGTTGATCGCTCTCCTGCAGGTGATCCGGTTCCTACGCTCGTGGCCTTCGACGTTGTCGATAGCTGTCGCGGCGAGTGGCGGAATTCTCTTGTCCACGATCATCCGCCTGCTGGCGCTTCCCGCGGGTTATGCGGGGCTTCTGCTCGTGGGCGGCCTGGAAGGGTTGTTGCTCGGCTTCATCGTAGGGGAAGTCCTGGCGCTGCTCGTCAGCCTGCTGATCGTGAACCGCAATGCCTCGCGCACCTGGTCATCCGGTCTCGCCCCGCTGGGGGTTCTGTGCGTGCTGTCATTGGCAATGACCTGGTCGAGCGATGTCATCGCCGGCAACCTTCCCGCGCAGATACTGCTTTTCTCGGCTGCTGCGCCTCTCGGAGCGGTGTTGCTGGCCCTGTCCATCTCTCCGTCAGAGGCTCTGGCGCGCGCTCGCGCCTTGAAGCTATGGTCGGCGGCAGGACGATGGCGGCTGTGAATCAGCTCTGTTCCAGATTTCTACATGACCGAGGGGAATGCTGTGGCCGTCGACTACTCCGATAAGTTCTACACCGAGCGCGAGCGCAGGGCGATCCTTTCCGCCGAACGTGTCGTCCCAGTCATCCTCTCGTATCTCCAACCGAAGTCCGTCATCGACGTCGGCTGTGGCTCGGGCAGTTGGTGCTCAGCCTTTGCGAAGAACGGCGTTCCAGAAGTCCTTGGTCTCGATGGGCCCTGGGCGAGCGAGCACAACAAGGACGCACCGTTCGTTCCCTTTGACTTTGCAACCGCGCCGCTGCCGTTTCAGCCGCCGCTGAAGCACGAGAACTACGACCTGGCATTCAGTGTGGAATTTGCGGAGCACGTGGCTAATGGCCGGGCCGACGCAATCGTGGACTTTTTGACATCGCTCGCGCCGGTGGTCGTCTTCTCAGCTGCGATTCCAGGCCAAGGAGGAACGGGTCATATCAACGAGCAATGGCCTGACTACTGGGTGCGGAAGTTCGCCGCGCGCGACTACGAGGCATGCGACTTCCTGCGCCCGTTGATCTGGAACGACGACCAGGTGCAGTCTTGGTACCGTCAGAACGTCGTGGTCTATTTCAAGGGAGGAACCCCGGAGCAATTGAAGCAACGGCTCGCGCGCGAGGCGCTGGAGCGTCTGCGGACACCGATGCCGCTGGTGCATCCCGTGATCTTTCACTCGAAACTTGCACAGCGGACGCTTCGACGCGGCGCCAGGGTGTTCTTGGGACGACTGCGCCGCGCCGTACTGCCATCCTGAACGGCACCCGAGCCCGATGAGGCGCGCAGTGCTAGATTCAGCCCCGACGTGTTTGGAACTCGGCGTAGCTGGTGCGCACGCCGGAAGGAGCTCGCTGTGGAGCCTTAACAGGTTGTCCCGATTCAGCCGAGGCCGCTGATGGGTGGTTGGGACCTTATCCCGCCGTGCGGGCGATGCCAGTTGTAGCGGTGTAGCCAGACCGGCGGCTCGGCAGCGCGCGGCGTTCGAGCTGGGATAGGTATGAGGGTGGGCCCGCTCGTGCAGGCTGGTCTGAATGAAGAGCTCGACCTTTGCCGTTGGTCTGGGCTGCCGGCCGTCGAGACCGAGTAGTCCGGCAGGAAGCGCTTTAAGGCCTATCCGATCGCTGCTTCCACATCGCCATGGCCGAGGTCCGCACCAAGGCGGTCAAGCCCCTGCATGCTCGTGGCCATCGACCGCACGAGCAAGTTCGTCTTCGTCGAGCTGCACGAGCGCGTCAGCCGCGAGACCGCAGCCGACTTCCTGCGGCGGCTGATCGAGGCGCTCCCTGTACAAGGTCCACAATGCGCTCACCGACAACGGCGCCCACTTCACGACGCCGGGCAACGGCTGGCCTACAACTTCGGCAAGCGGCTGAAGGCGCTCGCCGGACTCACGCCCTTCGAGGCCACTGCACAGCCTGGACGAATGGAACCGACCGCTTCAGGCTATCGCCAGACCACCTCGCCTCGGGACTGAGCTCCAAGGCTAGGCAAGCGGTCGCCGGCGCCGTGGAACGGTGGCCGTCGCCGCGTGATCAACGGCGGCGGGAGGCTCCAAGCGCTGCTGCTGCCAAAGCAGTCCGACGACCGCGCCAAGCATCATATAGACGACCGTATGGTTGTCGGTCTGCGCAAACACCCACTTGATCACGAAGAATGCCGCCAGCGCGGCCGTGCAGGGCATGAGGAATGATACATCGCGGCTGTTAGTCGGACGCATGGCTCCGCGTAGCGCCAGGATGATCGCGTACAGAAACATTCCGTAGTGAACGACGAAGCCGAGCACGCCGAAATCGAGCGCCACGGCGACATAGTAGTTGTCGATCGTCAGCTTGTCGTTTGTGCCGCGAAAGCCTAGAATCTCCGCGGCGCGACCGATGCCGTTGCCGATCGGGTTCAGAGCCAACTTCCTGAGGCCCGCCTCGAGTTGAGCCTCACGTCCGGCGTCACTTGCAGCGGTTGCCCCGCCGCCCCACACGCGTTGCCTAAGCGGGCGATAGACGAAGCTCGCCAGCGTCAGGAGCGTGGCCAGGGCCGGGTAGGCGAGGACGAGCGCCGGCCCCATCATCGCGGTTCGATTTTTCCGCCAGCGCTTGATCGCCCACATGAAACTGTATGCGAGGATGCCGATGCCGCTGCCCACCATGCCGAGCCGCGACCCCGTGGCCTCCAAGGTGAAGAATGCCACCGGTATCGATGCGAGGGCGAACCATTTGACGGTGCGCGAGAACTCGCCGAACGCCAGGTGCATGACGAACGGGAGGGCCAGTGCCAGGAATTCCGCAAGCGCAAGCGGATTGTTGAACGTCCCCTTGGTTCTATAGAGGTCGATCGCGCTTCGGAATGACGCCTTCAGAATATCGGCGACCAGGGGGTCTACCCTGAGGAATGGCGGCAGATGTCCTGCCCAGGGAATTTGATGTTGTCGCGTCTCGAGGACGCCGATCGCCGAGACGCCCAAGGCGCTGATCCACAGGACATAGCCCCAGCGCTCAGCACGGCCTGGCTTCGAAAAAACGTAGGCGCTGATGAAGAATGTGCCAATCCAATAGATCTCGACGATGAACGCCTTCGAGGCCGAAAAGGCTGGCTGATTGGAGAGGCCGACCGAAGCGCCGACGATTACGCCAAATCCAAGCACCGCTTTCCAGAGGGGCGGGGCGGCGCTCAGGACGTCGGCTAGTTGCCGCCGGAAGGCCTGGGACACCGAGAGGCATACCAGGAACAGCAAGAACATCGGAATGCCGGTGAGCCGGATCAAGCTAATCCACGGCAGCCCTGAAAACGCGAAGGCCAGGTAGTTCGGCCACAGGAACATGACCGCGGTCATTGCGAAGAACATGCGTTCCATTGTTCGCGTCGGCGCAGCCCGCAAGTCCGGCAGCGCCCAGATCACGATGAACATCATGCCGGCCAACGGAGCGGCGAAGGGGACTAGCATCCAGGGCGTCGTCAGAGCGTAGTAGAAGCCGTAGATCGTGAGGACGAGGGTGAGCGCCACCAGCAGCGCCGCTTGGCGAAACCGCGTCCAGCGTGTGATTTGCCCCAGATAGTAGGGCTTGAGCCGAGGCTGGAGTTCCGGCGGCTGGAGTGCGGGCTGACGCTTCGACTTCATGGCCTTGCTCACCAACCCTCTTCGCACAGCCATCCATATGACACGACGGGACCGCGTGCCTAGATTCAGACGACGCCCTCGCAGCTTCAACCGATGAATACGCAACATCCGTAACGCCGCCGCCTTGAAGGAGCCTTAAGGGTGCGGCGAGCCCATGGGGCACGGCGCAAACGCGCGACGCACGGGGTTCGAACTTCGCTGTCTCAGGGGTAAAGGTCGCGTACTGTACTTGCACTTCGAATATATGACGCGCGACCGAAACGCAGTCTCCAGCTTAGGAGTCTCTCGATATGAATAATACATCGTTTGTAGAATAGAAACTTAACCACGCTGTTTAAGCGCGACGAAATCAGCGTCATGTATCTCTGGCTCACTTCCCGAGGCGAACCGGCCCGCGGGGCAATTCATCGGCAATGCCGGGAATCGGAGAGTCAAGATGTCGACTATCACCGTCAGCAGCAGCGCAGCGCTGAACGTGGCCTTGAAGGTCGCCAAGGCTGGCGACTCGATCCTGCTCAACCCCGGCACCTACACGGGAGTGGGGCTGAACGGGCTTCAGGTGAACGGGACAGTGACAGTGAGGTCCGCGGACCTGGACCATCCGGCCGTGCTGACGGGAATCGGAATCCGCAACAGCAGCGGGTTCAGCTTTGAACACGTTGAAATCAATGCGGTGCCGGGCTTATCCGAGAAAACCGGCGTCATCGGCATTGACGGTTCCAAGAACATTTCGTTCGACCATGTCTACGTGCACGGCACGCTGAACGGCGACGCGTCCGATGACCTGCCGGGGATCCGGATCAAGCTGAGCAGCGACATCACGGTGACCAACTCCGAGTTCCGTCAGCTGTTTCAGGCAGTTAGCTTTGGCGGCAACAACAACGTCACGATCTCTGGAAACCTTGTGCACGAAATTCGCCAGGATGGCTTCCGCGGGTATGACACCTCGAACCTGACGATCTCCGACAACTACCTGACGAATTTCCAGAAGGTCGGCACCGAGCATGCGGACGGTATCCAGATCTACACCGGCTCCTATGGTCCTGCGCATGACATCCGCATCATCGGCAACGTGATCATCCAGGGCGACGGCGCAGAAGTTCAAGGCGTCTTCATCCGGGACGACAGCTCATCGCTGAAGAACGTCGAGATCTCCGGCAACCTGGTGGCCGGTGCGACGCTCAACGGGATCGCGGTTTCAGGCATCAACGGTCTGGTGATGGACAGCAACAGCGTGGTCTCCCGGACCGGCGAACTGTCGTGGCTCTCCGTGAAGACCTCCACTGACGCCATCGTCACGAACAATGATGCGCTGCGGTTTATCCTAAGCGGCGACATGGTTCAGGCGAACAACGAACTCAACCTCACCAACGGTAGCGAGGGGGCCGTTTTGCAGGACTGGCTGAG
>NZ_CADEGK010000100.1:7822-16892 GCF_902826855.1 uncultured Phenylobacterium sp. | reverse complement strand
TCGATGCGTCTCTGGATGTTCTCGACCACCACGATGGCGTCGTCGACCAACAGGCCGATGGCCAGCACCAGGGCCAGCAAGGTCAGCAGGTTGATCGAGAAGCCCAGCGGCGCCAGGACGATGAACGTCGACAGGATGCAGATCGGCGCGACGATAGTCGGGATGATCGCCGCGCGCGCCGTGCCCAGGAAGAGGAAGTTCACCAGCGCGACCATGGCGAGCGAGATGCCCATGGTGATCCAGACTTCCTGGATCGCGTGCCGGGTGAAGGCGGTGTAGTCCACCGCCACCTCCAGCTTGGTGCCCTTGGGCAGGCCGGGGTTGATCTCCGCCAGCGTCCGGCGGACGCCGTCTGAGATCTCCAGGTCATTGGCCAGGCTCTGGCGAGTGATGGCGATGCCCACCTGGTCGCGGCCGTTCGAACGGAAGCTGCGCCGGTGCTCGTCCGGCCCCTCCTCCACGCGGGCGATGTCACCCAGGCGCGTGATGTAGCCCTGGGCCGAGCTGGCGCCGGCGACGTCGCGCCCTTGCGCCGCCCCGGCGCCGGCCGCCGCGCCGCCGAGGGCGGCTGAGGCCTGGGGCTGCGTCGCGGTCCGCGCGGGTACGATCGGCAGGCGGGCGAACTGCGCCGGAGTTGCATAGCCGCGCGCGACGCGGATCGTGAAGTCCTTGGCCGGGGCCTCCAGCGAGCCGGCCGGCAGCTCGGCGTTCTGGCTGTTGAGGGCCGTCTCGACGTCTTCCACGGTGAGGCCGCGCGAGGCCATGGCGTCGGGGTCGAGCCAGATACGCATGGCGTAGTACTGCGCTCCGCCGACGCCGACCGTGGCCACGCCCGGAACGGTGGAGAGCCGCTCCACGAGATAGCGCTGGGCGTAGTCCGTCAGTTGCAGCCGGTTCATCGTGCTGGACGTGAAGCTGATGAACATGATCGGCGCGGCGTCGGCGTTCGCCTTCTGGATCTGTGGCGGATCGGCCTGTTCGGGCAATTGCGCCGACACGCGGCTCACGGCGTCGCGGACGTCGTTGGCGGCCGCATCCAGGTCGCGGTCGAGCTTGAACGAGATGCTGATCCGCGAAGACCCGTCGCGGGACGAGGAATTGACGCGGTCGATCCCCTCGATCCCCGCCACCTGGCGCTCGATGAGCTCGGTGATCCGCTCCTCGATCACTTCGGCCGAGGCGCCGCGGTAGCTGGTGAAGATGCTGACAACCGGCGGATCGACGCTGGGCAGCTCGCGCACGGTGAGCGCGCTGAACGAGGCGAAGCCGACGACGCACAGGATGATCGCGGCCACCGCCGCGAACACCGGCCGTCGGACCGAGGTGTCGGACAGCGTCATGCCGCGGGCCGCTGGGTCGCGGGCGGCGCGCCGGGCTGGCGGGGCGCGGCGACCCGTACGGGCTGTCCGGGCTGGATCTTGTTGAGGCCGTCGGCGACGATCCGGTCACCGGCGCGGACGCCGTCGCGAATCTCCACGAAGCCGTGCTGGCGCAGCCCCGTCACGATCGGTCGCTGCTCGGTCATGGTCCGCTCGCCCGCCTGGCGCAGGACATAGACGAAGGCGTTCTCCGCCTGGACGGAGACGGCCGACTCCGGCGCGCTCAAGCTCTGCCGCACGCCGCGGGAAACGCCGACCCGCACCAGCATGCCAGGCTTCAGCCTGCCGGCGGCGTTGGGGAACTCGGCGCGAGCGGTGATCGCGCGGGTCCGCTCGTCGATGCGGGTGTGCAGCTTAGCGATGCGGCCGACGAGGGTCTCGCCGGGATAGGCGTCTGCGGTGGCCAGGATCGACTGGCCTTCCCGAAGCTGGCTGAGGTAGCGCTCCGGCACCTGGAAATCGACACGCATGGCCGAGACGTCGTCCAGCGTCACGATCGGCGCGCCGGGGTTCACCAGCGCGCCGGGGGCGATGTCGGACAACCCCACGATCCCGGCGAAAGGGGCGCGGATGGTGCGGTCGTTCTGACGGGCGCGGGCGGCGGCGACATCGGCCTGGGCGGAGCGGTAGGCCGCCTCGAACTGGTCGATCTGCGCCTTGGAGGAGAAGCCCTTCTCGCCCAGGCTCCGGTAGCGTTCATAGGCGCGCTGGGCTTCCACCAGCCGGGCCTGCGCCTGGGCCGCGCCGGCGTCCTGCTCGGCGCCCTTCAGTTCCACCAGGATCGCGCCTCGCTTGACGTACTGGCCGTCGGTGAAGCGCACCTTGTCGACCAGTTGGGTAGCCGCCGCCGTCAGTGTCACCGACTGGCGGCCCTTGGCGACACCCAGCACCTCGATGGTGTCCTCGAAGGCGCGTGGCTGCACCACCGCCACCGAAACCATCGTCGGGCCGCCGAAGCCGCCGCCACCGGCGCCCGCGCGCCGCGCGCGCGGTCCGCCACTGGGACCGCCTGCGCCCTGGGGCGCCTGCGCGCCGGCGCCGGCGCCGGCCGTCTTGGTGAGCACCTTGAACGCGCCCGCGACGACCATCAGCGACAGAATGACGACCGCGGCGATGAGGAAGAAGTGGCGTCTGATCAAGACCGCGGGCTCCGGCGCCCGAGACCACCCAGGCATTCTACTGACAGATATTTGCCGCTCTTAGGCCGCATGCATACACGCGGTCCAGTGACAGCAGGATGGCTGTCCGTTGCGGGCTTGAAATTTTCGCCTGCGAAATCAACGGGCGCGCTGGTTTTCGCGCCCGTGCGGCAGTCCGCCGATGCCCGCGGGCCTAGGCGTCGTAGCCTGGCGACTCACGGTCCAGCTTGCGCAGGCAGGCAGGCCAGGCCAGGGCCCCGCCCATACCGCGCGCGGTCTGCGCCAAGACCTCTGCCTGGGCCGCATCCGGTGCGATGAGGACGTTGTCGCGGCCGGCGGACATGGCCATGACCTGCATCGTGCAGGACCGCTCAAGGTAATACATGCCGACCCAGCAGTCCGCCGCCGTCGCGCCTGCCGAGAGCGTGCCATGGTTGCGTAGCAGCATAAGGGTCTTGTCGCCGAGGTCCGCGACCAGCCGCTCCCGTTCGTCATGGTTGAGGGCGATCCCCTCATAGTCGTGATAGGCGAGCCGCGGCAGTACGATGAGCGCGTGCTGGCTGAGGGGCAGCAGCCCCATCTTCTGCGCCGCCACCGCGACGCCCGCGTCGGAGTGCAGGTGCATGACGTAATGGGCGTCGTCCCGCGCCGCATGCACGGCCGAGTGGATCGTGAAACCCGCCGGATTGATGAAGTAGGGCGTCTCCTGGAGGATTTTCCCGTCCAGGTCGATCTTGACCAGCGACGAGGCGGTGATCTCGTCGAAGGTCAGCCCATAGGGATTGATCAGGAAGTGGTGGTCCGTGCCCGGGATGCGCGCGGAGATGTGGGTGTAGACCAGATCATCCCACCCATAGAGCGCCACCAGGCGGTAGAGCGCCGCCAGGTCCACTCGCGCCTGCCACTCCTCCGCGCTGACCCTGCCCTTCAGCGACACCACGCCTGCGACCGAACCGTCCGCCATGGCGACCTCCCTTGTTCTTAAGTCTGCCCCAGAGTCCTACTGGGAAGGCCCAGCGTCAAGCGCGCCGCGGCTTCGGCGGCGCGGGCCATGTCCTCGGCGTCCCCCGGGCGGACCCGCAGGGAGCCGAGCGGCAGCCGCGAACTCTTCTTGCGCGCCCGGTCGTAGGCCGGATCGTAGTGCAGAGCGAGCAACGCCTCGGCCAGCTCGGCGAAGGCGCCGGCGTCGGCCAGGCCGCGCCAGCCGGCCAGGCGCTCTCGGCTGGGATGCACCGGCAGCCGCTCGATCGCCGCTTCCAGCGCGTGTCGGTCGGCGGTCAGTTCCGCATAGGCGGCCACCAGGTAACGGGCCCGCTCGCCCCGGTCTGCGACCAGCTCGATGTAGGGCGCCGCCGCAAGCCGCGACCACAGAGCCGGCGGCAGCATCCGCTCGCCGATCTTGCTCGCCTCCGCTTCGGCGACCACGGGACGAGCGGGGTCCAGCGCGTCGAGGGCGGCCAGGAGCCGGCTCTCGAACAGCTTCTGGCTGGGCTGCGGGCGCCCCGCCAGGGCGCCGAACAGCGAGCCGCGGTGCTCCGCCAGGGCCTCCAGGTCCAGCGTCTGCACGCCCAGCCCCGCCAGCCGCTCCAGCAACGCGGTCTTGCCGGTCCCGGTGTGGCCATCCAGCAGCACGAAATCGAGGGCGAGGGTTCCATCGTAGAGCCGGGCCGTCACCTCGCGGCGGTATGTGCGGTAGCCACCCTGCAGCACGGTGGTGCGCCAGCCGACCTGGGACAGGATCGTCGCCATGGCGTTGGAGCGCATGCCCCCGCGCCAGCAGTAGACCAGCGGCGCGAACCCGCCGCCCTTGTCCGCCAGCGCCGTGCGCAGGTGCGTGGCGACATTTTGCGCCACATAGGCTGCGCCCAGCCGGCGAGCCTTGAAGCGGCTGTCCTGCACGTAGATCGTGCCGATCTCCGCCCGCTCGGCGTCGGTGAGCACCGGCAGGTTCACTGCGCCCGGCACATGATCCTGCGCGAACTCACTGGGGCTACGCACATCGATCACCATGTCGAATCGCGACATGGCGGCGGCGGACCCATCGTCGGTGAGCAGCAGGCTCATGGGGATGCTATAGCCCGGTTTGCGTTGGGGAGGTCCTATGCCTGAAGTCGTGCGACTGACGTCACTTGCCCATGGCGGCGGTTGCGGCTGCAAGCTGTCGCCATCGGTCCTGCGCGAGATCATGGCGCGGATGCCCGCGGCCGCGGCCTTCCCGAACCTGCTGGTGGGCTCCGAGACGTCGGACGACGCGGCCGTCTGGCGGCTCAACGACACACAGGCGCTGGTCGCCACCACGGACTTCTTCATGCCGGTGGTCGACGATCCGTTCGACTTCGGCCGTATCGCCGCGACCAACGCCCTCTCCGACGTCTACGCAATGGGCGGGACCCCGATCCTGGCGCTGGCTATCGTGGGCATGCCGATCGCCCAGTTGAGCGCCGACACCATCGGCCAGATCCTCGCCGGCGGAGCGTCGGTCTGCGCCGCAGCCGGCGTGCCGGTGGCCGGCGGCCATTCCATCGACAGCGTTGAGCCGATCTACGGGTTGGTGGCGCTGGGTCTCGTGCATCCGGACCGGGTGCTGAAGAACAGCGGCGGGCGGGCAGGCGATGTCCTGATCCTCACCAAGCCATTGGGCGTCGGCGTGCTCAGCGCCGCCTTCAAGCAGAACCGACTCGAGCCGGGCGGCTATGAGGCACTGATCGCCACGACCACCCAGCTCAACGTCCTCGGCCGCGACCTGCCACAGATCGAGAGCGTTCACGCGGTGACCGACGTTACCGGCTTTGGCCTTATCGGCCACGCCCTGGAGATGGCCCGGGGCGCGACCCTGGTCGCCGAGATCTCCGCCGAGGCCGCGCCGCTGCTGCCTGGCGTCGAGGCGCTGGTGCGCGCGGGCGTCCGCACCGGAGCCTCCACCCGCAACTGGGACAGCTACGGTGGACAGGTAGAGGACCTCATCGGCGTGGACGACTGGCGACGCGACCTGCTGACCGATCCGCAGACCAGCGGCGGGCTGCTGATCGCCGTGGCGGCCGAGGCCGAGCAGGTGGTGCTCGACGCAGCGCGGAGCCGCGGCTTCCACCAGGCGGCCGTGGTCGGTCGCCTGGCCGCTCCGTCCGGGGTCGACGCGGCGCGCGTGCGCCTGGTCTAGCTGGAGCGAACCCGGGCCACTGCGTCGAGCCAACGCGCGTAGGCGCCCTCCCGCGCCTGCCGGCCCAGAGCCGGCGTGAAGCCCTCGGTCTTCGGTCGCGAGGCCGCCGCGTCCTCGACATCGCGGTAGACTCCCGCGCCGACGCCGGCGAACAGCGCCGCGCCCAGGGCGGTGGTCTCCTGGTAAGCCGCGCGGCAAACGCTGACGCCCGTCAGGTCGGCCAGCCGCTGGCTGAACCAAGGGCTCTTGGCCATGCCGCCGTCGATCCTTAGTTCCGCCTGCCCCGCGAAGGCCTGGGGGGCATCGGCCCGCATGGCTTCGATCAGGTCGCGGGTCTGCAGGGCGCAGGCGTCGAAGGCGGCCCGGGCGATCTCAGGCAGGCCCGCGTCGCGCGTCAGGCCGAACAGCGCCCCCCGGGCGTTGGCGTCCCACCACGGCGCGCCGAGGCCCGTGAAGGCGGGAACCAGCACCACGCCGAGCTCCTCATTGGCGCCAGCGGCCAGCTTCTCGACCGCCTGTGGGCCGCCGGCGACGCCGAGGGCCTCGACCCACTGGATCGCCGCCCCGGCGATGAAGATGGCCCCCTCGAGCGCATAGGTGGTCGTACCACCCACCCGGGCCGCCACCGTGGTGAGGAGGCGCGCGCCCGAAAGCGGCGCCGCCTCGCCCGTGTTCAGCAGCAGGAAGCATCCGGTGCCGTAGGTGGCCTTCATCTCGCCGGGCCGGATGCAGCCCTGGCCCATCAGCGCGGCCTGCTGGTCGCCGGCGACCCCCCGGATCGGGATCGCCCGGCCCAGGATCGCGGCGTCGGTCTCGCCGTAGTCGCCGGTGCAGTCGCGCACTTCCGGCAAGAGCCCGAGCGGCACCTGCAGCATCTCGCCCATCTCGACCGACCAGTCTCCGACCCGGATGTCGTAAAGCAGGGTCCGCGAGGCATTCGTGGCGTCGGTGGCGTGGACGCGGCCGCCCGTAAGCTTCCAGATCACCCAGGCGTCGATGGTGCCGGCCATCAGTTCGCCGGCCTCGGCGGCTTTCCGAGCGCCGGCGACGTTGTCGAGCAGCCAAGCCAGCTTGGTCCCTGAGAAATAGGGGTCCAGCAACAGGCCGGTGATCTCGGTCACGCGCCCTTCCCGCCCCGTCCCGCGCAGCTGTGCGCAGAGCGGCTCGGTCCGACGGTCCTGCCAGACGATCGCCCGGTGGATCGCCCGGCCGGTGGCCTTTTCCCAGATCACCACCGTCTCGCGCTGGTTGGTCACCCCGATGGCGGTCACCTCGGCGAGCTTGCGGCCGGCCGTCTCCACGGCTTCCTTCAACACTTCGACCGCGGCGGCGAAGATCGCCTCGGCGTCATGCTCCACCCAACCGTCCCGCGGGTAGAACTGCTGCAGAGGCCGTCCCGCCTCGCCCAGCGCCGTCCCATCGGCGGCGAACAGGATCGCCCGGGTCGAGGTGGTGCCCTGGTCGAGCGCCAGGATCAGCGGATCAGCCATGGCGGCGCGCTCCCTACCGTTCCGAGACTCGCCTTAAGCATGTCTTCACGCGAGAAGGCCACAGTCCGCCGCTGCCGTGCTCACTTTAGAATGGAGGGATCCGGCGTTGAGTCTCGCGATGGACAGCGAAAGCCTGTTCGATCTCGCCAAGAGCCGCCAGCCGGCGGACCGGGAGCGCCTGCTCCTGGCGATCGCGGACCTGTGCGACTCGCCCCACGCGGTGCCGGCGATGAAGTCGCCCGCGATCCAGGGCCTGCTTTCCTCCATCTTCATGAGCCTCGTTGTCGAGGCCGAGCGCGACATCCGTCATCGCCTGTCGGCGAAACTCGCGTCTGCCGACTGGGCGCCCAACGCGCTGGTCAACGTGCTGGCCCTCGATGACATCGAGATCGCCCGGCCCGTCATAGCCATGAGCCCGGTGCTGCACGATCTCGACCTCGTGCGCCTGCTGGTCGAGGCCACCATCGAGCATCAGATCGAGGTGGCCCGCCGACCCTGCCTCAGCCAGGCCGTGATCGGAGCCATCCTGGAACAGGCCGAGCCTGCCGTGATGACCGCGCTGGCCGGCAACCACACCGCCGAACTCAGCCCCGCGGATATGGAGGAGCTGGTTGAGGCGTCGCGCCAGATCGCCGCCATGCGCACGCCGCTTTCGCAGCATCCCAAGCTGACCGGCCAGCTGGCCAAGCGCCTCTACCTCTGGGTTGGCCTGGCGCTGCGCCAGGGCCTGGCCGATCGCTTCCGCCTGGACGTCGCGATTCTGGACGAGGCGCTGGCCGCCTCCGTGGCCGAGGCGCACAACGGAGTGACCACGGACGCAGCGCCGCGCACCAGCCGGGCGGGCGAGCGCGAGGCGATGGAGCACCGGCTGATCGACAAGCTGCACGCCGCCGGGCAGCTGCGGCCCGGCTACCTCGTCCGCGCGCTGCGGGAAGGACGGCTGGGCCTCTTCTGCACCGCGCTGGCCGTGCTCGGGCGCTTCGAGCCAGAACAGGTGCAGGCGACGCTGGATTCCGACCGCCCGGAGTTGCTCGCCCTGGCCTGCGCGGCCGTGGGCATCGACCGCAGCGTTTTCCCCGACATCCTGGACATGGCCCGTAACCTCAACGACGGCCGTCCCGGCGGCGGGGCGGAGGGCGCACGCAAGGCCTCGGTCGCCTTCGCGCCGGTCTCGCCGGAGGTCGCCGGAGCCGCCTTCCGCCAGGCGGCGCGGTCGCTGGCGCCGGCCTGAACGCCGGACCCTGGCGCTAGGCAAACGGTCGTTTGACAGACGCCGCAGCTTCGGCATTTCTGGCCCGGCCATGAGCAGAGCCAATTTCGTCACCCGCCTGACCTTCGTGTCGAGCACGCGGCCCGAGGCCATCGAGTCACGGGAAAAGCTCGCCGCGCGCTATGGCGACGCCGGTCTGGAGGCCGCCCAGGTGATCGTGGCCCTTGGCGGCGACGGCTTCATGCTCGAAACCGTCCACGCGCTGATGCACTCGGGCAAGCCGCTCTACGGCATGAACCGCGGCTCGGTCGGCTTCCTGATGAACGAGTTCAGCGAGGACGACCTGCTGGGCCGTATCAACGCCGCCGAACAGGCGGTCATCCATCCGCTGCGGATGAATGCGATCGACGTGAATGGCCAGACCCACGAGGCGCTCGCCTTCAACGAAGTCAGCCTGCTGCGCACCACGCGCCAGGCGGCCAAGCTGCGGATCTCGGTCGATGGCAAGGTGCGGCTAGGAGAGATGATCTGCGACGGCGCGCTGATCTCCACGCCCATGGGTTCCACCGCCTACAACCTCTCGGCCCACGGCCCGATCATCCCGATGGACGCCAAGATCCTCGCGCTCACCCCCATCAGTGCGTTCCGCCCCCGCCGCTGGCGCGGGGCGCTTTTGTCGCACACCGCGCGCCTGC
>NZ_CADEGK010000100.1:0-7812 GCF_902826855.1 uncultured Phenylobacterium sp. | reverse complement strand
CCGGGCGGCCTGGCAGCGCCTGCAGGAGCAGGCGGAGGGTCTCGAAGGGGCCAAGCGACCGGTCTCCGCGGTGGCCGACAACTTCGAAGCGCCCAACGTCGCCGAGGTCTACATCGCCGAGGATCGCGAGGTGTCGCTGACCATGCTGTTCGACGCCGGTCGCAGTCTCGAAGAGCGTGTCCTGGCCGAGCAGTTCTCGGCCTGAGTCATCGGCCGGAGGGCCGATGCCCGGATCCCGGCTCTCACCGCTTGTTAACCGGCCTCTCCTAGGTTCCGCTGGCTAACGCGGGAGTGTCACGTGAGCGAGCACAAGACCGGTCAAATGATCCAGGCCCCCAGCGCCCTCCGCCTCAAGGTGGGTGGTGGTCGCCTCGGCGCCATCGACCCTGCCGCCATAGCCAAGGCCGAGGCCGCGTTGAAGAGCCTGTCAGGCAACTTCGCCCAGTGGTTGAACGACGAGATCTCCAAGCTCGAGGCCGCCCGCCAGACGGTCCGCGCCGAGGGTATCAGCCACGAGAACATGGAAAGCCTCTACCTGCGGGCCCATGACCTGAAGGGCCTCGGCGCCACCTACGGCTTCCCGCTGATCACCCGCATCGCCGGCCTGCTCTGCCGGCTGATCGACGACAAGGCAAAGCGCCCCGAGGCGCCCATGGGCCTGGTCGACGCACACATCGACGCCATCAAGGCGGCGGCGCGCGACGACATCAAGACCGAGGACCATCCCGTCGGGAAGATGCTCGTCCAGGAGCTGGAGAGCCGGATCAGGGAACACGGGGCCTAGCGTCTCGACGACAGGACCGCCGCCGCGAACGAACCGCCGTCCCGGCGGGGGTCAGCTCTGAAACGCTCTAGACTGGGATCGGCGCGGCGTTCCGCCTGCGGCGGATCACGGCGCCGGCGGCGCCGAAGCCCATGATCATGAGCGCCCATGCGCCTGGCTCCGGGACCGTCGTCAGCCCCGGATCAAAGTTCAGAACCGACGGCGTTCCGTTGCCGGTCACATAGTAGAGCTTGAGATCGTGCGCGCCGGGTCCGCCGGGCAGTGAATAGCCGTGGGTGACCGCAACCGTCTCCGGCGCAGAGCCCCCCACGAGGATGTTGTCGACATAGATCGTAGCGCCGTCGTCGTGCGTGAACGTCCCCACGATCGGCGCGGCCGAGATGTAGGTCGTCGCGATGCGGAAGAACGTCGTGTAGGCATCGCCGTTGATCGTCAGACTCGTGTTCAGGAAATCGGCGAACGTGAACGCCGGGAGAACCGTGGCGAAGTTGCTCAGCTGTGTCGCATAGCCGTCGAGCAGATCGATGGCTTTACCGCCGGCCGGCGTGCTGTTCTGGGGGCTGATGTCGCTCCAGTTGATCGCGCCGGTCCAGTCGAACGTCACGCTCGCTGGACCGATCGGCACATGGGCGGGATCGGCGAAGTTGTTCGCGCTGGGCACCGCGCCCTGGAGCCAGACCTCGATGTTAAAGACCTGGGCGGCGCTGGCCGCGCCCGCGGCAAGGGATCCGGCGGCGATGATTGCCGTGAAGGCTGCGAATTTCATGGGCGGCTCCGAGGGCGTGGTCGCGTCAAAACACCACAGCCAAGCTACGGCGCATAACAGACTCACCTTCTAGGCGAACGGTGTTCGCGGAATCGGGCGGGCCGCCGGAATCGCGGCGCAAAGCGCAGCGTCGCTCAGCGCGGCGCGTGCTCGGCGTTGATCCGGTCCATCGCCTCGGCCACATCGCCGTAGCCGGCGTCCGGCGGAATGACGAGGAACCGGCCGCCGTCGCGCATTTCCACCTTCGGCAACACGGTGACCAGTTTCCGGCCCTGGGCCCGGCTCACGCAATCGTTGGCGCTGGTCGCTTCGGCCAGCAGCTGCACGTTCATTCGGGTCGGGAAGATCACGGTGCGCTCCCCGGCGTCGGCCAGCCGCAGCACTTCCGACGGCGAAATCCATTCCGCGTCCACGGCCTCGCGCCCATCGGCGGCGGCGACCTGATCGGCCGGCGCGCGGACGGCGTAGAACCAGGTGTCGAACCGCTTCGGCATCATGTCCGGCGTGATCCAGCGGGCAAAGACGATCAGCGCGTCCAGCCGCAGCCGCACGTCCAGGTCCTTGACTACGTCGATGAACGCCGTGCGGCCATGGTCCACCGCCGAGCGCACCTCGGGATCGCACACCTGCGCGAAGTCTGAGCCGTCAAGGCCTTCGGCCAGCAGGATGCCGGCCTCTTCGTAGGCCTCCCGGATCGCGGCGATGCGCAGGCCCCGCTGCTCGGCGTCGAAGGCGTCCCAGCCGATGCAGTGGTCGGCCCAGGCCGGATCTTGGTCGCCCTCGTGGGTCTTGCCACCCGGGAACACCAGGGCTCCAGACGCGAAGTCGATCTGATGGTGGCGCTTGACCATCAACACCTCGAACTCCGGCGTGTCGCGCAGGAGCAGGATGGTGGCGGAGGGACGCGGTTCGGCGGGCGTGGCTTTTTCGCTCATGAGTGGAGCTTGGGCGGCGGTCCCGACGTAAGGCAAGCACCTCGGCGCCTGGGTCAGGCGGACTTGCGGGCCTTGGCCGGCGTGGGGAGCGTGCCCAGGCGGTCGAGGAGGTAGTCGACGTCTTCCCTCGCCGCCTGCTGCGGCTGGGTGAGGAAGCGCTGCAGCATGCGTTCCTGAAAGCGCTCCTGGTCGCGCGCGCCGCCGTCGAACTCCATCGAGTGGAACGTGTCGACCGCTGCCCGGAAAGCCGGGAACAGGCGCGCCGGCAACCCGGCCCGCTCGTAGATGGCGCGCAGGCCCAGCGGCCCCGCGTCATGGATCATCAGCCAGGTCCGATGATGGGGCACGCCGGCCAGCTCAGCCACTCCCCACTCGAAAAAGGTCATGTGGCCATGCGCCAGCGCCCTCAGCAGCAGCGATGCGCTGAGCCGCTTTTGGCCGTTGAGATGGGTCACCAGGCCCTTCACGTCGGCCGTGCGCCCGGCCTGGTCGACGATGTCGACCGTCGCCCGCTCCGCTGCCCCAGTGGCGATGTCCAGCGCCGCCTGCAGGGTGACAGCATGGTGCGTGACGAGGTGGTGGCGCACGTGGTCGCTGACCAGCGAGACGAGCCGCTCGGTCACCGCCAACGGCAGGACAGTGCGGTAGGCCACCGCGGCCAGGACGCGCTCAGAGACCTCGAACCGGTCGACCACGCGCTGCAGGGCGCTCTCGGCGAAGTCCGCGCGAGGATTGGCGCAGGCGGTCGCGACGGCCCGCTCCCCGCCATGCTCGGCGATGCTGTCGGTGACGGTGCGGCTGAGCTCCGGACGTTTGGCGATGGCGACCTGGCGGACCGGGCCCCCCAGGCGGACGATCTCGCTGAGGTCAGCGTCGGTGAAGGCCGGCGAAAAGGCCAGCATTGGCAGGCAAATGGCCTCTACGTCGCGGGACAGCTTCAGCGCCACATCGCGCGGCACCAGGGCCGAGGCCCGCAGCGTCTCGACGATGGCCTTGCGGACCAGCTCGGCGGCGTCGGCGGCCATCACCCTCAGGATGTCGGCGGCAAGCGCGCGATCGTCATCGCTGAGCGGCGTCTTGTCCATGGTGGTGCAGAGCTTGCGGGCGGCGAGCGCGCGCTCGTCGGGCGTGGCGCCTTTCACCAGCGTGCGGATGTCCTCATCCGTCAGCGCTGTCCGGGTCGTCGCCATGCCCCCCAAGACCCCCATCGTCGCACCGCCCTCGCGGTCCGCTGATTCGAGGTTTGGCGCCGGCAGCTTAAGCAAACGTTGCCGTACGGATCCGCCGGTTAAGGATCTCTCCTAACCGGGCGCCAAGAGGTGGTGGCGCAGGGTGCCGGGGAAATCCTGATTGGGAGCCACCCGTGGCGCCGACCAAATCCACCGACGCGGCCCTGGCCCTGACTGTCGGCGAACAAGGGATGAAGGCCCAGACGGGCCTCCTCCCTTACGCGCTGCTGGCCTTCGGGATCAGCCTGCCGATCTTCGTGTGGGTGGCCAGCCACGCGGCCAACGCGGGCTGGATGAGCGTCAGCTTCGCCGCCTTCGCGATCGGCTGGGGCGCCTTCTACGGCATTGTCGGCTGGCTCCGGACCATTGCTGCGACCGATCTACGCACCCGCGCCCGGGTGCAGGTGATGGGCGGCCTGTTGTGGGCCGTAGCGATCGCCCAGCTCGCGGTCTTCGCTCATTTCGCCGGGCCTGCGCGGGAGACGCTGCTTCTGCTGACCCTGGGCGCGGCGATGATCTGCGTGGTGTTCACCGCCCCCTGGCTGCCCAGCTTGCTGATCGTCGCGCCCGCTGCCCTGGCGGGGCCCCTCGGGGTCTTGTTCCTGCTGCCGCAGGACCAGTGGATCGCCCGCCTGGCCCTGGCGGCCGCGGCCTTGGCCCTGGCCCTGGCCCTCCTCGTCAACCGCATCTTCCGTAGCCAGTTCGCGCTCGCGGCCGAGCGCGAAGTGCTGCTCGGCGAGCGGGGCGAGCAGGCCGAGGCCGCCCGCCGGCTGGCTCGATCCAAGTCCGACCTCGTCTCGACCCTCTCCGACGAGATCCGCAACGGCCTCACCGGCGTCGCCCACGTGCTGGCCTCCGCCGCCGACCGCCGTCGCGCCGCCCCATCGCGCCAGCAGGTGGCCGCCGCCCTCCACGCGGTGAACGACCTGCTGGTGGTGTTGAACACCACCGTCGACGCTGAAAGCGCCGAGGCCGGCCGCCTGAGCGTCGAGCCCGGCCCGGTCGACCTCACCGCGGTGGCCCGCGACCTCGTGATGCTGAACCGGCCCGCCGCCGTCGCCAAGGGCCTGGAACTGGTCCTGCACGTTGACGCAGCCCTGGCCGACGGTCCGGGCGCCGCCATCGCCGACTTGGCCCGAACGCGCCAGTTGCTGGCCGCCCTGATCGGCAACGCCGTGAAGTTCACCGTGCGCGGCCGGGTCGAGGTGCGCCTGGGTCGCGCCGCCGAGCGCCGCATATCAGTGGCGGTCGCCGACACGGGACCCGGCCTCAGCGAGGATGAGCTCATCGTCGCAATGCAGCCCTTCCGGCGCGTGGCGCGCACCAGCGCCGGCGCGTCCGGCGCCGGGCTGGGCCTGCCGCTAGCGGTCCAGCTCGCACGGCTGATGGGCGGCGAGCTGAAGGCCGAGAGCGCGCTGGGCGTCGGTAGCTGCTTCACCCTTGAGCTGCCGTTCGACCCCGAGGCGACCCTGGCGCCCGCCGAGCCGGCGACCGAGGCGCAGCCCGCCGCGCGACGCCTGCGTATCCTCACCGTCGAGCCGGAAGCGCTTGGCGCCGCAATGCTGCGCGCCAGCCTGGAGCAGCTGGGCCACCAGGTCGTCCATGCGGCCGACGGCCGACGCGCGGTGGAGTTGGCCCGGGTGTGCGACCTCGACCTGGTGATGTGCGCGCAGCCGCAGACCATCGCAGCGCTCCGCGCCCTGGACGGCGCCGCCGCGCGCACGCCGGCCATCGCGCTGACCGGCGGCGACGCCGAGGAGGCCCAGGCCGCCCTGGCGGCCGGGGCCGACGCGCTCCTGCGCCGCCCGGTCGCCGTCCCCGCCGCCGCCCGCGCGATCGCCGAAGCCCTGTCAGCGAAGACTCCCGCGAACGATCGGGCCGTGGCATAGGCGCCGTCAGGGCGCCTGAGCTAGGCTCGCGTCCGTAACGGGGAGATCGCGCGTGCTGCTCAAGGGTCTGAAGGTCGTCGACTTCACCGCCTACATCGCCGGGCCCGGCGCGGCCTGCATCCTGGGTGACTGGGGCGCGGACGTGATCAAGGTGGAGCGGCCGGGCGGCGACAACATGCGCCACGCCTTCGCCGACCTGAAGAACGACCTCGGTTCCAACCCCACCTTCGACCTCGACAACCGCGGCAAGCGCGGCGTCGTCCTCGACATCACCAAGCCCGCCGGCCGCGACGCCCTGGCAAAGCTCTCCGAGACCGCTGACGTCTTCCTGACCAATGTCCGGCCCGTGTCGCTGAAGAAGTACGGCCTGGACGACGCGACCCTGCGCGCCGCCAACCCGCGGCTCGTCTATGCGGTGATCACCGGCTACGGGCTGGAGGGACCGGAGGCGCATCTGCCAGGCTTCGACGTCACCGCTTTCTGGGCCCGGTCCGGCCTCGGCTACATGACCGCGCCGAAGGGCGCCGAGCCCTTTCAGCGCACCTCTGGAATGGGCGACCACACCACGTCGCTCGCCACGGTCTCGGCGATTCTGGCGGCGCTTTACGAGCGGGAGCGGACTGGCCGTGGCCGGCTGGTGCAGACCTCGCTGCTGGCGACCGGCGTCTACCTCTGGGGCTCAGACCTGGCCGTGCAGTTGCGGTTCGGGCGCGTCGCCTCGGTCCGCTCGCGCGACAATCCGATCAACGCCCTCTCCAACTACTTCAAGAGCGCCGATGGACACTGGTTCGTCCACAACCCGCGCGGCGGCTCCGGCGGCTGGGAAACGTTCCTGAAGGCGGCCGGGCGGCCCGAACTGATCACCGACGAACGCTTCGCCTCGGGCAAGTCACGCCGTCAGAATGCACGGGAGCTGGCGGTAGAGCTCGACGCCGCCTTCGCCGCCCTGCCCATGGACGAGATCGCCCGCCGGCTTGACGAGGCCGACCTTGTCTGGGCGCCGATGCAGACTCCGGCCGAGGTCGCCGCCGACCCGCAGATCGCGGCCGCCGGCGCCTTCGTCGACGTCGACGACGGCAAGGGCGGCACGTTCCGCTCGCCCGCCGCGCCTGCTCGCTTCCCCGGCGCCGACGCCACCACCCGCCCGCGCGCGCCGGAACTGGGCGAGCATACGCGCGAGGTGTTGGCGGAACTGGGCTATGGCGAGCGTGAGATCGAGGCGATGATCGAGGCCGGCGCGGCGGTCTGACCCTACCTATCCATCGCGGCTGTCGGCGAAGACCTTCAGCATCTCGCTGGTGAAGATGGAGCTGGTGAGGCGGCTGCCGACGCCGGCCTGATCAGCGGGCTGGGCGCCGCGCAGGATCAGCGAGACCAGCGCCTCCTGCTCCTGCTGCCGCGCCGCGCGGCGGGTCGAAGCGTACTGGATGAAGCCGTCGTCCTGCGGTTCGGGTGCGCGCGGAGCCGTCACGGCGCCGTGACCGCCGCCCTTGGTCAGGTTCGCGTAGACCTCCCCTACCGTGGCGGCGCGACCCTCGCGGTAGAAGATCGAGCGGTTGGCCCGGGCCGCGTCGGGGAAGAGCGTCGAGGCCGCCACGCCCGGACGGGTCTGCATGGCCTCGATCAGCCGCGCCGAACCCTGTGGCCCCAGGAAGTGGGCGGCATAGAGCTCGCCGGCCGTGGGATCGCGCCCCACCCGGCCCCTGAGGTAGGCGGCGTGGCCAGAGGTCAGTTCCCCGGCCATCAGCGAGGCGGCGTGCGGATCCAGCCGCAGGTCCATCACCGCCCGGCGCGCGTCGGCGCCGGCCACGTGATAGCGCCCGTCGGAGCCCTTTGTGATCAGTTCGGCGTAGCGCGCGTAGCCGTGCTTTGAGCCGTGCTGCTTGAGTGTCGAGAGCCAGGTCTGCTCCACGAACTGGAACAGGCCGGCGGCCGAGGAAGATGAGGCTTGGGCGCGCGGGTTGTAGCTGCTCTCGCGGCCCGCGGTCTTCATCAGGAATCCGAAGTCGACGCCCGTCGCCTTGGAGGCGCGTTCGATGGCGGCTTCGACAATGCCCCGGATTCCCTGGACGGCCATGCCCCATGGGTGGGCCATCATGGTTAACACCCCGATAAGGTCGCAAGTCTTTGTCAATTACTCGTGTAATTTACATGGCCGATCACACGTGTAATATCGACCTCAGCAACACCCTAGCCGGGAGCCTGAGAT
>NZ_CADEGK010000099.1:8492-17146 GCF_902826855.1 uncultured Phenylobacterium sp. | reverse complement strand
GACGGGCAGGGTCCACATGTCGATCGCGGAGGCCGCCGCGCCCTACGCGCGGTTGCACTTCCGCCCCGCAGAGAAGCTCCGACCCGCCGACCCCGCGGTGGTCGCTGCGGAGCGGTTGCGGCTCGATGGCCGACGCATCGAAATCCTTCCGGGCCAGGCGTTCAACCCGGTCCTCTACGCTCCGCCGGCCGCCGCAGTGGCCGTGGGACGCCATTATGGCTGGACGGTGCTGGACACCCTTCACCTGGCCCGCGCGCTCAACGCCCTGGTGTCGATCGCCCTCGGCTTCGCCGCGCTCTGCCTCGCCCGCCAGGCGCGGCTGGCGATGTTCGCAATCCTCAGCCTGCCCATGTCGGTGGCGCTCTATGCGGCGGTTTCCCAGGATGGTCCCCTAATCGGTCTGACCGCGCTGGCCGTCGCGGTCCTCTCGCGCGCCATGGGAGAAAGCCGCCCGCTGAGCCGCGCCGAGACGGTCTTCCTGGCTGTCTGCTTCGGCGCCATCGGGATGGCGAAGCCGCCTTGCGCGCTGCTGGTCTTCTTGTTGATGGCCGCGCCCACGCAGAGCCGTCCGCTCAAATACGCCGCCGGGGGTTTGGCGCTGGCGGCCGCGCTCGGCTGGAGCGGCTGGATGAGCCTTTCCGGCTGGGCGGCGCCGCCACCGCCGGGTCTGGCCCCCGATCCGGCCGATCAGGCAGGGTTCCTGCTGAAGAACCTGGACGCGCTCCCCGCGATCGCGAGCGACACACTCGCGATCCACGGCCGGCCCTACGCCGATCAGTTCGTGGGCGTACTGGGCTGGCTCGACACGCTCCTGCCACAGCCCTTCTACCGCGCGGCGTGGCTCATGCTGGGCGTGGCCCTGCTGGCGCCAGCGGCGGTGGGCCTGGAGCGTGGCTGGCGGGCCATGCGTTGGACGGCTCCCCTCGTCGCGGTCGTTGCCGCCGGCGCCGTGTTCGCGGCCCTCTACCTGGGTTGGACGTCGGTGGGCGGGCGCATCGTCGAGGGCGTGCAGGGCCGCTATCTGCTGCCGCTGGCGCTGGTCTTGCCGTTGGGGCTGGAGGGGCCGCGGCCGATCCTGGCCGGCGACCGGTTCCGCGATGGGTTGAGGACCCTCGGAACCATCCTGGTCCTGGCCTTCCCCTTCGCCAGCCTCGTCGTCGTCCAGGTCGCGCTGATCGAACGCTACTATGGATAGCGTTCGCGGCTAGCTCCGATAGTCGCCGTTGATCTCGACGTAGCGCTTGGTGAGGTCGCAGGTCCACATCGTGGCCTTGGCGACGCCGACGCCGACGTCGACGGTGACTTCCAGCTCCGCCCGTTTCATGTAGGCGCTCATCTTCGCCTCCGAGTAGGTCTTGGAGACCAGGCCGTCCTGGGCGGCCCAGAGGTCGCCGAAGCGCACGCTCATCTTGTCCCGGTCCACCGGCTCATCCGCGCGGCCAACCGCCATGACGATGCGGCCCCAGTTGGCGTCCTCGCCCGCGAAAGCAGTCTTCACCAGCGGGCTCTCGCAGATCGTCCGGGCGATCTTTCGCGCCGAGGCGGCGGACTGGGCGCCGGTGACGCTCACCTTGATGAACTTGTTCGCGCCCTCCCCGTCGCGCACCAGTTGGTGGGCGAGGTCGAGGAGCACGGTCTCCAGCTTGTCGCGGAAGTCGGCCAGGCGGCGGTCCCCGGCGCGGGTGACCCTGGCGGCGCCGGACTGGCCGGTGGCGAACAGCAGCAGTGTGTCGTTGGTGGAACGGTCGCCGTCGACGGTGACCGCGTTGAAGGTGTTGCGGGTGTAGAGGTTGCAGAGGTTCTGCAGCGCGCCGGGAGAGATCGCCGCGTCCGTCGCGACGAAGGCCAGCATGGTCGCCATGTCCGGTGCGATCATGCCCGAGCCCTTGCAGATGCCGCCGATACGCACCGTCACGCCGTCGATCTGCGCCTCGGCGTAGGCCCCCTTCGGGAAGGTGTCGGTGGTCATGATCGCCCGCGCCGCGCCGCCCCAGCCGTCGGGGGCCAGCCGCTGTTCGACTTCAGGCAGGCGGGCGGTGATCTTGGCGTCGTCCAGCAGCACTCCGATGACGCCCGTGGAGGCCACCATCACGTCGCGTTGGCGGCAATCGAAGCGCTTGCCGACGGCCGACGCGACCCGTCTGACGGCATCCGCCCCCGGGCGGCCAGTGAAGGAGTTGGCGCAACCGGCGTTGACCACCAGGGCGCGCACGCCCTCCCCCTTCGAGGTCTCGAGGTGGCGCTTGCACCAGTCGACCGGCGCGGAGCCCACGCCATGGCGGGTGAACACCCCGGCGCAGCTTGCGCCCTCAGGGAACGCCATGATCAGCAGATCCTCGCGATCATGCTTGTAGAAGCCCGCCCGGCCGGTGGCCATGGTGACGCCTCGGATCGGCGGCATGGACGGGAACGGGACCGCCAGCGGCGAGACCGGCATCGCGGCCGTCGCCGCCTTGGCGGCCGGCTTGGCCGGGTCGGGCGCACGCGACGTCTTGTCGGCGCGGCGCAGACCGGCCCGCTTCAGGGCGGTGTTGAGCGGGTCGAGGGCGCGCTCGAGGGTCTGGCTCACCACCTCGGCGGGCTTGGCAGCCTTCGGCGGCGGCTTCGCGGCCGCCGTCTTCGTCTTTGCAGCAGCGCTTCGGGGCTTGCGGGTCATTTCGAGGCTCCCTTGGGCTGGGCTGCAGGGGGCGCCGCCGGCGCCGCAGGCGCGGCTTTCGGCGCATCGGCGGGCGGCAGCGCCTTGCGCGCCCCGGGCTCGGTCTTGGCCAGCATCTCGACCTTGGCCTTGGCGCGTAGCTTCTCAAGCAGATCGCGGATCCGGTCATAGGTGAGGAAGCGG
Organism: uncultured Phenylobacterium sp.; assembly: GCF_902826855.1. Classification (GTDB taxonomy): domain Bacteria; phylum Pseudomonadota; class Alphaproteobacteria; order Caulobacterales; family Caulobacteraceae; genus Phenylobacterium. The sequence goes on along the minus strand of NZ_CADEGK010000099.1, from coordinate 14,307 downwards.
ACGATCTGCGGCCGGGCGGCCTCCAGGCTCACCGGCTGCTCCTCCCGTACGTCCTCGACCTTCACCAGGGCGTAGCCTCCGGCCACCGGGATCGGGCCGATGACCTGGCCGGCCTTGGCGCCTCGGAGCGCGGCTTCATACGCCTCCGGCATGACGTCGGTCGTGAAGTAGCCCAGATCGCCACCGTTGAAGCGGGTTGCCGCGTCGCGCGACTTCTCCATGGCCAGGGCCTCGAAGGAAGCGCCGGCGGCGACCAGCTTGCGCACCGCCTCGACCTCGGCCTGGGTCGCCACCACGATCTGCCGTGCGTGGATCTCTTCCCCACGCTTCGCGAGCTTCTGCTGCTCGTCGTAGAGGCCCTTGATGTTGCTCTCGGTGACCGCATCGGCGACCGTGGCGTCCACCAGGATGTCGCCCAGCACACGGTCGTGGGCGGCCTGCAGCTTGCGCTGGACGATCGGGTCATTGTCCAGCTTGCGCCGCACCGCCTCGGCGGCCAGCAGCTTCTGATCGACCACCTCGTCCATCATCTGGCGGAACAGGTCGGAGGAGGTGTCCAGCGGCTCGCCCTCGCCGATCAGGCCCTGGGCGATCGCCTCGCGCTTCACGTCGGAAACCCAGACGGTCTTGCCGTCGACCTTCGCCACCGCCCGGTCGCCGCTCTCCGGGGCCGCCTCCCCGCCGGGCCCGCGCCCGCACGCGGCCAGCGCCATGGCAAGCGCCAGGGCCAGACCGGCATTGCGAAGCGGTGCGGCGAGCGCCATCGGACTTCCCTTCAGGTGTGGGGAAAGCGCCTCTAGCTCCGGAAGCGCGCCCGTCCCTAGCCATTTCCTCGCCGCGATGCAAAGGTTGCGCCCGGACCGTTGGAGGCCTACCGAGGCCTCAAAATCTCATCCGTTCGGAGGATCACTTTCCAATGCGCGAAGCCGTCGTCGTTTCCTACGCCCGCACGGGCCTTGCCAAGGCAGGCCGTGGCGGTTTCAACATGACGCCCACCGTCTCCATGGCCGCCCACTCGGTGAAGCACGCCGTGGCGCGCTCGGGCCTCGATCCCGCCGACATTGAGGACGTCTACATGGGCAATATCGCCCACGGCTCCGGCAACATCGGCCGCCAGGCCGGTCTGCTCGCCGGCCTGCCGATCACCACCTCGGGGGTGACGGTCAACCGCTTCTGCTCGTCCGGCCTGCAGTCGCTGGCAATGGCCGCCAACTACATCCGCAACGACGGCGCCAGCGCCGTGGTCGCCGGCGGGGTGGAGTCGCTCTCCCTCCCGAACCCCGGCATCGGGCCCAACAACAACGACCCCAAGCTGACCGAGATGTATCCGGCGATCTTCATGCCGATGATCGACACCGCCGACATCGTCGCCGAGCGCTACAAGGTCAGCCGCGAGTACCAGGACGAGTACTCGCTGGAGAGCCAGCGCCGCACGGCCGCCGCCCAGCAGGCCGACAAGTACCGGGACGAGATCGTGCCGATGAAGACCAAGATGAAGATGGTCGACAAGGCGACGAAGCAGGAATCCATCGTCGACTACGAAGTGACCCGCGACGAGTGCAACCGGCCCGACACGACGCTGGAGGGCCTCCTCAAGCTCGACCCCGTCATGGGGCCCGGCAAGTACATCACCGCCGGCAACGCCTCACAGCTGTCCGACGGCTCGGCCGCCCTGGTGCTGATGGAGGCCAAGGAGGCCGAGCGGCGCGGCCTGAAGCCGCTTGGCGCCTTCCGCGGCTGGGCCGTGGCCGGCTGCGAGCCCGACGAGATGGGCATCGGGCCCGTGTTCGCGGTGCCCCGGCTGCTCGAGCGGCACGGCCTGAAGGTCGACGACATCGACCTGTGGGAGCTGAACGAGGCGTTCGCCAGCCAGTGCCTCTACAGCCGCGACCGCCTGGGCATCGACCCCGAGAAGTACAACGTCAACGGCGGCGCGATCTCCATCGGCCACCCCTTCGGTATGAGCGGCGCGCGGATGTCGGGCCACGTCCTGCAGGAAGGCCAGCGCCGCGGCGCCAAGTACGCCGTGGTGACCATGTGCATCGGCGGCGGCATGGGCGGCGCCGGCCTGTTCGAGGTGTACTGAGACTGATCCGGCCGTCCCGCCGTCGCGGTTGCGATGGCGGGACGGCCAGCTCGTCTCGCGATCAGCACATCGGGCGGACGACGGCCCGGTCCTAGTGGACGCCGGCGCCGCCCGGAGGTCCGAAGCGGATGGCCAGGTCGTCCGCCAACTTCGCCACCTCAGCATCGAGCGCAGCCCGCTCTGCAGCGTCCGCGCCTTGGGCCCGAGCGAGAAGGCTCAGGCAGCGGTCCACGATCGCGGTCGCCTCCGGACTTCCGCGCACGCGAAGGCGCAGCTCGAGCAGCCAGTTGAGGCCGTCTTCGGGTTCGACATCGGAGCTCACGGCGCGGTCTAACATTGCCGGATCTGTGCTCGGCTTGATCCCGATCAAATCGACCAGGCGCGACGACAGCGCTGGATTCGATCCTGGTTTGATCCATCTCAAGGGCTACGGCCCCAGCGCCTGCAAGCGTCACCGCAGGCGTTGGGGGTGAGAATGGACGATGAGTTCGATCGACATCTTGGACGGCGACTACGGAAGCGGCGACGTCTTCTCGGAATGAGCCAGCAGGCGCTTGGCGCAGCGTGCGGCGTCAGATTTCAGCAGATCCAGAAGTACGAGTGCGCCGCCAATCGGATATCGGCCGTGATGCTCTGGCGCATCGCCAACGCGCTGGGTGTCGAAGTCGGATACTTCTATGAGGGGTCGCCCGGATTCGGCGATGGCGACCTCGCCACGCCGGCGGGCCGGCCGCCGAGCAGCGCAGGCGACATGGAAACCGGACCGGTCGGCGCTGGGTGAGACGGCTGCGCCATGCGCCCTGCCGCTGATCGGGAGCACGCTCGAGTCCTCGACATTGACCTGGATCATTGGACCGCGACCCCGCCACGCCGAAGCTGGCCGCATGACGACCTTGATCCTCTCCCGGCTCCGCCGGCGCTACCCAACGGTGGCCCGCGACCTCCTCGCGCCACTGCTGGCGCTGATCGATGAGGCGGAACGCACCTTCGGCGGCGACCTCGAGAAGTTCCACATCCTGCTGGCGGTAGCCTTGCGCAGCGCCGAGCACCCGGATTGGACGAAGGGCGGCGCCATGCCGGAGACCACCGGGGACCTGCCCAGCCTGTGGACCAACGTCCACTCGATCGCGCTGTCGGTCGGGATTCCGGAGGAGACGGTGCGCCGGAAGGTGCGCGCTCTGATCGCACAGGGTTGGCTGGAGCGCACCGACCATTCGCTGCGCTATACCCGCAAGGCCGCCGAAGAGATGGGCCCGATCCGGGACGCTCTGACCAGGCTTGCGGTCTCCAACTACCTGACGGTCGCCGCCGTGCTGGCGGACGAAGGCTAGCCGGCGAGCAGGCCATAGCCGACGGCAAAGGCCAGCCCCAACAGGCAGAGGACGCCCGCGATCAGCGCCATGACGTCGAAGGCCGGTCCTCGTCGCTTGGTCACGCTTTCGTCCCCGCAGGCCGGCTTCTGGGCCGGCGGCGGGAGGTTTCATGCGCTCGGACCGGGCGCCACCGTCCGAGGGCTCAAACTGGTGGATGGCGGCCCCGGTGAGAAGGTGCGGGCGACGCACCCGTCCTCTAATCGGGCAACAACTCGTCGCGGGCGCCGACAAAGCCGCTGTTGAGGTGGTCCCTGATATGGTGACCGAACCGGCTCAGGCCTTCTTCGAGGAAGTCACTCACCATCGGCATTCCCAGGATGTAGTCGAGCACCCGCTCGGGATCGATCCGGCGCGCGCGCTCACGGGCGTCCTGCCATTGCCACAGACTGTACTCGCCGCGTCCGACCCAGATCAGGGCGATGAGATCGAGCCGCTCCTCTTCGTTGAGCGATCCGATCGCCGCGATCAATTCGTCGGTGACGCTGTCATCAGGATGGAACTGCAGCACATCCACCGCGCGGTCGTCCGCCGGCTCCGAGGCCGCGTCAGGATCTATGAGCTCCACCTTCGTGTGGAACTCCCTCGCTTTGAGCACGATGAAGAAGGCGGTCTCCGGATCAAGCCCAAGTTGCGGACTTTGCGCTGCAGTCATGCGGACGCTCCTGTGACGGGCCCATAAATCCAGTGCGGCGCGAGATCGTGATGCACCGTGACGTGGCGGCGAGCCGGCGCCTTGACACTGCTCAAGGCGCTCTGGGCCGGACCCAACGGAGCACGGCGTCAATCGACCGTGGCGCTGCCTGAGCTACGGCTGGCCAGCGAGTCCCGGCGTTCGACTGCGGCCGCAAGCGCACCGGCGAGCGCGGCAATGTCGATAGGCTTGGCGACGACGCCATCGAACCCGTCCGGGCCCGACGCCGTGACGGATCGCGGTTCGGCGCTGAACGCGAGAACCGGCGTGAACTGATTGGGACCGACGCCCGCCCGCAGCCGGCTCAGGACCTCGGGTCCACCCAGGTCCGGCATCCTCAGGTCGAGAAGCACGACGTCCACGGGATGAACCCCGAGGTGATCAAGCGCCGCTTGCCCGCCCTCGGCCGAACGCACGTCTGCTCCGAGAGGCTCCAGCAGCCGCGTGGCCAACTCCCGGTTCGCGGCGTTGTCGTCCACGACCAAGACCCGCACGCCGGTCAGGAGGGTATGGCCGGCGCTTGAGTCCGTTGTCGGCTCCGCGTCGACCGCCGTCACAGGCAGCGTGACGTGGAAGGTCGAGCCGCGCCCGACGACACTGTCGACGCCGATCTCGCCGTCCATGGCCTCGGCCAGACCCTTGCAGATCGCAAGGCCCAGACCCGTGCCCCGGTGGCGCCGCGTATTCGAGCCGTCGATCTGGGTAAACCGCTGGAAGAGCCGCGCGCAGTCGGCTTCCGCCAGCCCCGGTCCAGTGTCGGACACTTCGAAGCGGAGGCCCGTCTCGCCCGCGCGCCGCACGCTGAGTGTCACCGCCCCGCGCTCGGTGAACTTGACCGCATTGGCGGTCAGATTGATGAGGATCTGCCGCAGACGATCCCCGTCCACCAGCATCATTGCCGGCAGCGCCTCGTCCGCCTCGAACCTCAGATGCAGGCCCTTGGCGGACGCCTGACCTTCGAACAGCGTCAGCGAGTCTTGCGCGAGCGCCACCACGGCGGTCGGTTTGGGCACGATCGTCACCATGCCCGACTCGAGCTTCGAGAAGTCCAGCACGTCGTTGACGATCGCCAGGAGGGCCGAGCCCGCCCCGGCGATGCGTTCGACGTAGGTGCGGTCGGACTCCACGAGCGCGGAGGACTTGCGCAGCAGATCAGTGAAGCCCAGCACGGCCGTCAGCGGATTGCGGATCTCGTGGCTCATGTTCGCCAGGAATTGGCCCTTCACCAACGTGGCGGCTTCCGCCGCGGCTTGGGCGGCCCGCAAGGCCTCCTCCTGCTCGACCTAGCGGGAGATGTCGCGCACGACGTCGATGAGGCCGGTGGGGCGACCGGTCTCCGGATCCCGCGTCAGGCTGGGAGCAGACTCCATCCAGAGCCATTCGCCGGTCTGGCCGTGGCGCGCGCGCCAGCGATGACGACGGCAGGAGGCGCCCTCCATGAGCGCCTTGAGGCTGCGCCAGGCGGGCCGGATGTCGTCCGGATGGATGTTGGCCGCGAAGGTCGATCCCACGAGGGCGTCGGGTTCGTAGCCGATCTGGCGGGCGGAGGGGCTCACGAAGGTCAGGGTTCCGTCCAGGTTCGCCAGGGTGATGATGTCCGCGGTCGTCTCGGCGATCTGCCGGTGGCGCGCCTCGCTCTCCCGCACAGCCGCCTCGGCCGCGCGC
>NZ_CADEGK010000099.1:7062-8482 GCF_902826855.1 uncultured Phenylobacterium sp. | reverse complement strand
GCTGGTCGGTCAGGTCCTGGATCTGGGCGATGTAGTGTTTCGGAGACCCGTCCGGCTCGCGCACCATCGAGACCGAGAGCCGCCCCCAGACGCATGCGCCGTCCCGCCGCACATAGCGCTTGTCCAAGGTGTAACTGTCGGTGTCCCCGGCCCTCAGCGACCGCAGACGTTCGAGGTCTGCGTCGAGGTCGGCGGGGAACGTCAGGCTCTGGAAGTCGAGCTCGAGCAGTTCCGACGCCGCGTAGCCGACCATCCGGGCAAAGGCCTGGTTGACCCGAAGGAGGCGGCCGTCGAGCCCGACAAGCGCCTTTCCGATCGCAGCCTTCTCAAACGCCACCTCGAACAGGTCGGACTGCTCCCGCCGCGCCGTGATATCGCGCAACACATTGACGAAGCCGACCAGCTCGCCGGCGGCATCGTGCAGCAGCTGCGGAGCGCCCTCGATCCAGGCCCAGCGCCCATCGGCGCACCGGAAGCGGTGTTGACGGTTCGCCCCGTCGACGAGCTCGCCCCGCAGCAACGCCTGGGTGTTTTCGATGAACCTGGGCCGGTCGTCAGGATGGACGAGATCGAGGCCGGTCCGCCCGACGACGTCGTCCGGCGCATAGCCGAACGTCCGCAAGGCCGGCGACGCGTAGGAGATGACGCCGCCCAGGTCGACGCTCACGATGACATCGCCGGCCTGTTCGGCGATCCTGCGGACTGCCTGATCGGTGCCCGAGTGCATCGTTCGTCTCCCAGGACCCGCAGGAAACCGCCCGCTCGAAGGTCCGTAAGTCTCAGGTCGTTACGGCAGCGTTACTCCGCCGGCCGCCCCTTGGCGGCACAGGGCGGCGGCGTTTCAGGTATCGATCCGCCATCTTCAGCGCGGGCTGAGCGTGGTCGAAGTGACCCAGCCACGATTGCCCGTCTCGTCGTCAACCTCCCACCAGACGCCGTCCTTCAGTCCCGTGGGATAGACGAGATCGCCCGCCTGAAAGCCGCGGACTTCGCGAGCCCTCGGGGAAGGCGCGCTGCGCATCGAGGTCGCGCGGGCGACGGTGTGGGCTTGGACGCCGGCCGCAGCCTTCACCTCGTCGCCGGTCGGCGCGCCGCCCTGCATGTACTGGATCAGTTCGACGAAGGCATTGAAGTAGGCTGCCGTGACGACCTTGCCGATATCGGTGTTCGAATAGCCGCCGCCCGCTGCGGCGGCGAAACCGCCCCAGCCACCGCCGCCGGCGCCTGCCTGGAAGGATACGTCAGTCTTCTTCGCGACGCCTTCCGCCACATAGAGTTGCTCGGTGGTCCGGGCGTCCACCAGCGTGATAAGCGCCTGGGCCTCGGACTTCTTGGTCTTCAAACCTCCCGCGATCGCGCCGAACCGTCCCGGCAGCAGCGAGCCCGCCACCGCGCCGACATTGCTGCCGCCGGCGTTCGA
>NZ_CADEGK010000099.1:0-7052 GCF_902826855.1 uncultured Phenylobacterium sp. | reverse complement strand
CTGATGAAGCTAGCCTGCGTGCTGTGCAGGTGCGCTGCGCCCGGCGATCGACTGGGCGCTTGCGATGTCAGGGGTGATGAAGAATGCGGCGGCCGCCACCTGTCCGCGGCCGATGTTGGAGCCCCTGCGCAGATCGCCGGATCGCCCCAGCTCGGCCTCCTGGTCGCGCATGGCCAGACCTTCGCCGCGGTCGACGATCCGAAGGCAGTTCGAGCGCGCGGCGAAGAGCTTCAGCAGCGCCTCAGGGCTCGACAGTCCAAGCTCGGTCCACCAGCGACGCTCGGGCTCTCGGATGGCGGCCCGGCCCAACGGCTGCGCGCAACGCGGCAGTTCGGGCGTGGCCTGGCTCTTGGACGGCCTCTTGTCCATGCCGTACTGGGCGGCGGCGGGCGTGGCGCATAGCGCCGCCATGAGCACGATGGCGGCGGCGGGGGTTCGCATTTGCGCATTCTCCAGGGATGGCCCGTTGGGGTCCCGTCCACTTGGCTATTGCGGTCCGCCGAGCTCTGCCTTGACGCAGGTCAACAGCACGCGTGTCGGAGCCCTCGGCGGGGCGTCCCTTCCAGGACGCGCGCCGCCGATGACTACGTCTGCGCCGCCGCAGCGCGGGTGTTCGAGACTTCGAGCTTTCTTGACCTGGGTCATGGTCGAGCTTCGACGGCTCGGGTTGGGTGGTCACCAAAGGGCGGGGCCGTGGTGGTCGCTCCCAGTTGGAGTCCCCCCATGCGCACCTTGTCCGCGGCCCTCGGGGCCGCCGTCCTGTTGGCTGCGTCTCCGGCTGCGGCCGACATCCTGATCGGCGCCACCGACAACACCCCGTCGATAGCGGTCAGCGCGACCCTGACCGACCTCTACGGCAACTTCGCCATGGGCTGGACCCAGTCGGTCGCGGCCACCGACGTAACGGTGCGAGCGTTGCTCTCCGCCGCCCCCGGCACGCCATCGGCCGCCTGGTACATCACCAGCGCGATCGGCCCCGCTGCGGGCCCCACGGACGTGGTCGCTTCGGGCTTCTATACGGCTCCCCAGATCACCGACATCTTCGACTGGAATGGCGCCCCCCGCACCGTGCTCACCACTGGGCTCGACCTTGCGGCGGGGTCCTACTTCCTGGTCCTCGACGGCCCGAACGACGGCGTGACCTGGCTCGGGGGAGAGAGGCCGTTCGACCCCGCAGTGCTCACGCCGGGCTTCACCATGGGATCCGCCTACTCGGCGACCGTCGGGTTCTTCGGCGGAGGTACGGCGCCCGCGTCCTTCGCGCCGGCGTCCGAATTCACCCAGATCAACGACGGCAGGTTCCTGGCCTTCGAACTCGACGGCAACGCCCCCGCCGTTCCCGAGCCGGCCACCTGGGCCATGATGATCCTGGGCTTCGGGGCCGCGGGAACGATGGTCCGTCGGCGGCGGAGAGCATATGCCGCGCCAAGCCGATAGGGGGAAGCGCCAGGATGAGACGCCGGCATGACTGCTCTATCCATCTGATAATACGCCAGACTCTTCCCCGGACAGCCACCGGTATCTCGGAGGTCCTGTCCGAATTGCGCGAAATCGGGCTGATCGACACGGCGCGCGGCGTGATCAGGATCAAGGACCCGGTCAGGTTGGCGGCGGTCGCCTGCGAATGCTGGCCGGCCGACGTAGCAATGCGGACGCGGCTCATAGAGGGCGCGCCCGGTCGCCGCTACCGGGACGACGTCGATGTCCCCGGGCTGGTGAAGCGGTATCACGCACTGGCAAGGGCGCGATCGGGCGCAGGCCATTTGCCCGGCTGATGAGGTGGTGCGGGCGGTCGGAATCGAACCGACATGACCGAGGTCGCGGCATTTTGAGTGCCGTGCGTCTACCAGTTTCGCCACGCCCGCGGCGGCCTCGTATCTAGCTTGCGCGTTGGCATTCGCCAAGCGCACGCCGACCTTTGCGAGCCGGTCCCACGGACTTAAGGCCGGCCTCCGGCTCGGGCGCCCGCATCGACCGCGAGCCTGCGGCAACGCGAGCCTTGCCGTGCGGGCCGCCAGGCTATAGTTGATAATCGTTCGCAAATCTTCGCGGGCAGCGGAAGGCGTTCCATGCACGACATGCATCCCGAGGCGCGGGCGGAGACGCAGGGCGACCATGTGGGATGCATTCGGCTGTCGACCGCGCAGCCGGGCGCTCGGGGCGAGATCGTGGAGGTGCGGGCCGACCACGCCGACGGCCACGGCGTGGACGTCCATGAGCTGGAGCGCCGTCTCCTGGAGTTCGGCTTTGTGGAAGGGGCCCGCTTCGAGCTGCTGCACCAGGGGTTGATCTTCGCCGATCCGATCGCGATCCGGCTGGACGACATGCGCGTCGCCCTTCGCCGACGCGACGCCGAGGACATCTGGGTCCGACTGGACGTCCGATGAGCGAGGCCGTGCTGCGACCGGCGCGGGTGGCGCTGGTGGGCAATCCCAACACCGGCAAGACGGCGCTGTTCAACGCGCTCACCGGCAGCCGCCAGAAGGTGGCCAACTACGCCGGGGTCACCGTCGAACGGAAGGAGGGCCACCTCACCACGGCCGCCGGACGGTCGCTCTCCATCCTGGACCTGCCCGGCACCTACTCCCTGCGCGCGCGCAGTCCCGACGAGGCGGTCACCCGCGACGCGGTGCTGGGCAAGCTCGCGGGCGAGGAAGCGCCGGACGTGGTGGTCGCCGTGGCCGACGCCACCAACCTGCGCCTGGTGCTGCGGCTGATCCTGGAGCTGAAGGCGGTGGGCCGGCCGATGGTGCTGGCGCTCAACATGTACGACATCGCCCAGCGCCAGGGCCTGCGCATCGATCTTGAGGGCCTGCAGCGCGAACTCGGTTGTCCGATCGTCACCACGGTGGCGACCCGAAAGCGGGGGATCGACGAGCTTACCGCCCAGGTGGACGCCCTGATCGCCTCTGGGGTGCTGGCCACCGACAACGTCTGGCACGAGCCCTCGGCCGGCGAGATTCGCACCGCTCACCGCGAGGCCCAGCGGTTGCTGAGGGCCTACGTGCGACCGCCCGAGCGGCCCGACACGCTCACCGCCAAGCTGGACGCGGTGCTGCTCCACCCGGTGGCGGGGCTGGCGGTCCTGTTGGGCCTGCTGTTCGTGATGTTCCAGGCGGTGTTCACCTGGGCCGGTCCGCCCGCCGACCTGATCGAAGCGGGGTTCGCCCTCTTGGGCGGCTGGGTGGGCCAGATGCTGCCCGACGGGCTCCTCAAGGACTTCATCGCCGACGGGCTGATTGCCGGCGTCGGCTCGGTGTTGGTGTTCCTGCCGCAGATCCTGGTGCTGTTCCTGTTCATCATCCTCCTCGAGGACTTCGGGTACATGGCCCGGGCGGCCTTCCTGATGGACAAGATCATGGGCGGCGCGGGCCTGCATGGCCGGGCGTTCATCCCGCTGCTCTCCAGCTTCGCCTGCGCGATCCCGGGGATCATGGCGGCCCGCGTGATCGACCAGAAGCGCGACCGGATGACGACCATCCTGGTGGCGCCCCTGATGACCTGCTCGGCGCGCATCCCGGTCTACACCCTGATCATCGGCGCCTTCATCCCGGACCGCGCGGTCGGGCCCGGGCTGAATTTGCAGGGGCTGGTGATGTTCGGCCTCTACGCGACGGGAATCCTCAGCGCGCTCGTGGTCGCGTTCGTGATCCGCAAGATCTTCTGGCGCGGAGCGGTGGAGCCGTTCTTGATGGAACTGCCCACCTACAAGATGCCGTCCGCGGAGAGCGTCGCGCGCAACCTCCTGCTGCGGGCGCAGATCTTCATCTCCCGAGCCGGCCGCATCATCCTGCCGCTGATGGTCCTGGTCTGGGTTCTGTCGACCTTCCCCGGGCCGCCGGCCGCAGCCACGGCCCCGGCAATCGACTACAGCTTCGCCGGGATGATCGGTCATGCGATCCAGCCGCTGTTCGCGCCCATCGGGTTCAACTGGCAGATGGTGGTGGCCCTGATCCCTGGCTTCGCCGCGCGCGAAGTGGCGGTGGCCGCCCTGGGCACCGTCTATGCGGTCGGCGACGCCGAGGCCAATGCCGGCGCTTTGGGCGCGCGGCTTGCGGAACAGTGGTCCCTGGCCACGGGTCTGTCGTTCCTGGCTTGGTACATCTTCGCGCCCCAGTGCGCCGCGACCCTCGGGGTCGTAAAGCGCGAGACCAACTCGTGGGCCTGGACCGGGGTGATGCTGTTCTACATGACGGCGCTGGCCTACTTGGCGTCGCTGGTCACATACCGCACTGCGGTCGCGCTGGGCTGGGGATGAGCCCCCGATCGAAAGTTGCGTTTAACTGCACTTTTGCTCTTCGCTTTAACGCGTCGATAAACGAGTGGCGGCAATGCTGTATTCGCCATGCAGAACCAGCACGACATCGCCCACGACGTTCCCGCCGGGAAGCGGCCCATCCGGGTCAAGTCCACCCTGTGCAAGCGCGTCCGTGAGGCCCTCCTTTCGCTCGGCGGCGAAGCGCACCGGTCGATCGTGATTGAGCAGGTGGCCCGGAACCTGGGCCACAACGTCCACCAGATCCCCGAGGAGCTGCAGCTCCAGGTCATCGTCTCGTTCGAGCAGACCTGGCGCGACGAGCGCAAGCGGGCCGCCTACGGCTTCCACCTGCCGTTCGGCGAGGGCTCGCACCGCTGGGGCGTTAGGTCCGACAACGAGGCCCTCGCAGCCTGAGCCGGTTCAGCCGCGCGGCGCCTCGCCGGCCAACTGGCCTGCGGCGGTCTGAAGCCGGCCGAGCAATCGCTTGAGCAGGACCACCTCGCCCGGAGCAAGGCCGGCGATCAGAGCCGCTTCATAGGCCAGCGCGAGAGGCGCGATCTCGCCATACAGGCTGCGGCCATCCGCGGTCAGCGCCAGCAGTTGGCTCCGGCCATCGGCAGTGTTCTGAGCGCGCGTGACCAGGTGGCGCTTGACCAGTCCCTGGGCGGCCCGGCTCACGGTGACCTTGTCCATCACCGTGCGCGCGACGAGCGTGGCCTGGCTCAGGCCGCCGTCCTCGGCCAGGACGCAGAGCAGCCGCCACTGCGGAATCGACAGGCCGAAGCGGTCCTCGTAGGCCCGGGCGATCAGCCTGGAAACGGCGTTCGACGCGACCGACAGCCGGTAGGGCAGGTAGCTGTCCAGCTGCAGGCCGACGGCCTCCGCGTCGACCCGCCCATCCTCACGCACCGACCACCTCCTGCTCGATGGCGCCGAAGATGGAGTGACGCCGGGGATCGACCATGTCGATGCGCACCCGGTCGCCAACCTTCAGGAACGGCGTTGTCGCCGCGCCCGTCATGATGGTCTCGACGGAGCGCACCTCGGCCAGGCAGGAATAGCCCACGCCCCCCTCGCCGATCGGCTTGCCGGGCCCGCCGTCCGGACCGCGGTTGGAGACGGTGCCGGAGCCGATGATCGTCCCGGCCGAGAGCGCGCGGGTCTTCGCAGCGTGGGCGATCAGGGCCCCGAAGTCGAAGGTCATGTCGACCCCCGCGTCGGCCTCGCCCAGCGGTTTGCCGTTGAGCTCGATCTCCAGTTTGCCGTGCAGCTTGCCGTCCTTGAAGCCCGGCAGCGCGTCGGGCGTCACCGCCACCGGGGAGAAGGCGGAGGCCGGCTTGGATTGGAAGAACCCGAAGCCCTTTTCCAGTTCACCGGGGATCAGGTTGCGCAGGGAGACGTCGTTGCACAGCAGAACCAGGCGGATGGCGGCCAGCGCCTCGGCCCGGCTCGCCCCCAGCGGCACATCGCCGGTGATCACCGCCACCTCGCCCTCCAGGTCGCAGCCCCAGGCCTCGTCGGCCAGCGGGATCGGATCGCGCGGACCCAGGAACCCGTCCGAGCCGCCCTGGTACATCAGGGGATCGGTCCAGAAGCTCCCGGGCATCTCGGCGTTCCGCGCCCGGCGCACCAGCGCCACATGGTTCACGTAGGCCGAGCCGTCGGCCCACTGGTAGGCGCGCGGCAGGGGGCTCGCCGCGTCGTGCTCGCGGAACCGGGCCTTTGGCACGGAGTCGTGCTCCAGGCTCTCGGCCAGGCCGCGCAGCTCCGGCTCGCACACGTCCCAGTCGTCCAGGGCGTCCTGCAGGGTGAAGGCGATCCGATCGGCCGGGGTGTACCAGGCCAGGTCGTTCGACACGACCACCAGGCGCCCGTCGCGTCCGCCCTTCAGCGAGGCCAGCTTCATGGATTGCTCCCGTCCCCGGCGCCCAGCGCGTGGGGTGTCTTTTCGATGATCCGCGTATGGCGCACGCCGTCTTCATAGGCGCGCGCCTCGTAGACGGTGACCTCCACCCGGATGTCGCCGCCGGTCTCAGCTTCCCACAGATAGCTCCGCTCGAAGCACACGTCCCGGCCTTCCGGCGTGAAACCTTCGAAGGTGTCGCCCCAGGGGGTGAGCTTCGCCAGTTCCTTCCAGCCGAGCGTCATAGCCCGGTCGAGTTCTTCGTCCGCCGCGGCGGTGAAGTCTGCCTCGGTGCTCATCCGCCCTTCCAGCTGTCGACGTAGGCGGGGTTCTCGACCGCGGCGGCCGCGTCGCCCACGTCCAGCGGATCGCGGGTGTCGATCATCACGGCGTATTCGTCGGTGGCGGGTTTCGGCTGGCTCAGCATGTTCTTCAGCGCCTTGGGATGCGGGCCGTGGGTGAAGCCGGAGGGGTGGAAGGTCATCATCCCGGCCTCGATGTGGTCGCGGCTGAAGAAGTCCCCGGCGTGGTAGAACAGCACCTCGTCATAGTCGTCGTTGTTATGGAAGAACGGGATCTTCAGCGCCCCCGGATCAGTTTCGAACGGGCGCGGCGCGAAGGTGCAGACCACGAACCGGTCGCTGACGAAGGTGGAATGCACACTGGGAGGCAGGTGGTAGCGGTGGCTGACCACAGGGCGGATGTCGGCCACGTTGAGTCGCACCGGCGCCAGGTCGCCGTGCCAGCCGACCGCATCCAGCGGGTTGTAGGGATAGGTGACGATGGAGACCTGTCCCCGCTTCTTGACCTCGACGCGGTAGTCGCCCGGCCGGTCCTGATGGACGCGGAAGGCGGCATCCATCGCCGGCGTCTCCAGCATCGCCGGGTCGA
>NZ_CADEGK010000098.1:7441-17389 GCF_902826855.1 uncultured Phenylobacterium sp. | reverse complement strand
GCACCGCCTTGGCGTCCGCCGGCGTGATCTCGGGATCGGGATTGGCCATGGCGAAGATGATCGGCTGCTTGGCCATGTCCTTGACCATGTCCTGGGTCACCGCGCCCTTGGCCGACAGGCCGAGGAAGATATCGGCGCCGACCAGCGCCTCCTTGAGGGTACGAGCGTCGGTATCCACGGCATGGGCCGACTTGAACTGGTCGATGCCGGCGCGGCCCTTGTAGATCACGCCCCTGGTATCGCACATCGTCACGTTGTCGTGGCGTACGCCCATCGACTTGATCAGCGCGGTACAGGCGAGCGCCGAGGCGCCGGCGCCGTTCACCACCACCTTGACGTCCTTGAACTCGCGGCCGGTGATGAAACAGGCGTTGACCAGGCCGGCGGCGGCGATGATCGCGGTGCCGTGCTGGTCGTCGTGCATCACCGGGATCTTCATGCGTTCGCGCAGGGCCTGCTCGATGATGAAGCATTCGGGCGCCTTGATGTCTTCCAGGTTGATGCCGCCGAAGCTCGGCTCCATCATCGCGATCGCCTCGATCAGCGCGTCGGTGTCCTCGCTGGCAAGCTCGATGTCGATCGAATCGACGTCGGCGAAGCGCTTGAACAGCACCGCCTTGCCTTCCATGACCGGCTTCGAGGCGAGCGCGCCGAGATCGCCGAGGCCCAGCACCGCGGTGCCGTTGGAGATCACGGCCACCAGGTTGCCCTTGGAGGTGTATTCGTAGGCGAGCTCGGGGTCCTTGGCGATCGCCAGCACCGGCACCGCCACGCCCGGCGAATAGGCCAGGGAAAGGTCGCGCTGGGTGGCCATCGGCTTGGTGGCCTGGATGCCGATTTTGCCGGGCGTCGGGTAGCGGTGGAAGTCCAACGCCTCCTCGTCGGTGAAGGTGCGTTTCTCGACCTGGTCCATCTGTATGTCCCGCCCCCAGCCGCCAGGGGTGCGTCCCCTGGCTCTTCGAATTCCCGGAAGCGGTCAGCCTATAGACCCCGGGTCATAGGGACAACGCCTCCAGAATATGACGGGGAACCTTTGGCGCGGCCGTCGGGTTGATGCCGTCGGGTGCGGGGGCGCGCAGATGGGAAGACCTGCCTATGCACAAACGCCTCGCCTACGCCGCCGCCGCGGCGCTCGCCCTTGCCACCGTTCCAGCGCTGGCCCAGACGCCGGCTTCCGGTGCGGCCGGCCAATTGCCAGGCGCGTCGCCGCCACAGGCGACTCCGGCGACCCCCGCCACACCGGCGATGCCTGCCACGCCGGGGGTTTCGTCGGCCACGCCAGCAACGCCTGCTACGCCGGCCGTCCCCCCTTCAACCTCGGCTGAGGTCGATACCTCAACTTCGTCCGCCGCCAGCGCCTCCTCCTCCGGCGCCAACGCCAGCGTCACGACCGGCATGGCCGTGAAGGACTCGACCGGTGCAACGATCGGAACGATCACGGACGTGAAGGCCGCGGCCGGCGGCAAGAAGACCGCCACCATCAAGATGGGCTCCGACACCTTCGCGGTGGATACCGGCAGCCTGGCGGTCGCCAGCGGCGCGGCTACGGTCAACGCCAGCCAGGACGAGATCAAGACGATGCTGAGGAAGAAGTAGGCGCCAGAAGATCCCGTGAGGATATGGAAGGGCGGTCCCAAGGGCCGCCCTTTCTCGATGGGACGTTGCGGCCATTGACCGCGTGCCGCCCGCGCGGGAGTTAAGGGCCTCACGACGGAGAAACCGCCTTGCCCGCCCCGATCAGGATCGCCGTCGCCGGCGCGCTCGGCCGCATGGGCCGCGCGATCACCGCCGCCGTGGAGGCCGACCCGACGCTAGCGCTCGCCGGCCCCTTCGACCGGCCGGAGCTTGCGGGCGAGGGCCTGGTCTCCGCCGCTGAGGCGCTGGCCGCCGCGGACGTGGTCATCGACTTCACCACCCCCGAAGCCTCGGTGGCCCTGGCCGCCCAGGCGGCGGGGCGAGGGGTCGCCCTGGTGATCGGCGCCACCGGGATGTCGCCCGACCACCTGCGCCGCATCTCTGAAGCCGCCGGGCGCGTCCCCGTGGTGCGCACCGGCAACTTCGCCCTTGGAGTGAACATGTTGATCGGCCTGGTGGGCCAGGTCGCCAAGGCCCTGCCTGCCAGCGCCTATGACATCGAGGTCCATGAGGCCCACCACCGCCGCAAGGTCGACGCGCCTTCCGGCACTGCCCTGATGCTGGGCGCGGCGGCGGCTGAAGGTCGCGGCGTGGCGCTCAGCGAGGTGGCGCGCCACGGCCGCGAAGGCATCACAGGCGAGCGGCCGGTGGGGGAGATCGGCTTCTCGGTGCTGCGCGGGCGCGGCATCGTAGGCGAGCACAGCGTGGTCTGCGCCGCCGAGGACGAGATACTTACCCTGTCCCACTCCGCCCGCGACCGGGGCCTGTTCGCGCGCGGCGCGGTGGCGGCCGCCCGCTGGGTGGTCGGCAAGCCGCCGGGTGAATACGACATGCAGCACGTGCTGGGCTTCCGGCAGTGACCGAAAGCCTGCTCGAGCAGGACGCCACCGCCCAGCTGGCCGCCCTTGCCGGCAAACGCGTCTCCGCCGTGGAACTCCTGAAGGCGTCGCTGGCCCGCCACGCCGAGACCCACGCCGCCCTGAACGCGGTGGTCGCCGCCGATCCGGAGCGGGCTCTGGAGCAGGCTCGGGCGATCGACGACGCCCGCTCCCGCGGCGAGAACGTGGGCCTGCTGGCCGGCCTGCCTATGACGGTCAAGGACACCTTCGACGTGTCCGGCATGGCCGCCTCCTCGGGGCTGGCCGCCTTCCGCCGCCGGATGGTGGGCGACGCCGCGGCGCCCGGCGCTGCGCGCCACGCCGGAGCGGTGATCTGGGGCAAGACCAACGTGCCGGTCATGGCGGCGGACTGGCAGAGCGCGAACGGCCTCTATGGGGCGACCAACAATCCCTGGGACCTTGCCCGAACACCGGGCGGCTCCTCGGGTGGGGCGGCGGCGGCGCTGGCGGCGCGGGTGACGGCGCTGGAGATCGGTTCCGACATCGGCGGCTCGCTGCGCGTGCCGGCGGGCTTCTGCGGCGTGTTCAGCCACAAGCCGACCTGGGGCCTCGTCTCCCAGCGCGGCCACGTCCCGCCGCACCCGGGCTCGCACGCCGAGCGGGACCTGAACGTGGTCGGCCCGATGGCGCGTTCGGCGCGGGATCTGCGCCTCCTGCTGTCGATCCTGGAGAACGGCCCGCTGGCGCCCAAGGCCCCGCCCGCCGACCTCCAAGACGCGCGCATCGGCCTGTGGCTGGATGACCCGCTCTGCCCGCTCGATCCGGAGGTGCGGGCGGTGATCGAAGCCTTCGCCAGGGACCTGCGCTTGGCCGGCGCCGAGGTGGAGCTCATCCAGAGCCCCACCGACATGCGGGTCCTGCTCCACAGCTACCAGACCCTGCTGGGCGCGATCCTGGGCGAGGACATGCCGCCCAGCGCGCTCCGCGCCATGGAACTGCGGCGTCCGTTCGCCAAGGCGGCCCTGGCCCGGGGCGCCGAGCCGCTGTCCACCGCCGCCATGACCGTGGCCTACACCGCCCGCCACCGTGAGTGGATGGCCGCCGACGCCGTGCGTGCGCGCCTGCGCCACGAGATCGCCGAACAGTTCGACCGCTGGCACGTGATCCTGGCGCCCATCACCCCCGTACCGGCCTTCCTGCATGACAAGCGACCCTTTGCGCGGCGGTCCCTGAAGACCTCTGACGGGGGGGGCATCGCCTACAACGCCCTGATCACCTGGATCAGCCTGGCGACCGCCCTGCACCTCCCGGCCACAGCCATACCCGCCGGCCTCACCCCGGGCGGCCTCCCTGTCGGGGTCCAGCTCATCGGCCCTCTAGGCGGAGACGCACGCTGTCTGGCGCTCGCCCATGCGATCGACGAGAACGTCCGTGGCTTCGTGGCTCCGCCGCTCTAGGTCCCCTGACGGGCCGCTTCCTCCTCGACCTGCCCCAGCCGGTCCTTGCCGAAGAACATCTCGCCCCCGACGAAGAAGGTCGGGATGCCGAAGACGCCGCGCTCGACCGCGGCCTCGGTGTTCGCGATCAGTTCCGCCTTCACCTCCGGGTCCTGGGTGGCGGCGACCAGGCCCGGGCCGTCCAGGCCGGCGGCGCTCAGGACCCGGACCACGACTTCCGGGTCGTCCATCTTCTCGCCGGCTTCCCACATGGCCGCGAGCACAGCGGCCACGTAAGGCTCTTCCATCCCGGCGCGGCGGGCGGCGACCAGGCCGCGCATGATCAGCAGGGTGTTGACGGGGAAGTGCGGGTTCTGGCGGAAGGCTACAAGCCCATGCTTCGCCACGAACCGCCGGGTCTCCAGAGCCTCGTAGGCCAGCTTCCCCTTCACGCCGCCGAAGGCGACCATCGGCGAGGCGTTGTTGGCGGCCCTGAAGATGCCGCCCAGCAGGCAAGGGATGCGATTGACCCTCGCCCCGGTCCGCCCCGCGATCGCGGGCAGGACTTTCTCCGCGAGATAGGCGTTGGGGCTGCCGAAGTCGAAGATGAAGTCGATGGTGGCCATCGCGGCGCTCCTCACCAAGTCTCTCGCCAGGGGCGCAGATCAAGCTCGTGGGTCCAGGCCGATCTCGCCTGGCGGTGGACGGCCACGAAGGCCTGGGCGATGTCCTTCGGCCTCAGGATCTCGTCGTTGGCCAGTAGCGCCTCGGCGTTCTCGCGGACGCCGCGGATAAAGACACCGTCTATGCCGCCGTCGATCACCACATGGCCGACGTGGACGCCCAGCGGCCCTAGTTCTCGCGCCATGCTCTGCGCAACGGCCCGCAGACCGTGCTTTGCCGCGGCGAACGCCGAGAACCCCTCGCGCCCGCGGACGCTTGCCGTGGCCCCGGTGAACAGGACAGTGCCCCTGCCCCGCGGGACCATCACCCTGGCCGCCTCGCGCCCGGCCAGGAATCCCGCGAAACAGGCCATCTCCCAGACCTTCGTGAACACCCGCGCCGTGGTCTCGCGGATGCCGAACCGCACGTTCGCGCCGATGTTGAAGACCACCACCTCCAGCGGCCCGACGTCGCGCTCGATGGTGTCGAACAGCGCGACCATCGCGTTCTCGTCGCGCGCGTCCACCCCATAGGCATGCGCCGCCCCACCGGCCGCCCGAATGTCCTCAGCAACCTTCTCCAGCGCCTCCAGGTTGCGCGCCCGACGGGTCATGCAGACGGGATAGCCCTCCGCCGCAAAGGCCCTGGCGATCGCCGAGCCCAAGCCGTCGCCGGCGCCGACTACCAGGCAGACGGGTTTGCGCTCCGACATCACCCACTCCATTCGGATTTCGAACTAACTAAGTCTTGAATCCGAACTGAGTCAACGGCAGGATCGCCGACGATGAAGTGGACCGATCTTCCGGACGAGGACTGCTCCGTGGCTCGCTCGGTGGCCGTCATCGGCGACCGCTGGACGTTGATGATCCTGCGTGACCTGTTCCTGGGGGTGCGGCGCTTCGAGGCCTTCGAGAGGCGCCTTGGCATCTCCCGCAGCATCATTGCCGACCGGTTGAAAAAACTCGTCGATGAAGGCGTCCTGCGCCGAGACGCCTACCAGGAGAACCCCGTCCGCCACGAATACCGCCTGACCAACAAGGGCTTGGCCCTGCACCCGGTGATGATGGCGATCGTCCATTGGGGCGACGTGCACCGAGCCGGCGCGGCGGGCGCACCACTGATCCACCGGCACAAGGCCTGCGGCTGTGACTTCGCCCCGGTGATGAGCTGCTCGGAATGCGGCGACCGCATCACCGCGCGCGACGTCGAGGTCCGTGCGCGGCCGCGTTAGCTTCTCCGCCCCAAACGAAGGGCCGGCGCGGGAGTTTAGCCCGCCACCATCCGCCGAAGCCGGTCCAGCGCGCGGCTGGCGAGGCTGCGGCGGGGCGCTGCGCCGGGCGCGCCCGGCGGTAGCTGGTTCGACAGCGGCGGGGCGGTGGTATCCATGAATGCGTCAGCTACGGGGGCCACCATTCGCCCTGTTCGCCACGATCTCGCTGGTGCGGACGTCCGGGGTCTGACGCCGGAAGGCGATCCGGCCGGCGAAGGGCGCCGAGAGCATCGGCGTCCAGTAGGCGCAGTCGTCGAACATGTAGTGGGTGACTTGGCTCTTGCGGCTCCTGCTGCGATCGGTGTGCGGCGCCCCGCCGTGGTGCAGGCCCGCATGCCATATCAACGCCTGGCCCTTGCGTGGATGGAACCGCACCGGCGCCACGCCCGAAGCCTCACGCTGCTTGGCCCAGATGGCGTCGAACTTCCCCAGGTCGTCGCCGATGCGGTCTGCGGGCGGGGCGATGCGCCCGATGTGCTCGTTCAGGAACAGCCGCCAGCGGTGGCTGCCGGGATAGTAGATCAACGGCCCGGCCCCGTCGGCGACGTCCTCCAGCGCCAGCCAGACGCCGCACATGAAATTCTCCGGCATGGAGGCGAAGTGGACCAGGTCGACGTGGGCGGCCTGCTGTGAGCCGATGGCGAAGTTCAGCGTCTGGAAGGGGAAGGCGCGGCGGCCGTAGACGCGTCCCAGCAGGTCCACCACGTGGGCGTTGGCCGCGATCCGCCGGACGCTGTCGTTGTAGCTCCAGGCCTCCCCCACCCGCTCCAGGCCATCGAGGCGTCCGGCCCGCCAATCCTCCCAAGGCAGTGAGGAGAACAGGGTGCGATCGATGTCGGCCGCCAGGGCGTCCAGGTCCGGCTCCTGGAAGTCTAGGGTGGCGAAGCCGTCGCGGTGGAGCTCGGTGGCCACGCGCCGGGTCTCGGCGTCCCAGTTCGACGTCTCCAGGATCTCGTCGAAGAACGGGCTGTCGATCAGGGGCACGCCCGGAAGCAGATCGCGCACTGAAGCCATGTCTCGCCTGGGAAGCTGGTTGCCTATCGCCCGCCGGTCGACCCGAAGCCGCCCGCGCCGCGCGCCGTCTCGTCGAGGCTCGCGACCTCCGCCCAGCGCGCCTGCGCCACCGGGGCGATAACCAGCTGGGCGATGCGGTCGCCGCGGCGCACGGTGAAGTCCTCGGGCCCATGGTTGATCAGGATCACCTTCACCTCGCCGCGATAGTCGGCGTCCACCGTGCCCGGGGAATTCAGGCAGGTGACGCCGTTCTTGAACGCCAGCCCCGAGCGTGGCCGCACCTGACCCTCGAAGCCGGGGGGCAGGGCGAAGGCCAGGCCGGTCGGGACGGGGAAGCGGTCGCCCGGTCGAAGCACCAGTGGCTCGTCTTGCGGCACCGCCGCGCGCAGGTCCATGCCGGCCGCCTGGGCGGTCTCATAGGCCGGAAGCGGAATCCCCTCGCCGTGCGGCAGGCGGGTGATCGGGACGGTCGGGGACGTCACTGGAACTCCTGCGCGATGCGGGCGGCGAGGCGGCGGGCCACCTCGCCCTTGGCCATGCGGTCCCATCGCTCGATTCCCTCGGACGTGACGATGGCCACGGCATTGTCGTCGCCGCCCAGCGTGCCGCCCTGGCCGACGTCGTTCGCGACGATCCAGTCGCAGCCCTTGCGCGCGAGCTTGGCGGCGGCGTTGGCCTCGACATCGTCGGTCTCGGCGGCGAAACCCACCACCAGCTTCGGCCGTCGGTTTGACTTCGACAGCGTCGCGAGGATGTCCGGGTTCTCCACCAGGCCAAGGGCTGGCGGGCCGTCCGCGCCCTTCTTGATCTTCGAGCCCTGCAGGTTCTGCGGCCGCCAATCGGCGACGGCCGCTACGCAGACGGCGATATCCGCCGGCAGGGCCGACTCGCAGGCCGCCAGCATCTGGCAGGCGGTCTCCACCTCCACACGGCGGACGCCCGCGGGAGCCGCCAGCGCCGTCGGGCCGCTGACCAGGGTCACATCGGCGCCAAGGGCGGCGAGCGCCTGGGCGATCGCATAGCCCTGCTTACCCGAGGAGCGGTTGGTGATCAGCCGCACCGGGTCGATGGGTTCCGCGGTGGGGCCGGCGGTGATAACGGCGCGCTTGCCTTCGAGCGGGCCGCCCCGCCCGAGGGCTGCCATGATGGCCGCGAAGATTGCGGGCGGCTCGGCCATGCGGCCGGCGCCGTACTCCCCGCAGGCCATGGCGCCTTCGTCGGGGCCGACGAAGACGACGCCGTCTGCGCGCAGCGTCGCCAGGTTCCGCTGCGTGGCGGCGTGCTCCCACATGCGTACGTTCATGGCCGGAGCCATCAGGACGGGCTTGTCGGTGGCGAGCAGCGTGGTGGCGGCGAGGTCGCCCGCCAAGCCGTTCGCCGCCTTTGCCATCAGGTCGGCGGTGGCCGGCGCCACGACCACGAGGTCGGCCGAGCGGGACAGCTCGATGTGGCCCATCTCAGCCTCGTCGGTGAGACTGAAGAGTTCCGAATAGACCTTGTCCTCGGCCAGCGCCGAGAGGCTGAGCGGCGTGACGAACTGGGCGCCCGCCGCCGTCAGGATCGGACGGACGCCGACGCCGGCCTTGCGCAGGAGCCGGATCAGCTCCAGCGCCTTGTAGGCGGCGATGCCGCCGCCGACGATCAGGAGAACCCGCTTCTCGCTCAAGGCCGAGGCCCCCATCAGTGAGGGCCTCGATTTAGGGCATCGGAGGGGACTCGACAAACCCGTGAGCTTGTGTTCATTATTTGTTCCAGCTTGGCCTTACCGGAGATTAAGGGATGCCTGGAACGAGGACTCTGTTGCTGGCCGCCGTGGCCCTGACCCTGGCGGCTTGTGACAACGGCCCGTCGGCTGTCGCCCAGAAACCATCGAGCGGAACGCAGGTGGCGGCGAACACAGGCGACGAGGCCTATTCGGGCGCGCCGTCTGCTGACGAGACCACCCGGGCCGACCGGCGCGGCGAGCCGGTGAAGCTCGTGGACGGCAAGCCGATGTGGTCGGCCAGCCGACGGTATTCGGCCGATGAGAACGCGCGGCGGGCCTTCGAGCGCAACGGCCGCGACTTCGGCGCCAGGGACCTTGAGGCCTTCGTGCAGAAGGCCCACGACTTTGTGGGCGACCCCCCCAAGGGCACGCTGACGATGACGCGGCGCAACGGCGACACCCTGTTCTACGACCCCAAGGCCAATGTCTTCGCCGTAGCCAGCCGGGAGGGCGCGCCGCGCACCATGTTCCACCCGGACGAGGGCCGCGCCTACTGGGAGGAACAGAAGGCCCGCGAGCAGCGCCGCCAGAGCGCCGCCTCCCGCCGCGACCGCGACGACGACGCCTAGCGGAGCAGCAGGCCCGCTGCGAACGCGCCGCCGGCGACCAGGGCGCCGAGCGCGAACCACAGCAACGGGCCCGACCGCACCGGCCCCACTACCGCGACCGGCTGCGGCGTCGTCATGCGGGCGATGTTGCGCAGCGCGCTTTCGGCCTCGCCGGCGAAGCGGCGTATGCGGGTGACGGGCGATAGCTCGCGGGCGATCCAGCGGCTGACGACCGGCTCGGCGGCCGCCCAGATGTCGTGAGTGACGTCGATGCGGCGGGCCACCCCCTCGACGGTGACCATGGTCTTCTGCAGCAGCACCAGCTCCGGCCGCAGGCGCATCTCGTAAAGGGCGGTGATCTCGAACAGCTGGGTCAGCACCCGGCTCATGGCCACGGCATTGGACTGACGGCCGAACACCGGTTCTCCGACAGCGCGAAGGGCTTGGCCGAAGGCCGCGACGCTGTGGTGGGCCGGCACGTAGCCCGCGTCGAAGTGCACCTGCGCGACCCGTTCGTAGTCGCGCCGCAGGAAGCCCCAGAGGATCTCAGCCAGGTAGCGCCGCTCGGCGGCTCCCAGCCGCCCGATAATACCGAAGTCCACCGCATAGAGCTTCGCCGGCGCGGCTGCGAACAGGTTGCCCTCGTGCAGGTCGGCGTGAAAGACGCCGTGGTCCAGCGCCTGGGCCAGGAAGGCGCGCGTCAGGTTGTCCGCCAGCGCCTTGCGGTCCAGGCCCGGCTGGTCCAGCGCCGCGTCGTCGGTGAGCGGCAGCCCTTCCG
>NZ_CADEGK010000098.1:0-7431 GCF_902826855.1 uncultured Phenylobacterium sp. | reverse complement strand
GGGGGAGTGAACAGCCGTGCGGGGAGGCTACGTGCACGGCAGGACGCCAGCGGCTCCAGGCGGTGAGAGCCGCTAACGCCCTGGAGCTGGACCTGAGGCGGGAGGCGGCCGGCGCCGACGAACTGGATCACTGTCTGGGCGAAAGCCAGCGGCTCCAGGCGCCGCGCCGGCGGGACCCAGCGCTCGATCAGCCGGCCGGCCAGATCCAGGACAGCCCAGTCGGCGACCAGCCGGCGCTCGATCCCCGGCCGCAGCACCTTCACCGCCACGTGGCGGCCGTCCTTCAGCGTGGCCCGGTGCGCCTGAGCCAGCGACGCCGCCGCCACGGGCGTGTCGTCGAAGGACTCGAACACCGCCTCGACCGGACGGCCAAGCTCACGCTCCACCTGCTCGCGGGCCTCACGCGACCCGAACGGGGGCAGCCGGTCCCTGAGGTGGCCCAGGTCCTCGGCGAACGTGCGGCCGAAGATGTCGGCGCGGGTGGCGAGTAGCTGCCCGAGCTTGATCGCCACAGGCCCCAGCTGCTCCAAGGCCCGCGCCAGCCGCTGGCCGGGCCGTCCGTCACGGCGCCCGGCGAACAACCGCAGGGCTCGGGCCAGAACGCGCACGCCTGAGGAATAGTAGGGATCGATCTCGGCGGGCAGCAGGGCGTCGTGCCGGACCAAGATCCGCGCGGCCCCCATAAGCCGCAGGAAGGCGCCCACGGAGGCCATGGGTCCTAGATCGCCCGTCCGGTGTGCAGGGCCGCCACGCCGCCGGTGAAGTTGGTCCAGCCCACCTGGCTGAAGCCGGCCTGGCCGATCAGGGCGGCGAAAGCCTTCTGGTCGGGGAAGCGGCGGATACTCTCCACCAGGTACTGATAGCTCTCCCGGTCGTTCGCCACCCGCGCCCCGATCTCGGGGATCACCTTGAAGGAATAGGCGTCGTAGGCCGCCCGCAGGGCCTCGGTCACAGGCCGCGAGAACTCCAGGCAGAGGAATCGCCCGCCGGGCTTCAGCACCCGTCGCGCTTCGCTGAGCGCCGCGGAGACGTCGGTGACGTTGCGGATGCCGAAGCTGATCACATAGGCGTCGGCGCAGGCGTCGGGCAGCGGCAGGGCCTGGGCATCGCCGACCGTCCAGGTGATTTCAGGCAGGCCGCCGCGCTCGCGCCCGGCGGCGATCATCTCGACGTTGTAGTCGACCACGAGGATTTTCGCGTCGGCGCCGCCCCGCCGCTCCTGCGCGCGCCGGGCCAGCTTCGCGAAGCGGCGCGCCATGTCGCCGGTGCCTCCGGCGCAGTCGACGATGGTCTCACCGGGCTGGGGGTTGAGCCGTGCGGCGGCGGCGTCCTTCCAGAGCCGGTGCACGCCTGCGCTCATCAGGTCGTTCATCAGGTCGTAGCGGGACGCCACCCGATCGAACACGCCCCGGACCAGGCCGGGCTTCTCGGCCGCGTCCACGTCGCGGAAGCCGAAGGTGGCGGAAGGTCCCGTCATGCCGCGGGTTCTAGCTTGCAGGGCCTTGGCGCGCCAGCGATGCCGTGCCAAGCGAGACCGCATGCCTGAGCTGCCCGAAGTCGAGACGGTGCGAGGCGGCCTCGCCCCCGTGCTGGAGGGACACCGGCTGGCGCGTGTCGAGGCCCGACGGCCGGACCTGCGCTTCCCGCTGCCGGCCAACTTCGTGCAGGTCCTGACCGGCGCCACCGTCGTGCGCCTGGAACGGCGCGCCAAGTACCTGCTGGCTCGCCTAGATCGCGAGGACACCCTGGTGATGCACCTGGGGATGAGCGGGCGCTTCGAGATCACGCGTCCGGAAGGCTCGACGCGGCCCGGCGAGTTCCACTACGCCCCCGACCCGGACCCCAAGCACGCGCACATCGTCTTCACCACCGAGGCCGGCGCGCGGGTGACCTACTATGACCCCCGCCGGTTCGGCTACATGGGCCTGGTCAACACCGCCATGCTGGGGCTGCATCCGTGGTTCGCGAGCCTGGGGCCTGAGCCGCTGTCCGACGCCTTCGACGCCGCGCATCTGAAAGCCGCCTTTGCGGGCCGAAAGCAGGGGCCCAAGACCCTGCTGCTGGACCAGCGCATCGTGGCTGGCCTGGGCAACATCTACGTCTGCGAGGCCCTGAACCGCGCCCGTATCTCGCCCTTCAAGGCGGCCGGCGGGGTCAGCGGCGCGCGGCTGGCCAGGCTGGTCCCGGAGATCAAGGCGGTGTTGTCCGAGGCGATAGCGGCCGGCGGGTCGACCTTGCGCGACTTCGCACAGACCGACGGCGCGTTGGGCTACTTTCAACACCGCTTCCGCACCTACGACCGGGAGGGCCAGCCCTGCCGCAACGACGGCTGCAGGGGCGTCATCGGCCGCCAGGTCCAGGCCGGGCGTTCGACATTCTACTGCCCCGTTTGCCAGAAATGACGAGCGGCAGATGAGAGCCCTCCTCGCCGGCCTCGCGGCCGCCTGCGCCATTGCCCTGCCAGCCCGCGCCGAGCCGCCGGTCTGGGTGGTCCGGGACGCTGATTCCGAGATCCTCATGTTCGGCTCCGTTCACGTCCTGCCGCCCGGGCTGACCTGGCGCCCGGCGGCGCTGGACGCCGCCCTGGCGCGCGCCGACGACCTCTGGTTCGAGTTGCCGATGGACCCCGCCACCCAGGCTGAGGTCGGCGCCCTGGCTGCCCGCCTGGGCGTCCTGCCGCCGGGCCAGTCGCTGTTCACCCTGCTGCCACCGGCCGACGCCGAGAAGCTGATGGCCGTCGCCTACGTCTACGGCGTGGACAAGGCCACGCTCTCCAGGCTCGAGCCCTGGCTGGCCGAGGTGGCGCTGGCCGCCGCGGCCTACGGCAAGGCCGGCGCCGATACCGGCAACGGTGTGGAGATGACGATCAACGCGGCTGCGCCCGCCGCCACCCGGCGCGCCTTCGAGACCCCGGCCGAGCAGATGGGCTTCTTCGACGCGGCGCCGATGGCCGAGCAGATCGTCTCCCTGCGCGAAACCCTGCGCGAACTGGAGCGCGACCCCGAGGCGTTCATGACCCTCGTCCGCGCCTGGATGGCCGGCGACACGGCCGGTCTGGACCGCGAGGCGCTGGAGCCCATGCGCAAGGTCACCCCGGGCATGTTCCGCCGCCTGGTCAGCCAGCGCAACGAGGCCTGGGCCAAGACGCTGGACGAGCGTCTCAAGGGCAAGGGCAACACCGTCGTGGTGGTCGGGGTCGGTCACCTGATCGGCACGGGCGGCCTGCCGGCGCGCCTGCGGGCGCTTGGCTATTCGGTCACGGGGCCGTAAGTCGCGTTCAATCGGACCGGAGCGCCCCATGAGCTATGAGACCCTGATCGTCGAGACGCCTGCCGCGGGCGTCACCCTGATCCGTCTGAACCGCCCTGAGGCGTTGAACGCGCTGAACACCCAGCTCCTCACCGAGCTCGCGGCCGCGCTGGACACGGCCGAGGCCGACGAGGCGGTTCGTTGCGTGGTGCTGACCGGGTCGGAGCGCGCCTTCGCCGCCGGAGCGGACATCAAGGAGATGGCCGACAAGACCTACGCCCAGATGTTCGCCACCAACTTCTTCGGGGCGGGCGGCCAGCGGGTGGAGCGGTTCAGGAAGCCGATCATCGCCGCGGTCGCCGGCTACGCGCTCGGCGGGGGCTGCGAACTGGCCATGCTGTGCGACTTCATCATCGCCGCCGAAACCGCCAAATTCGGCCAGCCGGAGATCAACCTGGGCGTCATGCCGGGCATCGGCGGCACCCAGCGCCTGCCGCGCGCCGTCGGCAAATCCAAGGCCATGGACATGGTGCTGACCGCACGGATGATGGACGCGGCGGAGGCGGAGCGCGCCGGCCTGGTCTCCCGCGTGGTCGCCGCCGACAAACTGCTGGAGGAGGCGGTGGCCGCGGCCGGCAAGATCGCCGCCCAGTCGCCGCTGGCGGTGATGATGAACAAGGAGCTGGTCAACGCGGCCTTCGAGACGACGCTGGCCACCGGCGTCGGCATGGAGCGGCGGCTGTTCCATTCCCTTTTCGCCTTCGAGGACCAGAAGGAGGGCATGGCGGCGTTCGTCGACAAGCGGAAGCCCGCCTTCAAGGGGCGCTAGCCGTGGCGGCCACCCTGGATTGGCGGCAGTGGCGCGAAGAGCAGGCCAAGCGCCTCGAGCGTATCACCGGGGAGAGCCTCGAGACCTGGGCCGCCCGGCTCCGCCAAGCGAGCCTGCCCGACCGCCCGGCCATCACCGCCTGGCTCGCTGAGCGCGGTGTCACCGGCTACGCGGCCATGCTGCTGCGCTACGAACAGTTGGGCTACCCGGACTTCATGACCGCCACCGCCGACAGCCTGGTGGATGGCCAGTACGCCGACCGGCCGGCCCTGCGCCCGATCTATGACGCGGTGCTGGAGGCCGCGCTCGGCCTCGGAGACGTGACGGTCCAGACGCGCAAGACCTATGTCTCGCTGCTGACCCCGCGCCGGACGTTCGTGCGGGTGCAGGCCACGACGCTCAAGCGGGTGGACGTGGCGCTCCGGCTCGAGGCGGAGCCGGGCGGACGGCTGGTGCGCTCGCGCCATGAGAACATGCCCGTGCAGTTCGGCCTGACGACGGTCGAGGACCTGGACGGCGAAGCGGTCGACCTGATGCGCCGGACCTACGAAGCCAACGTCTGAGCGGCATTGACCCCGGTGGCCCCTTTCAGTATATCCGCGCCTCCAATTTCGCCTGCCCGGCAACGGGCGGGCGCTATCCGTATTGTGAGAGCAGTTCCGAATGGCCAACACGCCCGGCGCCAAGAAAGCGGTCCGCAAGATCGCCCGCCGCACTGAAGTGAACACCGCCCGCCGCTCGCGCGTGCGCACCTTCCTGCGCAAGTTCGAGGAGGCGTTGGCCTCGGGCGACGCCACGGTCGCCAAGGACGCCTTCGTCAAGGCGCAGTCCGAGCTGATGCGCGCCGTGACAAAGGGAGTGGTGCACAAGAACACGGGCTCGCGGAAGGTATCTCGCCTCGCCGCTCAGCTGCGGAAGATGTCCGCAGCCTGAGGTCTCTTGAGGCCGGCCGGCCGGGGTGAGCACACCCCCTCTTTCCCGCTAGGAATTCTGACCGCGGCGCCCTTCGGGGCGCTGCTTTTTTTGTGCGCCGGACTCGGGCGGGGTGCGACATCTGCGACCAAAAGCTCGGGTCACAATACGGGTTTTTCGCCTTTCCCTTTGGCCAAAAAGGGTCCCCGACGAGTCAACAGAAATAAGTCTCGCCTGTAAAAAGAATCACCGTTGACCCCCCCATGGCCCCGACTAGTGTCGGCCTTCTTACAGGTTCTTTCCAAGGATCTCGGGGCCAAAACCGGGACGGCGGCGGGGCGCATGCACTCGCTGAAAGAGAACCTGTGTGTGACGAAGAGTGCGTGGTCGGGGGGTTCGGGGCCCTGGCTTTGTCGATGGTATCGATGGGGTTTCAAGGGATGAAAAGCGGGGGGGTTGCGGGAGCTATGGCAAGTGCGCCGGCGTCGGCCGTGTGGAGCAAGACCTGCCAGGTTCTCAAGCGCGAACTCGGCGACGCCACGTTCGGATCGTGGCTGGGCCAGGCGGCTCTACGCGAGACACAGGACGAGGTCTGCGTGGTGGCCGCGACAGGCGTGGCGCGTGATTGGATCCGGCACAATGCCTGGCGCCGGATCGGCGAACTGTGGGCTCAGAACGACCCGCTGCACCGTCGCCTGGACCTCAAGTCGCGCATGGAAGTCGACGCTCTTCCGCCGGCGGCGGCCAATGCCCCTCAGGCGCCACCGACCGCGCACCCTGGCGTCGTCGCGAGCATCGCTCCACCGGTCGCGGAAGTCTTCGAGATCGAGGCCGAGGTCGTCGCCCCGGTGGCCGCCCGCCAGGGCCGCCTGCAGGGCCTGCAGGAACGTTTCAACTTCGACACATTCGTGTCTGGGCCAGCGAACGAGTTCGCTTTCGCCGTCGCCCGCCGGGTGGCTTCCTGGGCCGACGGCCACTTCAACCCGGTCGTCTTCCACGGGCCCTACGGCTTCGGTAAAACGCACCTGCTGAACGCGCTGGCCTGGGAGGCGCTTCGCACCGCGCCCGGCAAGCGGGTGGTCTACCTTTCCGCCGAGCGGTTCACCTCGACCTTCGTGAAGGCCCTTCAGGACAGGCAGACCGCAGCCTTCAAGGACGAACTGCGCAACGCCGACCTGCTCCTGATCGACGACGTCCATTTCGTGGCCGGCAAGACCCAGACCCAGGAAGAGCTGTTCCACACCCTGATCGCTCTGGTCGAGGACGGCCGCCGCGTCGTGCTGACCGCCGACCGCTCGCCCACCGAGCTGTCGGAAATGGAGCCGCGCCTACGCTCACATCTGCAGGCGGGGCTGGTCTGCGGTATCGAGCCGGCTGACCGCACCCTGCGCCTGGGCATCCTGGAGCGGAAGCTGCACACCCTGGCCCAGCAGGGCGGCTTCGTGCCCGCCGCGCGGTCCGAAGTGCTGCAGTTCCTGGCCGACCGCTTCACCGACAGCGTGCGCGAGCTGGAGGGCGCGCTGAATACCCTGGTGGCCCGGGTGGGCGGCGGCATGGCGCGGCTGACGCTGGACGAGGCCCAAGCGATCCTGCGACCCCATCTCAGCGTGAATGAGCGCAAAGTGACGGTGGACGTGATCCAGAAGACCGTGGCCGAGCACTTCGGGCTGAAGCAGGCCGACCTGATCTCCGAACGCCGCGCGCGCGCCGTGGCCCGCCCGCGGCAGGTGGCCATGTGGCTGGCCAAGCAGATCACCACCCGCTCGCTGCCGGACATCGGCCGCCGGTTCGGCGGACGCGACCACACCACCGTGCTGCACGCCGTGCGCCGGATCGAGGAACTGAAGGCGGGCGACCCGGTCCTGGCGCGCGACTGCGACGTGCTGTTGCGCAAGCTGCGCGGCTAGCCCTTTCGTAGATCGCCGCGGCGGAGCACCGCCGATGCGACACCTGCTGCGGCCCGCAGGGCGGTGCAAGCCGCGCGCACGAAAGTCTTGCGTGACAGCCGGCTCTCTCTGGGAGACCTCATTGACCTCGTTAGGGAGACCACCGTGCCGACGATGGACGAAGCCGGGCTGGCGGCCAGCGCCCACCAGGTGCTGCGGGATGCGATAGACCCGCGCCTGCCCGGCCTTTATCGCGGCAAGGTGCGTGACAACTACGATCTGCCGGACGGGCGGCGCATCCTGGTCACCTCCGATCGCCTGTCGGCCTTCGATCGTGTGCTGTGCTGCATCCCGTTCAAGGGCCAGGTGCTGAATGGTGTCGCCCGCTGGGCCTTCGAGCAGACCGTCGACCTCTGTCCCAACCACGTGCTGGACTATCCCGATCCAAACATCGTCGTCGGCCGGCGCCTGAGCATTCTGCCGGTGGAGATCGTCGTGCGGGGATACCTGGCGGGTACAACCAGCACCTCGATCCTGACCATGTACCTGGCCGGC
>NZ_CADEGK010000097.1 GCF_902826855.1 uncultured Phenylobacterium sp. | reverse complement strand
CCACGTCGACCACGGCAAGACCTCGCTGCTCGACGCCTTGCGCGCCACCGACGTGGTGGCGGGCGAGCACGGCGGCATCACCCAGCACATCGGCGCCTATCAGGTGCGGCTGGACGGGGGCCAAGCGGTCACCTTCCTCGACACACCCGGCCACGCGGCCTTCTCGGCCATGCGGATGCGCGGCGCCAACGTCACCGACATCGTGGTGCTGGTGGTCGCGGCCGACGATGGCGTGATGCCCCAGACCATTGAAGCCATCAATCACGCCAAGTCCGCCGGCGCGCCGATCATCGTGGCGATCAACAAGATCGACAAACCCGACGCCGATCCGACCCGGGTGATCAACGAGCTGCTGCAGCACGAGATCGTCGTCGAAAGCCTTGGCGGCGAGACCCAGGCCGTCGAAGTGTCGGCCAAGGAGAAGATGGGCCTGGACGACCTGATCGAGGCGATCCTGCTGCAGGCCGAAGTCCTGGACCTGAAGGCCAATCCGGATCGGACCGCCGACGGCGTCGTGATCGAGGCCAAGCTGGACCGTGGACGGGGCGCCGTCTCGACCGTACTGGTCAAGCGCGGCACCTTGAAGCGCGGCGACATCGTCGTCGCCGGCGACACCTTCGGTCGGGTTCGCGCTCTGCTGAACGAACGCGGCGAACAGCTCGACGCGGCCGGACCTTCCGTCCCGGTGGAAATCCTCGGCCTGGACGGCACGCCCGCGCCGGGCGAACCCTTCGCCGTGGTGGAAAACGACGCGCGCGCTCGCGAACTTGTCGACTACCGCGTCCGCATGAAGCGCGAGAAAGCCGGGTCGCCGATCCAGGGCGCCAGCCTCGCCGACATGATGGCCAAGCTCGCCGACAAGAAGGTCTCGGAGCTTCCGGTGATCATCAAGGCCGACGTGCAGGGTTCCGCCGAGGCCATCGTCGGCTCGCTCGACAAGTTGGCTCACGAGGAGGTCCGCGCGCGGATCATCCTGTCCGGCGCCGGCGCGATCAGCGAGAGCGACGTCATGCTGGCCAAGGGCGCCGGCTCGCCGATCCTCGGCTTCAACGTCCGCGCCTCGAAGCAGGCCCAGGCGCTGGCCGAGCGCGAGGGCGTGGAGATCCGCTACTACGCGATCATCTACGACCTGATCGACGACATCAAAGGCGTGCTCTCGGGCATGCTGGCCCCCATCCAGCGCGAAACCTTCCTCGGCAACGCGGAGGTCCTGCAGGCCTTCGATATCTCGAAGGTCGGCCGGGTCGCCGGCTGCCGCGTCACCGAGGGTGTGGTCCGCAAAGGCGCTCGCGTCCGGATCATCCGCGCCGACGTGGTGGTGCTGGAACTCGGCGTCCTGCAGACGCTCAAGCGCTTCAAGGACGAGGTCAACGAGGTCCCGTCCGGCCAGGAATGCGGCATGGCCTTCGCCGGCTTCCAGGACATCAAGGCCGGCGACATCATCGAGTGCTTCAACCTCGAGGAAGTGAAGCGGAGCCTCTAAGGTTCCGCGTCACCGACCCGTTCCCTAGGCCGCCGGCGTGGACCGCGGGCGCCACGCCGGCATCGTCGCGCGCCTCTGGCCGTGGTCCCTGAGGCTCCCTAGGTTCAGGGCCTGATGCGCGCCTTCGCCGAACTGCTGGACAGGCTCAGCCTGACGTCCTCGCGCAATGCGAAGCTTACGATGGTATGCGACTACCTGGCGGGCACGCCGGACCCTGATCGCGGCTGGGCGCTGGCCGCACTCACCGGCGACCTCACCTTCGACGCCGCCAAGCCGGCCTTCATCCGCAAGGCCGTCGAGGCGCGGATGGACCCGCAGCTGTTCTCGTGGTCCTACGACTACGTCGGCGACTTGGCCGAGGCCGTAAGTCTGGTCTGGCCGGCGCGGCCGGGCGCCAACCGCGAGCCGCAGCTTTCCGAGGTGATCGACGCCCTGAGGGGGGCCTCGCGCGCCGAAGTCCAGCGGCTGATCGAAGGCTGGCTGGACGCCATGCGCGAGCCCAGGGAGCGCTGGGCGCTGCTGAAGCTGATGACCGGCGGCCTGCGCGTGGGCCTGACCGCGCGGCTCGCCAAGCGCGCGGCCGCCGATATGGGCGGCGTCGAGCCCGCCGAGATCGAGGAGCTCTGGCACGCGCTGGAGCCACCCTACGTTGACCTGTTCGCGTGGCTGGAGGGCCGCTCGGAGAAGCCCACGTCCGAGCATCCGGCGCGATTCCGGCCGGTGATGCTCGCCCAGGCGATCGACGAGGCGGTCGACTTCGGCAAGCTGGATCCCGCCGACTACGCCGCCGAGTGGAAGTGGGACGGCATCCGGGTGCAGGCGGCCCATGAGGGCGGGCAGCGTCGCCTTTACACCCGCACGGGCGACGACATCTCGCGCACCTTCCCCGATGTGCTGGACGCGCTGGACGACGAGGCGGTGCTCGACGGCGAGCTGCTGGTGATCCGTGACGGCCATGTCGCCCCCTTCGCCGACCTGCAGCAGCGGCTGAACCGCAAGGCCGTCGACGCCAAGCTGATGGCCGCCTATCCCGCCGCCATCCGCGCCTACGACATCCTGCAGGTGGGCGCAGAGGACACCCGTTCCCTGCCCTTCAGGGAGCGTCGCAAGCGACTGGAAGCCTTCGTGGCCAAGGAGGCCAGCCCGCGCATCGACCTCTCGCCCATCCAACCGTTCGAGAGCTGGGCGGAGCTGGCCGCGCTGCGCGCCGATCCCCCCGTCGGCGACCCGCAAGTCGCTGAAGGCCTGATGCTCAAGCGCTGGGATTCCGACTATGTCGGCGGCCGGCCCAAGGGGCCCTGGTTCAAGTGGAAGCGCGACCCATTCCTGGTGGATGCGGTCCTGATGTACGCCCAGCGCGGCCACGGCAAGCGCTCGAGCTTCTACTCCGACTACACCTTCGGCGTGTGGACACAGGACGAAGCCGGCCAGCGGACGCTGACCCCCGTCGGCAAGGCGTACTTCGGGTTCACCGACGAGGAGCTGATGCAGATCGACAAGTTCGTTCGCGACAACACCCTCGAGCGCTTCGGGCCGGTCCGATCGGTCCGCGCCGAGCCGCGCCACGGCCTGGTTTTCGAGGTCGCCTTCGAGGGCCTGCAACGCTCCACCCGCCACAAGTCCGGCGTCGCCATGCGCTTTCCCCGCATCAGCCGCATCCGCTGGGACAAGCCGCCGGGCGAGGCCGACGAACTGCCGATGCTGGAGCGCCTGCTGGCGCAGATGGAGGGCCGCTGAGGGCTCAGGCCTTGGTGTAGAAGCCCTCGATCGCGAACGTCGCGCCGAATTTGGCTTCGCGTTTGGTGTCGGGCTTCAGCGCCTCCGGGTGGTCGGCCCGATAGGCCCGGATCGCCTCCAGCGGCCCTGGGCCGTGGGAGGGCCGGACGGGATTTCCGTTCACGATCGTGTCCTCGACAACGAGATAGTCGCCGGTCCGCAGCTCGGGCACCCAGATGTCCAGCTCACGCCGGACGTGGGCCGCCGCGTGGTCGGAGTCCAGGATGAGGAATAGCGGGCTGCGCTGTCGTGGAATCTCGCCCATGACTCGGCCAACGATGGCCGGATCGGCGCTGTCGCCCTTGATGAACGAGATGTCCAGGTCGGCCGCGGCGCGTGGATCGAGTTCGGGCGCATAGTCGATGCTGAACACCCGGCCGGGGCTGCGCGCGTTGCGCAGGAGGTCGGCGAAGAAGAGCGCCGAACCACCGTGACGCGAACCGGTCTCGATCACCCACTCGATCCCGTGGGCGAACAGGATCTCCTGGTAGCTCCACATGTCCGACGGAAGTTTCAGCGTCCGGACGCCACGATACGACACCTGCTTCCAGATGTTCGTCTCATGATACCACTTCAGATAGTCCAGGGCGGCGGGGTGCATGGCTATCGCGGCTTGACCCCTGTGATGCGCATGTCGCGCGGTTCCCGCAACTTGTACTGGGCGGGCTCCTGGCGGATCTCACGCAGCCCGGCCTCGAACATGATCTGGGCCAGGCTCTTGGGTGTATATCCCCAGCGGTGCACCATCAGCGGGTCCTGCCACCGCGGGTCGCCGTACAGCACCCACATGCTCCGCTGGCCCTGCACGCCCGGGAGCGTGGCGTTGTCGGGGTCGGCCAGCAACGCCTCGCAGGCGGAAATGAGGTTGGGGCACTCCAGGATCATCTTGCCGCCCGGCTTCAGGACCCGCACCCATTCCTTGAGGATGTCGACAACTTCCCAGCGCCAGAAGTGCTCGACGACGTGCACCGCCATGACTTCGTCGGCGCTGCCATCCGCGAACGGCGTGAGCTTGTGCAGATCGCAGATGACGTCAGGCGACTTGCCGGCGCGGCTCTCGACGACGTCGACGTTGACGAAGCCTTCCAGGATCTTGTCGCCACACCCGAGGTTGAGGCGGACGGGCGCCGAAGTGGGTGGCGGCGAGGCGGGCTGCGGCAGTGGGCCGACCTGTGCGGGCTCGGCCGGCGCCGAGGCTGCGGGCGCCTCGGCGCGGGTCGTGCGGATGACGGTGTCCCACCGTTGCGCCAGGGTGGCAGGGTCATTGGCGATCGCGATGTGCTTCTGAGCGGAGCTGACCCCCTCCACCCAGGCGGTCGGATCGGCCTCCAGCGCCCTCAGGCCCTCGGAGAGGGTGTCGCGGATCGGCGTCCAGACCTGATACGGCCGGTACGCCGGCGTCGGCTGCGTCACGGCCGGCCGGCCCGCCCAGAGGGCGCTCACCAACCGGTTGCTGGACTTCACGGCCTTGAGGTCGGTCTGCAGGGTCGGGATAACCACCGCGTCGCATGCCTCCAGCGCCGCTGCCTGCGCTTCCAGCGACCACGCCTCGGCGGCGACTTGAAGCCCGGGCGCGAAGCGGGCGTTCAGGCCGTCGACCCACGCCGACAGCTCCGGGCTGGGGTTTGTCAGGATCCGCAGCGCCACGGGACGCCCGCGGGCGTACCCGGCCAGATCGTCGATCGCGCCGCGCAGGCTGTCGAGATTCGTCTGATGCCCGTACCAGAGCAGGGCCAACCGTTCGCCGGGCTCGAACCGCGGCGTTCCGCGGGGGCCTTCATAGGGGTCGTCGATGACCACTGGCGCAGCCTTCGCAAAGCCGGCCGCCACGCGCTTCATCTCCTCGGTAGTGCACACCACTTGGTCCGCCATCGCCGTCATTCGACGATAGTGCTCGCCGTGCTGCGGATGGTCGTAGTGATTGTCGCTGACGTCGAAGATGACCGGCATGCCCTTGGCCTTCGCGCGTCGCGCGAGGTCTTCGTTCGATGCCTGGAAGCTCTTGGAAAAGATCAGCATATCTGCGGCCAGCGCCGCTTCCCGGCGCGACTCGTCCGCACCGGGCCCGATCGGTATGATCTGGAACGTATGACCCTTGGGCATCGCCATGATCGGCGCGAGCACCCGATAGCGCAGGCTGGCAAGGCCGGAGGTCAGTGCGCCATCGCCGGTCCGCACCGGCGCCGCGAAGGTGATCCAGCTGATCTTCATCCTACCGCCGCACGCCCAGCATGTTGACCATGAGGTACGGCAGGTACTTGCGCGGCGCCTTGCCATCCTCGCGCGGCGCGAATTTCGCCATGGCGTTGTCCGCGCCCTTGTTGTCCTCCGTGACGGCGATGAGTTCGCCCTCCACGTTCGTCGAGTAGTGCGGCACGTCCCAGACGAACTCGGGGAACAGCGAGATGATCCCCCGGAATGAGAACCGGAAGTAGTCATCGGGATAGGGGTGGTAGCGCCAAACCCACGGCACGGACATGTAGAGCCGTCCGCCCGGCGCCACGACGCGTGTGATGTTCTCGGCCATCTTCCAGGGCTTGGCGACATGCTCCAGGACTGAGCAGCAGACAGCGAGTTGAAAGTGGCGTTCAGGCAGCGGACCGATGCCGGCTTCCAGGTCGACTACCGCATCGACCCCCGCGCCGGGCGCCATGTCGATGCCGATGTAGGGGCAATCCGGATAGATCTCCCGGAAGCTGGAGGTGCTGCCGTAATCCTTGCTGCCAATCTCCAGGATCGGGCCTGACACGACGGGCGCGAACCTTTGCAGGAAGATGATCTGGTTGCGGTCGCCCAAGGTGATTTCCGTTGCAAGACGGCGCTCTCCATAGCATCGCGCCGTCGCTGATGACCAGAACGCCGGACGGCTAAGGCAGCAGGTCCTGCTTCCTGAGGAACGCCAGCAGGTTGCCGCCCTCGAACAGCGCTGAGCGCACGCCGGCGCGCAACGCCGCCTCCAGGTCCGAAGGCTTGTCACCGATCAGGAGCGAGGCTTCGCGGTCGATGGGCCAGTCGGCCAGCGCCTGCAGGATCATGCCTGGATTGGGCTTCCGGAGCGGGGGATCGGGATGGCGGTAGGCGGGGCTCTCCGCCTCCGGGTGCTGGGACGCGTGGTAGAAGGCGTCGATGCGGCCGCCGGCGTCGGCCAGGTCGGCCTGCATGCGCTCGTGCAGGGCGTGCATGTCGGCCTCCGTGTAGTAGCCCCGGCCAACACCCGACTGGTTGGTGACCACGATCACCAGCCAACCGGCGCGGTTGAACGCGGCAACGGTCTCGCGCGCCCCGGGCACCCAGCGGAAGTCCTCCCAGCGGTGGACGTAGCCGCGATCCTCGTTCAGCACCCCGTCCCGGTCGAGGAACAGCGCTGGCTTTCGGGGCGCGGGCTTCTGGGGGATGGAATCAGGCACCGGGGAACCTTAGGGTCCAGGCTCGACACACGCGAGGTCCGGTTGGCCGACGTCCTGACGCTGAACGACCTGCGGGTCGACTTCGAGACCCATGACGGCGAGGTGGCCGCCGTGCGCGGCGTGAGCCTCGCCATCGGCCGCGGCGAAACCCTGGGCGTGGTGGGCGAGAGCGGCTCAGGAAAGAGCCAGACCTTCATGGCCGTGATGGGCCTGCTGGCGCAGAACGGCCGCGCCTCCGGGTCGGCGCAACTGCACGGCCAGGAGCTGATCGGGCTCAAACCCCGCGACCTCAACAAGGTCCGGGGATCGAAGATGACCATGATCTTCCAGGACCCGCTGACGGCGCTCACCCCGCACGTGCGCATCGGCGAGCAAATCGCCGAGCCGCTGCGGCTGCACCTGGGCCTCTCCGCGGCCGAGGCGCGGGCTCGCGCCCTGGAATGGCTGAAGAAGGTGCGCATCCCCGACGCCGAGCGGCGTATGCGCCAGTACCCGCACGAGCTCTCCGGCGGTATGCGCCAGCGCGTGATGATCGCGGCGGCCATGGCGCCGGGCCCCGAACTCCTGATCGCTGACGAACCGACCACCGCGCTGGACGTCACCGTGCAGGCCGAGATCCTCGACCTCATGGCCGAGTTGCAGCGCGAGACCGGGACCGCCATGGTCCTGATCACCCACGACATGGGGGTCATTGCCCGCCTGGCCGACAAGGTCTGCGTCATGAAGGACGGCGCCTACGTTGAGGCCGGGCCCGTCGCCGAGGTCTTCCACAGCCCCCGCACCGACTATACCCGCGCCCTGCTGGCCGCGATCCCGCGCCTGGACCGCGCCGACCGCGGCGGACGCCCGCAGATCGCACCGGTGGCGGCGGATGCGCCGATCGTCGTCGAGGGCCGCGACGTCAAACTGCACTTTCCGATCGCCGAGGGCCTGTTCGGCAAGCCGCGCCTGCTGCGCGCCGTGGACGGAGTCTCCTTCCACGTCCGCCGGGGTGAGACGCTGGGCATCGTCGGCGAAAGCGGGTCGGGCAAATCGACCCTCGCGCGGGCGGTCCTGAATCTGCTTCCGGCGACGGCGGGCGCGGTCACCCTCATGGGCCGAGACATCACCCACGCCGACAGGGAGTTCATGCGCGCGGCGCGCAAGGACCTGCAGATCGTGTTCCAGGACCCCCTGGCCAGCCTTGACCCGCGGATGACCGTCGGGACCTCGATCGCCGAACCGCTCACCGCCTTCCGCCCCGACCTGAACGCCGCGGCGCGCGAGGCCGAGGTCCGCGCCATGATGGCCAAGGTTGAGCTGGATCCGGCGTTGATCAATCGCTACCCGCACGAACTCTCGGGCGGCCAGAACCAGCGCGTCGGCATCGCCCGGGCAATGATCCTGAAGCCCAAGCTGGTGATCTGCGACGAGGCGGTCTCCGCCCTGGACGTCTCGATCCGCGCGCAGATCATCGACCTCCTCATCCAGCTGCAGGCCGAGATGGGCCTGGCGATGCTCTTCATCAGCCACGACCTGGCGGTGGTCCGCGAGATCAGCCACCGCGTCCTGGTGCTCTATATGGGCCGGGTCATGGAGCAGGCCGACCGCGACGACATCTGGCGCGCGCCCCAGCACCCCTACACCCGCGCCCTGCTGTCGGCCGCGCCGATCCCCGACCCGGCGATCGAACGCACCCGGGTGCGTCTCAAGGTCGTCGGCGAGCCCCCGAGCCCGATGGACCCTGCCGCCGCGTTTCGCTTCGCGCCTTCCAGGCTGGCCAGCGGGATTGCGCCGGTCCTGCGCGAAGTCGGCGCCGGCCATCTGGTGGCGGAATTCGACGCCCCCGACTCGCGCGAGAATGGCGCGTAACCTCGCCTGGTAAGTGACTATACGTAGTGGTGTCTACGAGGCCGGGCCGCCATCCCCACGGAATTCAGGCCAACTTAACGTGCGCCCTCCTAGGCCTTCCCGGCCGGTGTGCGGGGGGTCAGCCTATGCGGAGTGGATTTGGGCGAGGCGCTGCGGCGCTGGTCGCCGCCATCGCACTCGGCCTGATGGGCGCCCTCGCCGGCGCTCGTGTCTATACGACCGTGATCTCGGACCGGCAGGTCGCGGCACGCGAGGAGGCGCTGGTCGCCAACGGCCTGCGAGGATGGATCCTGGAGGTCGAAGGGCGGGTCGTGGGCCAGACGACCTGGGACGATGCTGTCCTGAACCTGGGGCTCAGGTTCAACAAGGCTTGGGCGCATGAGAACATCGGCGTCTTCCTCCATGAGGTCGCGGGTTTCCAGCAGGCCTATGTGCTCGATGGGGCAAACCGCCCCCTATACGCCATGCAGGGCGGTCGGGACCGATCGGCGGAAAGCCACGCGACGGTCGCAGCGGTCTCGGCGCCCCTCGAAGCCAAAGTGCGCGAGGCCGAGCGACAGCGCAGCGCCCTGCTCCGCAGGCCCACCTCCAGTCCGGGCGCCGCGATCCAG
The DNA here is from genome assembly GCF_902826855.1 of uncultured Phenylobacterium sp. Classification (GTDB taxonomy): domain Bacteria; phylum Pseudomonadota; class Alphaproteobacteria; order Caulobacterales; family Caulobacteraceae; genus Phenylobacterium. Next base: position 8,513 of record NZ_CADEGK010000097.1, on the reverse strand, counting down.
GCCAGCGCCATCGGCCTTGTCGCCGGTCTGCCCAGCATCGTCACGGCCACGCTCGTTCAGTCCGACTTCAACCGGGTGCAGTTGCCCACGCGCGCGCCGATCGTGGTCACGGTCGCGCCGCTGGACAGCGGATTTCGCGCCAAGTTCAGCGAACGCTTTCTGCTCGCCGACCTGCACGTCCACACCGGCGACCAGCGGGTGGAGCCTGGCGAGGCTCATGCCGTAATGAGGAACGCGAATGGCGCTGTCGTGGCGCGGATGGACTGGCGGCCACAGCGCCCCGCCTGGGAACTGCTGAAACGCACGCGATCTGGCCTGCTCCTGGCGATGACGGTGTTCAGCGTGATCGTCGCCGGATTGTTCCTGCGAGGCCGAAACGCAGCTCGGGCCCTGATCGCCAGCGAAACCCAGGCCAAGCACATGGCCTATCACGACCATCTCACCGGCCTGCCGAACCGCGCCCTGTTCTCTGATCGCCTCGCTCACGCCCTGTCCGACCTGCGCCGCGGGGGCGGCCCCCTGGGGGTGCTGGCACTCGATCTCGATCGATTCAAGCTGGTCAATGACAGCTACGGCCATGCCGCCGGGGACGAACTGATCATCGAGATCGCCAAGCGCTTAAGGGGGCTGGCGCGGGACAACGACACCGTCGCGCGCCTGGGCGGCGACGAGTTCGCGATCCTCTGCGCCTCCGCGACGCCCCGTGGCCTGGCCAGCTTCGCGGAACGCATCGTCAGCGCGCTCGCTGAACCTATCGATCTGCCGTTCGGGCGGCTGTTTCCCAGCGTCTCGATCGGCATAACGATACTGACCGGCGCGCAGGTCGACGATATCGAGGCCCTGCGTCAGGCGGACCTTGCCGTGTACCGGGCCAAGGATGCCGGCCGCGGCCGGTTCCAGTTCTACGAACCGGAGATGGACCTGGCTTTGCAGTCGCGTCGGGCCCTGGAGGACGACCTGCGCGAGGCGCTCTCGACCGACGCTCTGACGATGGTCTACCAGCCGCAGCTCGACGGGAACCGCCAGGTCGTGGGCGTCGAAGCCCTGGTGCGCTGGTCCCATCCCGTTCGCGGGATGGTTTCGCCGGCGTTCTTCGTGGGCGTCGCCGAGGAATGCGGCCTGATCGACAAGCTCGGCGAATTCACCCTACGCCGCGCCTTCACCGACAGCCTGCGCTGGCCCCGGCTGACGGTCGCCGTGAACATCTCCGCCGTCCAGCTGCGACGAGGTGGCTTTCCAGACCTCGTGGCCGCGATCCTGAAGGAGACCGGCGCCGACGCCCGGCGGATAGAGCTGGAGATCACTGAAGGCGTGCTCCTGGGCGACGACGCGATCACCCATCAGACCCTTAGCCGTCTGCGGGCCATGGGCTTCACCCTCGCCCTGGACGACTTCGGCACCGGCTACTCCAGCCTGGCCTATCTGCGGCGCTATCCGATCGACAAGATCAAGATAGATCGGTCCTTCATCACCAGTCTCGGCGTCGAGAAAGAGTCTGAGGCGGTTGTCGGCGCCATTGTGAAGCTGGCGCGCGCCCTGAACCTCGAGGTGATCGCCGAGGGCGTGGAAAACGAGTCCCAACGCAGCGGGCTGCGCAGGGCAGGTTGCTCCAACATTCAAGGCTACCTGTACTCGCCGCCGATCGCCGCTGACGACATCGCGGGCTACAGTTCCGCCCAGGCGGGCACGGCCACCGCCGCCTCAGGGGCGGAACGGCCTTTCGCGTCTCCCAAGGCCGACGTTGCTCCAGGCAAGCACCGCCGTTAGGTTGCGCGCCTTTTCGGGACCCCGGCCTCCAGCATGACCCTTTCCTTCGACGACATCCTCGCGGCCCAGGCGCGGCTGCAGGGTCACATTGAAAGGACGCCGTGCCGCTTCTCCCGGACACTCTCCGAGATCACCGGGGCGCAGGTGTGGGTGAAGTTCGAGAACCTGCAGTTCACCGCCGCCTACAAGGAGCGCGGCGCCCTCAATAAGCTGTTGCAGCTGGGCGAGAACGTGCGCGCCCGCGGCGTCATCGCCGCCTCCGCCGGGAACCACAGCCAGGGTCTTGCCTACCATGCAGCCCGCCTGGGCATTCCGGTGACCATCGTCATGCCCAAGGCCACGCCCTTCATGAAGGTGCAGCAGACCCGCGCCCACGGGGCCGAGGTCGTGATCGAGGGCGACGGCTACGACGAGGCGGCCGCCAAGGCGCGGTCCCTATGCGACGAGCGCGAGCTGACCTTCGTCCATCCCTTCGACGACCTGGACGTCATGGCCGGCCAGGGCACCGTTGCGCTGGAGATGCTGGAGGACGTGCCGGACCTGGAGATCCTGCCGGTCCCGATCGGCGGCGGCGGCCTGATCGCCGGCATGGCCACGGCGGCCAAGCACCTCAACCCGAACATCAAGGTGATCGGCCTGGAGCCGGCCATCATGCCGTCCTTCACCGCCAAGATGCGCGGCGTGCGCACCACGCAAAATGGCGGCGCCTCCACCATCGCCGAGGGCATTGCGGTCAAGGCGGTGGGCGAGCTCACATACGCCATCGCCCGGCCGCTGATCGACGAGGTGGTGCTGATCGAGGAGCCGTACTTCGAGCGCGGCATCGCCCTCTACTGCAACGTCGAGAAGACCGTGGCCGAGGGCGCCGGCGCGGCCTCACTGGCGGCGCTGCTGGCCTATCCGGAAAAGTTCCGTGGCAAGAAGTGCGGCCTGGTCATCACCGGCGGCAACATCGACACGCGGCTCCTGGCCTCGGTGCTCACGCGCGAGCTGGTGCGCGAAAGCCGGATCGTGTCACTGCGGATCATCGGGGACGACCGTCCCGGCCTCCTCGCCAACGTCTCGGCGATCATCGGCAACATGGGGGCCAACATCATCGAGGTGGCGCACAACCGGCTTGCGCTGGACGTCCCCGCCAAGGGCGCGGCGTTCGACCTAATGATCGAGACCCGCGACGCCCAGCGCCCCAAGGAGGTCATGGATGCCCTGCGCGATCGCGGCTACCCGCCCCGAGTTGTCTAGGATGGGGTCGCCTGGAACGGGCCGGCGTGGCTTCGTCATCCTCGCGGTCGCACTCGCGCTCGCCGCCTGCGCCCCGAAGAGGGAAGCCGCCGAGGCCACGCCGGGCGCGCCTGAGCCGCAGAGCGAGCAATCCAAGGCCTACATGGCCAAGGCCTCCAAGGAGCCGGGCGTCGTCGTCCTGCCCTCAGGCCTGGCCTACAAGGTGGTCCGCTCCGGCCCGCCCACCGCCCTGAAGCCCCAGAAGGGCGACGAGGTGAAGGTTCACTACGAGGGCAAGCTGGAGGACGGTACGGTCTTCGACTCCTCCTACGAGCGCGGCCAGCCCGCCGCCATGCCGCTCGACAAGCTGGTGCCGGGCTGGATGGAGGCGCTGCCGATGATGCGCGCCGGCGACGAGTGGATCCTCTACGTCCCCTCCAACCTGGGCTACGGCGCGGCGGGTCAGGGCCCGATCCCGCCGGGCGCGCCGTTGATCTTCCGCATCGAGTTGATCGATGTCCTGCCGAGCCCGGGCCGCGTCCAGCAGGGCTGACCTGCCGCCGAGCGCCTGCTGTAGTTGACGATCCCCGCCGAACCTCGTCCAGTTGCGCTCAGACGGAACGGGAGAGATCCATGCGCGGCCGCAAACTCTGCATCGGCGCGGGTCTCGCGGCCCTGACGCTCCTTCTCGTGGGCTGCACGGCCCTGCCGGGCGGGGCCCGTGTCGTCGGGAACCAGGGCCCGGGGCCCCTGTTCCGCGGTCTGACCCAGCCCCTCCCGAGCGAAAGGGAACCCAGCCGCCGCTATATCTTCCACATCCACGGCATGGGGCTCACTGACCGCACCCTGTTCCATAGCGAGCTCTACGACCTGCTGCGGAGCCGCTATGCCAACGCGGAGGTGAAACGCGACTGGGAGACCGCTGGCCTGGACCCGCCGATGCGGGTGCGTGGTGAGCTGCTCGATTGCGACAAGCCCTGGACCGATCACCTGAATCCCAAGGATTCCGAGGCTAGGCCTTGTGAGTTCCCGACATTCGGCACTTACCGCGTCGACCGGTTCTGGAACCCTCAGGGCGGTCAGGAGGTATGGCTCTACAGCTACTTCTGGCATCGCGACCTTTGGCGCATCCAGGAGCCGCACCTGCGCGAGGACATGAAGCGGCATGACGGCAAGCCGGCGTTCCTCAACAGCGCCCTGAAGCGCAACATCCTCGATGGCGGCCTCAGCGACGCCGCCAGCTACGTGGGTCCGGCCGGAGACCTGGTGAAGGCGGGGGTCAGCGCGGTGCTGTGCCGGATGGCTCGCGACGCGGCCGGCCTGGAGACCCCGACGCCGCGCAGCCTCGAAACCTGTGGCGACCTGCCCCCGCCGTCGGATGACGTGCAGTTCGGATTCGTCAGCCACAGCCTGGGCAGCCGCATGCTCTACGACGTCCTGGCGCCCCGTGCGCCCCGCGGCCAAGTCGAGCTCGCCTCCATGGGGGCGGCGCGCCAGCTGCTGATCCAGCGCGCCGACGTGGTCTACATGGCCGCCAACCAGTTGCCCCTCCTGGCGCTTGGCCGGGTGGAGGTGAAGCGGGCGCCCCTGCCGGCAGGCGGCGGCGAGCTCGCCCCCGCCCCCGACCCGGGCCGGGACCGCTGTTCGTCGCAGGTCTCCCTGCTGGAGGCGCGCCGCCGGCTCAGGAACCCGGGCTGCCCGCCTGGCGGGGCCGGTCCGGAGGCCACCCCGCTCGGCGGCGAGTTGCAGGTGGTGGCCTTCCACGACCCCGACGACATCCTCGGCTACCGCGCCGGGGATGCAGCGCCGATCGGCGACACCACGGGCGACGGCGGGGTCTTCATCGATGTCATTCATCGCAACGCCGCCCAGATCGCTTGGACGCTGACCCTGCCCAACCTCGCTCACGATCACGAGCTGAAGCGCCGAGAGACCCAGGACATGATCCTGTGCGGGGCCAAGGTTGCGGCCAAGGGCCGGGTTGAGCCGTACCCCTGCCCGCGCATCCGCCGGTGAGGCCAGTGGCTCCAGGGCGCGCTCGGGTCTAAGCAGGGACGATGACCGCCGACCTCTACCCCGCCGCCCGCGCGCTGCTCGCCGAGCTGGTGGCGTTCGACACTACGTCGCGCGGCTCGAACCTGCCGCTCATCGCCTGGGTCGAGGACTATTTGGACGGCCTGGGCGTGCCGCATCGGCGGGTGCCCAACGCCGATGGGTCCAAGACCAACCTGCTGGCCACCATCGGCCCGGCGGCGCCCGGCGGCGTCGTCCTCTCCGGCCACACCGACGTGGTGCCTGTGGATGGCCAACCCTGGTCCACCGACCCGTTCGAGGTCGTGGAGAAGGGCGGCCGCATCTACGGCCGCGGGACCTGCGACATGAAGGGGTTCCTGGCCTGCGCGCTGGCGGCGGCGCCGGAGCTGGCGCGGGCGGACCTCAAGCGTCCGGTCCACCTGGCCTTCTCCTACGACGAGGAGATCGGCTGCCTGGGCGCGCCGGAAATGATCGACGTGATCCGCCGCGAATTGCCCGCCCCGGCCGTGGTCGTGGTCGGCGAGCCCACCAACATGGAGGCTGTGAACGGCCACAAGGGCATCGCCACCTTCCACGTCACCGTCACCGGCCGCGAGGTGCACTCCAGCCAGCCGCACCTGGGCGTCTCGGCGGTGATGGAGGCGGTGAAGCTGATGGCCTCCCTGGGCGAGCTCGCGGAACGGCTGCAGAACGACGCCGACCCCGCCTCGCCGTTCACGCCCAAGGGTCCGACGCTGACCATCGGCATCGTCCATGGCGGCACGGCGCACAACATCCTGGCCCGCGAGTGCCACTTCGTCTTCGACCTGCGCGCGCCCGGGCCGCGCACGCCCGAGCAGATCATCGCGCCGTTCCTGGCCGAGGCCGCGGACCTCGACCGCGCCCTGAAGGCCCGCGCGCCGGAGGCCGGCGTCGTCGTCGAGATGCGCACCAACGTCCCGCCCTTCGCCCCCGAGGTCGACGGCGCCGCAGAGGCCTTCGCGCGCCGGATGACCGGCGACAACGGCCCGCCGCGCGTGGTGGCCTTCGCCGCGGAGGCCGGCCAGTTCCAGCAGGCGGGCTTCTCCACCGTCATCTGCGGCCCCGGCTCCATCGACCAGGCCCACCAGCCCGACGAGTACGTCGAGGTCGCGCAACTGCAGCGCGGGGCCCTCTTCATGCGCCGCCTGATCGACTGGGCCACGGAGGTCTGAGGGCGCTACGGCCGCCGCAGCGGCCGGATCACCGGCCGGCGGTAGGTCAGGTCCTTGGGGTTCCAGGTCATGGCGCGCGCAATGTCGGCGATGGCGATTCGCCGGTCGGCCTGCACCGCGCGGCGGTCGCGGAGGATCGCGGGCAGGCCCTTCAGCGATGCGAGGAACGCGCGCCAGACGATCGGGATGTGCGGCCAGTTCGGCCGGCGCGAGGAGATGAAGACTACCGCCCCCAGGTGCAGCGGGATCACCAGCGGCAGCAGCGGCCAGGGCGTGTTCTTGTAGACGCCCCAGAACCGGTTGCGGGTGCCGTGGAAGACGGCGAACTCCGACTTGGGGCCGCCCGAGGACGCCGAGCCCAGGTGGTGGACCACGGCCTTTGGGACAAGGACTGTCGGCTGGCCCATGAGCTGCAGCCGGTAGCCCAGGTCCACGTCCTCGCCGTAGGCGAAGTAGCGCTCGTAGAACCCGCCCAGCTCCAGGAACAACGCCCGATCGATCATCATCGCCGCGCCGCAGGGGGAGAAGACCTCGCCCTCGAAGGCCTGGCCGGTGTCGCGGCTCATGTAGCCGCCGCGGTAGGGGATGCCCCAGATGCTCATCACGTCGCCCAGGCCGTCCAGCACGCCAGGGTCCTCGGCGGTCAGTTGGCGCGAGGTGAATACGCGCACCTCGGGGTGGCGCGCCGCTGCAGCGACCAATTCGGCCAGCCAGTCAGGCTCGGCGAAGGCGTCCGGATTGAGCAGCACGTACCAGCGCCCGCGCGCCAGCCGGGCGCCCTGGTTGCCGGCTCCGGCGAAGCCGAGGTTCTCGGCGTTGCGGACCAGCCGCACCCAAGGGAACTCTGCCGCGATCGCCACGTCACCGGGGTCGGGCGAGGCGTTGTCGATGACGATCGTCTCGAAGTCCCGGAAGCTCTGGGCGTGCAGGCGCTCCAGGCAGGTGCGCAAGGTGGGGCCGGAATTGTAGGCAATCACGCAGACGCTCAGGCTTGGCGCCTTGTCATCGCTGCTCGCCTGCGCCATGCGACGGCGTCACTCCGATTGCCGGGAAGCCCATGACGACCATCACGCCGCTCGCAATCCCCGAGGTGCTGCTTATCACGCCCAAGCGGCATGGCGATGCGCGGGGCTGGTTCGCCGAGACCTGGAGCGCCCAGGCGCTGGCGGGAACTGCCGCCGACACCACCTTCGTCCAGGACAATCAGGCCTTCAGCGCCGCCAAAGGCACGCTGCGCGGCCTGCACTTCCAGTTGGCCCCGAACGCCCAGGGCAAGCTGATCCGCGCGCTTCGCGGGGCGATCTTCGACGTGGCCGTCGACATCCGAGCCGGGTCGGCCACCTACGGCCGGTGGGTTAGCGCCGAACTCACCGCTGAGGGCGGCGAACAGCTTTGGGTCCCTCGCGGGTTCGCCCACGCCTACTGCACGATCACCGACGACTGCGAGATCTTCTACAAGGTCGATGGGCCCTACGCGCCGAAGAGCGAAGGCGGCATCGCCTGGGACGACCCGGACCTCGCCATTCCCTGGCCTCTTGAGGGCGAGCCGAAGCTCTCAGAGAAGGACAAGATCCTGCCGCGGCTCAAAGACCTCGGCCCGGTCTCGTTCTGAGGTACATGCCGCCGCGCCGGCCAGGCTCAGCGGGTCTTGCCCTCGCCGGTCTCGCGACGAGCCTGCTCCAGGTCCTGGCCTTCCGGCCCATCCAGCGCCTCTTCCGCCTCGCGGGCCTTCTCCTCTACCGGGCCGTTCTCGGCGAACTCATGCTGCATGTCCTGGTACTTCTTGCCCGAGATGTAGTCGCCTTCGCCTTGGATTTTCTTGTCGGTCATGGCGGGTCTCCTTGCTGCAGTCGAAGAACCCTTTGCGGCGGAGGTTCGCTCCATAGAGCGGCTCGATGATCAGCATAGAGCATATCATGTTGATCGATCGGGCCCGCGGTCCATAGTCCCGCGTCGTCGCGTCGGGCCGGGGGTCCGCGCGTGCAAAGGAGATCACCATGTCGCTTGCGAGCAGCAAGACTATCGAGAACCTCAAGGCCGCCTTCGCCGGCGAGAGCCAGGCGAACCGCCGCTACCTGTACTTCGCCCAGAAGGCCGACGTGGAAGGCTACAACGACGTCGCCGCGGTGTTCCTCTCTACCGCGGAAGGCGAGACCGGCCACGCCCACGGCCACCTGGAGTTCATGGAGACCGTCGGCGATCCGGCCACCGGCCTGCCCATCGGCCCCACCGGTGACAACCTGAAGGCCGCCATCGCGGGCGAGACCCACGAGTACACCGACATGTATCCCGGCATGG
>NZ_CADEGK010000096.1 GCF_902826855.1 uncultured Phenylobacterium sp. | reverse complement strand
ACCACCCCGGCCGAAGGCCGGTAGGCGCCGCCGGTGCGCTCCTCCAGCTCCTTCATCAGTTCGTAGCCGTGTCGCGGCCGCTCCTCGAGCAGGGCCAGGATGACGATCCGCAGGTCGCCGTGCCCGAAGAAGCGGCCGAACCGCCGGCCCCGCCCCCGGTGCTCCCCGCCCATGTGGCCGCCCCAGCCGTGCCGGCTGCGGCGCTCCCCGTCATGACGGGAAAAGAAGTGTCGGTGCATTGTTTTAGACTCCATTTAGATATGTCTATATGGCAGATATATCTAAGTAGCAGGCGGCGCAAGCTCTTTTCGACTGTATCTAAATGCATGCGAAAATGCCCCGCATCGCTTAGCCGGGCCGCTGTCTGGACGAGATTTTCCTGTCCCGGGCGGGCCAAATCGGGTTCCGTTCCGCCACATGGAACGGAGCGGTCCGCGCATGCCCGAACCCCGCAAGCTGAAGAAGAGCGAGTCCCTCGAGATCCGCATTCCCCACCCCACCAAGCTGGCGTTCATGGCCCGCTGCCGTGAGGAGGGCCGCTCGGCCAGCGAGGCGTTGCGCGCATTCATCGACGGCCAACTGGCGGCGCCCCAGCCACAGCCGCGTCGCAGGACTTGGCGGCTGGTCGCCGCCTGCGCGATCGCTGCGGCGGTGGGCGCAGCGGCCGTTCCCTCGCTCGCCCGGCCCGGCCTGCGCGCCGCGGAGTTCGCCCGCCTCGATGCGAATCGCGACGGCGTGATCAGCTATGCCGAGTTCCAGCGGCCCTAGACGACGGGCTTGAAGATCCGGCCGGGATCGAACCGCGTCACCCAGGTGATCGGGTTGAACAGGTTGGCGCCGCCCTTCCACGACACCAGCACCAGGCGGACCTTCCCGACGAGGTTCTCCGCGGGGACGAAGCCCACGCCAACGGCCTCGGGCCAGCGGCTATCCATGGAGTTGTCTCGGTTGTCGCCCATCATGAAATAGTGGTCCTCGGGCACGATGAAGACGTCGGTGTCGTCCCGGTCGTGGCCCGGTCCCTGGTCGAAGGTCATGTAGCTGTGGCCGTTCAGGCCCGACTCCCGGAACTGGGCCACGGTGATGCCGGCGTCCGGATCCTTCGCGTCACCGGCCGGCGTACGGGTGATCACCTTGTCGTTGACCGACAGCACGCCATCGGTCACCTGGATCTTGTCGCCCGGCAGGCCAATCAGCCGCTTCACATATGTCTGACGCGTGTCGCGGGGCAGTTTGAACACCACCACGTCCCCCCGTTGCGGGCCCGCGCCCAGCTTCAGCACCCGGCCTTCGAACAGCGGCGGGCTGAACGGGATGGAGTGCTTTGACCAGCCGTAGTTCCACTTGGTGGCGATGATGTAGTCACCCACCAGGAGGCCCGGCTGCATCGAGGCCGAGGGGATGGTGAAAGGCTCGAACAGCACCACCCGCAACACGAAGGCGATCATCAGGGCGTAGACCACCGTCTGGACGGTCTCCACGACCTCCTGGCGGAAAGTCTTCTTGGGCTTGGGGTCGGCGTCTTCGGTCATGGCCGGTGTGTCGGGGAAAACCGCGTCCGGGGCAAACACCATCGTGTCCGGACAGACCTTCGCCGGCGCACGGCGCGAGAGAGGCGCCTAGCGCAGGGGGTACTCAGCCTCCAGCGCGTAATGCGACCCCGACTTGGTGAGCGCGCTGGAGTAGAGGCCGAAGCGGTCGATGTGGATCGGCGGAGATTTGAGCAGATTGTTGGCCTGGATCCAGCGGGCGACCTCCACGGGGTCGGGGCGACGCAGGTAGGCCAGCGTCACGTGCGGACGGTAGCGGCGGCGGTCGGGGGCCAGGCCGGCGCGGCGCGCCGCAGCCTCGCAGGCTGCGGCCAGGCGCGCGAGCCCCGGCGTTTCCGCCACCCCCGCCCAGACCGCATGGATATCGTCGCCGTCCGCGAAAGACCCGGCGCCGGCGAGCGCGATCTCGAAGGGCCGGCCGCCCACCCGCATCAGCTCCGCGTCCAGGTCGCGGGCCACGTCCTCGCGGATTTCGCCGAAGAACCGCAGCGTCACATGGAGCGCCTCCAGCGGCCGCCAACGCGCGCCTTCGATCCCGGTCTGCCGCGAGCCCAGCGCCGTTCCTATGTTCTCGGGGACCGCCAGGGCGGCGAACAGGCGGATCATCGGTTCCTCATAGCCGCTTAGGTGCGGCGCGAGGCCTTGCTAAGGGCACACTGCGAACCGATATTAATGCCGCGTCCGATTTGCGACGCCTTTCTAAGGGCTTTGCTCTCATGAGCGACTTCAACCGCGACTTTGCCCGCACGGTCCCCACGGACCGGGCCGACATGTCGGTGGACGTGGGCCTGCGGAGCTTCATGCTCGGGGTCTACAACAAGATGGCTCTGGGCTTGGTGCTGTCGGGCGGCCTGGCCTGGCTGACGAGCTCGTTTCCGCCGGTGCGGGACGCCATGTTCACCGTGGCAAACGGCCGCGTGGGCTACAGCATCCTCGGCATGATCGTGGCCTTCGCGCCGCTGGCCGTGCTGCTGTTCTCTGGCTTCGCCATCAAGAACCAGACGGAAAAGACCGCCGGCATCGTATACTGGACCGTGGTGAGCCTTATCGGCGCGTCCATGGGCGTCCTGATGCTGCGCTACACCGGCGCCTCGATCGCCTCGACCTTCCTGATCACCGCGACCGCCTTCGGCGCCCTTTCCTTGGTCGGCTACACGACCAAGAAGGACCTGAGCGCGATGGGCAGTTTCCTGATCATGGGCGTCGTCGGCCTGATCGTGGCCTCGATCGTCAACATCTTCCTGGGCTCGGGCATGCTGAGCTTCATCATCAGCGTCCTGGGCGTCGGCATCTTCGCCGGCCTGACCGCCTACGACACCCAGAAGCTCAAGATGACCTACTACGAGCTGGGCGGCGACACCCGCGCCATGGGCGTGGCGACCAGCTACGGCGCGCTCAGCCTCTACCTGGACTTCATCAACCTGTTCCAGTTCCTGCTCGCGATCTTCGGCAACCGTCGCTAGACCGCTTCGAAGCAACGATGCGACCCCGGCGGGCGACCGCCGGGGTTTTTTCGCGCCCGGTCGCTTAGTCCACCACCGAGAAGCGGCCCTTGTCGAAGAACCGGAGCACCTGATCCAGGTCGTGGCCGCGCCGCAGGACGTGTCCGCCCTGACCGACGATCGCCCAGGCGCCCTGCTTGCGCGCCAGGGCCGGACGCTTCTCGATTCGGTAGAGCGGCGCCTCGGCGGCGCGGCGGAAGACCGAGAACACCGCGGCTTCCTGCAGGCTGTCCATGCCGTAGTCGCGCCACTCACCCGCGGCGACCATGCGTCCGTAGAGGCGGAGAATGCGGTCCAGCTCGCGCCGGTCGAAGAACACACCGGCCTGACGCGGGACCGCCGAGTAACTCGGGTCGAATGCCATCGAGCTGAGCGTAAACCGAAAGAATCGACTCGGGCCACCCCCAATCCGCTGCCGCCAGGGGCGTCCGCCGCGCCGTGAAATGACCTTATTTCGGACGCTCCGCAGCCTGATGGGCTTCCGATATTCCCATTGTCGGTTGGTCAGTGGACTGCTGGTCCCGGATCCTGAACAGCCCCCCCAGCCCCCCCTGGATCGGCGGACTGGCCAACCGACACACTACCCTCTCCAGACGTAAGCCCGCGCGGTCGCTCTCCAGCCGTGCGGGCTGCCTCTTGGGAGGGTTTTCGCGCTTAGCTCCTGGCCAGGCCGACGCCCAGGACCCGGCCGCCCTTGGGGGCCTGCACCACGACCACCGTCTTCAACCCCTCCTCAGACGCCGTCGGCACGCGGAAGGCCTTGGGCTTGCCGCGCCAGACGCCCAGGCGCTCGATCTGGCGCACTACATTCCTCTGGGTGACTGTAGCGCCGCGGTTGTCGCCCGCCTTCACCGACACCTCGACCTCGCGCGGGTCGTAGCGGATCAGCCAGACCTCGGCCCCGCCCCTGACGACGCGCCCGGACCCCACGTCGACCCGACGCGCGCCCACGAAACGGATGTCCGGCGGGTTGTGCGGCTGTGCCTGGGCCTGGCGCACCAGGCGCTCGACCTCGGCAGTCTTCTGGCCCTGGGCCTCCTGGCGACCGTCCACCACCACCTGAGGCGTATAGGGTTCGCGCAGTTTCAGACGCGCGACGTAGGCTTTCTGGCGCTCGGCGTATTCCGGCCTGGCGAAGGTGTCGGTCCAGCCGAGGTAGTCCCAGTAGTCGACGGAGAAGGTGAGCGCGAGCACCCCTGGCCGGTCCGCCAGCTTGCCGAGATGGCTGTTGGCCTCACCGCACGGACCACAGCCCTGTGCGGTGAACAGCTCCACCAGCACCGGGGGCTTGGCCGCCGCGCCGACCGGCCAGGCGAACAGGATCAGGCAGAGAAGCGCGGCCTTCCGCATCGCCATGGACTTAAGGACAGTTCCTGAGGCTGTAAATCTCAAGAAGGCGTGAGGCCTCACAGTCGGGCGACGGCCAGGACAGGCCCCGCGTTCCTGCCCTGCACGATCACCACGCCCCTGAGGGCAGGATCGATGACCGGTGCGGGGAAGGTTGCGGCCTTTCCGTTCCACTCGCCAAGCCGCCTCAGGTCGCGCACGACGTTGCGCTGCGGCAGGGTCTTCCCGGTGTTCTCGCCGGCCTTCACCGGCACCTGCAGCACGCGGGGATCGTAGCTCACCAGCCAGACCTCGGCCCCGCGACGGGGTGCGACGCCGGCCGCGACGCTCACCTTGCCTGGCTGGGTTGCGATCGTGGTCGTGGGGTGGGCGCGGCCCCTGGCGATAAGCTGGTCCAGCGCGCGCGGACTGTTTCCGACGCCACCGGCGCGACCGCCGGCCACCACCTCGGGCGTGAACGGCGCGGCCTGGCCCAGAGCCCTGAGGTAGGCCCTTTGCCGCTCGGTGAACTCGGGGCGGGCGAACGTGTCTTTCCAGCCCAGATGGTCCCAGTAGGTGACGTTGAAGCTGAGCGCGATCACGTCGGGGCGGTCGGCGGCCCTGGCCACGGCTTGGTCGGCCGGGGGGCAGGACGAGCACCCCTGACTGGTGAACAGCTCCACCACCACCGGCTGGCCCGGCGCCGACGTGGCGCCGATCAGCGGGACGGCGGCGAGGAGGACGGCGAGTGCGCGCATGACGTTGTCTTATACAGCCGTTTCCCTAGGCAGGACGCATCCTCCGATGACGAAAAAGCGGCGCTTTGGCTAAACTGCCCGGTCGCCACAGGAGTGTTCGCGTGTTCGAGGTCCCGCCGCCGCCCGCAGTCCCGGAAGTCGTTCGCACCGACTCCAGCTACATCTCCATCGCCCGGCGCGACGTGCCGCTGACGCTCGCCAAGGGCAAGGCCGCAGAGAAGGCGTTGATCCGCTACCAGCTGCTGGTGCGCACCGACATGGAGGCAACCCAGGCGCCGCTTGCCGGCGAGGCGGTGCTGGCAGAGCTCACCTGCGCCTGGACCATCACCACCTGGCTGCAGCGCGAGCCCTGCTTCGAGTCCCTCACTGGCCGGCTGGCCTGCGGCGAAACCTACACCACCCGCCTTGAGGACCGCGAGCGCGGCTCGGAGAAATCCACCGAGGAAGCGGCCGCCTGCAACGTGGCGCGCCCCGGTGTGGTCGCCGCCCAGACCCGTTTAGGCCGGGCCGTCGCCGCCACTGCGGCCCAGCGCTTCGACGACGACCTGGCGCGCCGGTTGACCCCCGACCTGGCCAAGGCCGGCCTGACGGTGAAGCCGCGGGTGAAGTAGCGCGGGCCCCGGCGTCACGCTTGAACCACGAAACAGAAGAGGCGCCGCTTGCGCGACGCCTCCGTAATCTGTGTGGAGTTGGACTCCTACGCCGCAGGCTTGGCCAGGCTGCGCAGGACGTAGTTCAGGACGCCGCCGTTCTTGAAGTACTCGAGCTCCATCGGCGTATCGATGCGGCAGCGGACCGGGAAGCGGGCAATGCGACCGTCGGAGGGACGGTACATCTCGACGATCAACTGCTTGCGGGGCGCGAGTTCGGTTAGGCCGCGGATGGTGACGATCTCCTCGCCGGTCAGGCCCAGCTTGTGCCAGCCTTCCTGCAGGAACTGCAGCGGCAGCACGCCCATGCCCACCAGGTTCGAGCGGTGGATGCGCTCGAAGCTCTCGGCCACCACGGCGCGGACGCCCAGCAGCTTGGTGCCCTTGGCCGCCCAGTCGCGCGATGAGCCGGTGCCGTATTCCTTGCCCGCGAAGATCACCAGCGGGCGGCCCTCGCCCTGGTAGCGCATGGCCGCGTCGTAGATCGACATCTGCTCGCCGGACGGGAAGTGCTTGGTCACACCCCCTTCGACGTCGGGGGTGATGCGGTTGCGGATGCGGATGTTGGCGAAGGTGCCGCGCATCATCACTTCGTGGTTGCCGCGCCGCGCGCCGTAACCGTTGAACTCGGTCGGCGGCACCTGGCGGTCGATCAGGTACTTGCCGGCCGGCGTGCCGGCCCGGAACGATCCGGCCGGTGAGATGTGGTCGGTGGTGATCGAGTCGCCGAACACGCCCAGGACGCGGGCCTCGACGATGTCGACGACCGGGGTCGGCTCCATCTGCAGGCCCTCGAAGTAGGGCGGGTTGGCCACGTAGGTCGAGGTCGGGTCCCAGTCGTAGGTCTGGCCGCCTTTCACCTTGATGCCCTGCCAGTTCTTGTCGCCCTTGAAGACGTCGGCGTAGCGGCTGGCGAACATCTTCGAGGTGACGTTCTTGCGCTGCAGCGCGGTCACCTCGGCCGTCGTCGGCCAGATGTCCTTGAGGTAGACGGGCTTGCCGTTCTTGCCCTCACCCAGCGGGTCCTTGGTGATGTCGATGTTCATCGAGCCGGCCAGGGCGTAGGCCACCACCAGCGGCGGCGAGGCCAGGTAGTTGGCGCGCGTATCGGGGTTCACGCGGCCCTCGAAGTTGCGGTTGCCCGAGGTGACCGAGCAGACGACCACGTCGTTCTTCTGGACCGACTCGGAGATCGCGACCGCCAGCGGGCCGGAGTTGCCGATGCAGGTGGTGCAGCCGTAGCCCACGAGGTTGAAGCCCAGCGCGTCCAGCGACTTCGTCAGGCCGGCGGACTTCAGGTAGTCGGTGACCACCTGGGAGCCCGGCGCCAGGGACGTCTTCACCCAGGGCTTCACCTGCAGGCCCAGCTCGACCGCCTTCTTGGCCAGCAGGCCGGCGGCGAGCAGCACGCCGGGGTTGCTGGTGTTGGTGCACGAGGTGATCGCCGCGATGACCACGTCGCCGTTACCGATGTCGTAGTTCTCGCCCTCGACGGGGAAGCGGTCGGTCAGCGTGCCCGGCTTGGCGAACATGTCGCCTTCCATCGCGCCCTTGAACTCGGCGGCGGCGGCGGTGAGTTCCACGCGGTCCTGCGGACGCTTGGGCCCCGCCATCGACGGCACCACGCTGGCCATGTCCAGCTCCAGGGTGTCGGTGAACACCGGATCCGGGTCGGAGGGCTCGCGCCACATGCCCTGGGCCTTGGCGTAGGCCTCGACAAGGGCCACGCGGTCGGGCGCGCGGTTGGTGGCGGTCAGGTAGTCGATGGTCGCCCGGGTAACGGGGAAGAATCCGCAGGTGGCGCCGTATTCCGGGGCCATGTTGGCGATGGTCGCCTGGTCTTCCAGGGTCATGTTGGCCAGGCCGGGGCCGTAGAATTCAACGAATTTGCCGACCACGCCGCGCTTGCGAAGCATCTGGGTGACGGTCAGCACCAGATCGGTGGCGGTGGTGCCTTCCTTCAGCTCGCCGAACAGCTTGAAGCCGATGACCTCGGGGATCAGCATCGGGATCGGCTGGCCCAGCATGGCCGCCTCCGCCTCGATGCCGCCCACGCCCCAGCCCAGCACCGCCAGGCCGTTGATCATGGTGGTGTGGCTGTCGGTGCCGACCACGGTGTCGGGATAGGCCACTTCCGGACCCTCGTCGGAGTTCGTCCAGACCGTCTGGGCCAGATACTCCAGGTTCACCTGGTGGCAGATCCCGGTGCCCGGAGGCACGACGCGGAAGTTGTTGAAGGCCGAGGAGCCCCAACGCAGGAAGTTGTAGCGCTCGATGTTGCGCTCGTACTCGCGGTCGACGTTGGCGGCGAACGCCTTGGAGGTGCCGAAATAGTCCACCATCACCGAGTGGTCGATCACCAGGTCGACGGGGTTCAGCGGGTTGATCTTGTCGGGGTTGCCGCCCAGCGCGGTCATGGCGTCGCGCATGGCGGCCAGGTCGACCACCGCCGGCACGCCGGTGAAGTCCTGCATCAATACGCGCGCGGGGCGGAAGCTGATCTCGTGCTCGATCGAGCCGCGGTTATCGGCCCAGGCGGCGACCGCCTTGAGGTCGTCGGCGGTGACGGTGTCGTTGTCTTCGTTGCGCAGCAGGTTCTCGAGAAGCACCTTCATCGAGATCGGAAGCGTCGAAACGCCCGAAAGTCCCGCTTCCTCGGCGGCCGGCAGGCTGTAGTAAGCGTAGGTCTTGTCGCCGACCGTCAGTTGACGGCGGGTCTTGAGGGTGTCCACGGACGCCATCTTTGGAGATCCTTTCTCTGTTCCCTGCCGCCAAACCCCGGACGGATCGCGCGCTCAGTCTGGGACGGACACACAGCGTTCGTCCCCGCGCAGCGGTGATGCCCCCCGGCGGCAGCCCCCGTTTTCATAGACCCGCGCCCCGGCCGCGTCCATGCGCGGCGCGGCGAAGGCTTGCTCAGGGCGCGGTTTGTTGAACAACCAGTCCCAGATCACGGCCCTAAGCATCCATGCCGCGGCCATCCGCCGAGGTGGGCGGGTCCTTTTCCAGGGTCTCGATCTGGCCCTGGCGGCGGGTGAGGCGTGTGCGCTTACGGGGGCGAACGGCTCTGGCAAAACCAGCCTGTTGCGCGCGGTGGCGGGCTTGGTGCGTCTGGAGGCGGGTGAGATTTCGTTCGGCGGGGTCGATCCGGCGGAGGCGCGCGGCGACGGCCTGCACTTGGTCGGGCACGCCGACGGGCTGAAGGCGGCCCGTACGGCGCGTGAGGAGCTCACGTTCTGGACACGGTGGTGCGGCGGGCGGACGGCGACGGTGGCCGCGGCCGCCGAGGCGCTGGACCTGACCGCGCTGCTCGACCTGGAGGTGCGCCGCCTGTCCGCGGGCCAGCGCCGGCGCGTGGCCCTGGCGCGCCTGCTGGCGGCGCCGCGACCGCTCTGGCTGCTGGACGAGCCGCTGAGCCCCCTCGACGCACGCTGGCGCGAGGGTTTCGCCGTTCTGATGACCCGCCACCTGGACGACGGCGGCATGATCCTGGCCGCCGTGCACGACCCGCTCCCGATCGCCGCCAAGAGCCTGGACATCGCCGGATGAGCCGGCTCGCCGCCCTGCTCGCCCGCGAGACGGCGCTGGCCTGGGGCCGCGGAGGCGGACCCTTGGTGGCGGTGGGGTTCTACGCCGGCGTCGCCACGCTGCTGCCGCTGGCCATCGGCCCGGAGCCCGAGCGGCTGGCCGCCATCGCGCCCGGCGCGGCGTGGGTGGCGCTGGCGCTGGCCTCGCTGCTCTCCCTCGAGCGGTTGTTCGAGCGCGACTACGAGGACGGCGCGCTGGACCTGCTCAGCCTCTCGTCCGCGCCGCTGGAACTCATCTGTTTCATCAAGTGCCTCGGCCAATGGCTGGCGACGGGCGCTCCGCTGGCGCTGGCCGCCCCGGTCGCGGCCATCGCGCTGGGCGCCCGGCCGGAGCTCGCGCCGCTGATCTTCGCCACGGCGCTCCTGGGTGGCGTCGCCTTCGCCTTCACCGGCGGCATCGGCGCGGCCCTCAGCCTGGGTGCGCGGCGCGGCGGGCTGCTGACCGCCGTGATCGTGCTGCCGCTGTTCGTCCCGCCGGTGATCTTCGGCGGGGGCGCCCTGGACGCCTTTGCCGGCGGCCTGCCGTGGCGCAGTGGATTCGCGCTGCTGGGAGCCTATGCCGCCATGGCCGTCGCGCTCGGGCCGCTGGCCATGGCCGCCGCCTGCCGCAACGCGCTAAGCTGAAGATGACCAAAGCTTAATCCCGGGCGCCGCGTTTCGGCCGCAAGCTTGGCCTGAGCTGTGTTCACGACGGGATCGTCGATCCGGAGACGTTTGAGATGAAGACGCCCATGATCCGGCTACTGGCCGGAGCCGCAATCACTCTCGCCGCCGGGGCCACGGTCGCTATAGCCGCGGACGCAGCGGACCCCGCAGCCACCACCCGCCCGGCGCGGGAGGACGCCAGGTCCGCCCACGCCGACGTCCACCGCGGCCATCACAACGACACCGCGAACCAGGGCAGGCGGGAGGAGACCGTGTCGCGGCTGTTGCAGTTGCGCCCGGAGCAGCGACCGGCGCTGAAGGCCTTCCTCGAGGCCACCCCGCCGCACCATGGCCGTGGCCACGGCCGTGACCACATGGTCCGGTTCGCACACCATGCCGACGACCGCACCACCCTGCAGCGGCTGGATGACATGCAGGCCAGGGCGGCCGAGCATAAGTCCGAGATGGACCGCAAGGTCGCCGCCATCAAGACCTTCTACGGGCAGCTCGACGCGAAGCAGAAGCAGGCGTTCGACGCCATGCCGATGCTGGTGATCGGGGGGCGAATGGGCGGGCCGATGATGATGCACGGGCCGATGCCGATGGCCCATCGGGCTCCGCTGGCGCCCCCACCGCCGGAACCGCCGGTACGGCCGCGGAGCTAGGCCGCTTGCGAGGCGGCCGCTCGGACTCTATGCCGGACGCATGACCTGGGCGCCCGCCTTCCTGTCGAACCCCGAGCGCTTCATGGCGTTCTCGCGCTGGGCGGCGCCGATGTTCGGGGTGATCGCACTCGCCCTGGCCGCCTGGGGCCTCTACCTGGGCTTCGCCGCGCCGGAGGACTACCAGCAGGGCCAGACCGTGCGGATCATGTTCATCCACGTGCCCGCCGCCTGGCTCGCGAGCTTCGTCTACGTCTGCCTGGCGGGGGCGAGCTTCCTGTCGCTGATCTTCCGCCACGCGCTCGCCGACGCCGCCGCGCAGGCGGCCGCGCCGTTGGGGGCCGGCTTCACGCTCCTGGCGCTGGTCACCGGGTCCCTCTGGGGCCGACCGATGTGGGGGGCCTACTGGGTGTGGGACGCGCGCCTGACCTCGGTCCTGGTGCTGTTCCTGCTCTATGTGGCCTACGTCGCGCTGCGGGCCTCGATGGACGACGAGCAGAAGGCGGCCCGGGCGGGGGCGATCCTGGCCCTGGTGGGCGCGGTCAACCTGCCGATCATCCACTACAGCGTGGACTGGTGGAACACCCTGCACCAGGGCTCCTCGGTGTTCCGCGAGGGCGGGCCGACGCTGGCGCCGGTGTTCCTGCAGCCGTTGCTGATCATGGCGCTGGCCTACATGTCGGCCTTCGGCTCGCTGTGGCTTGTGCGCATCCGGGGCGAGGTGTGGCGCCGCCGCGCCGAGGCCGCAGCGCTGAGGGCGGCCAGAGGCCCGGGGACGGGGGGTTCGCGGTGTTCGATTTCAAGTACGCCGAGTTCATCGTCCCGTCCTTCGCCATCCCCATCGTGGTGTTCGCCGCGATGATCGGTTTCTCGCTCAACCACGCGCGACGCTGGAAGCGGCGCTTCGAAGAGCTGTCGCGAAAATGAGCCGCTGGATTGCGGTCCTGCCGCTGGCGGCGCTACTGGCGCTCGGCGCGCTGTTCTACTTCTTCGCCCTGCGCCACGACCCGAAATACCAGCCGCACACCCTGGTGGGACGCCAGATCCCGGACATCACCCTGCCGGCCCTGAAGGAGGGGACGCCGGTCAGCCTGCGCGCTGCGGCCGCCGAGGGGCCGATGATCGTCAACTTCTTCGCCTCCTGGTGCGCGCCCTGCGAGATCGAGCATCCGGTGCTGATGGGGCTGAAAGGCGCCCAGGTCCGCGTTGTCGGAATCGCCTACAAGGACGCTCCGCCCAACAGCCAGGCGATGCTGGGCCGGCTCGGCGATCCCTACGCCCAGGCCCTTGTGGACCGCGATGGGCGCGCCGGCGTGGAGTTCGGCGTCACGGGGGTGCCGGAGACCTACGTCATCGCCCGGGGCGGCCAGGTCCTGCAGAAGCACACTGGACCGATGACGCAGGCCGAGGCCGAGGCGCTGGCCAAGCTGGTCCGTTAACCCTGCGTTGAGGCGTCGGGGGCAGTGTGGGGTCGACGCGTTAACCATATCCCGGCAGGCCCGTGACCCCGATCCGACCCTCCGCGCTTCCGCCGGCGACCACACCCGTCCCAGCGCCCTCGCAGGACGCTGGCAAGCTGGCCGCGCAGAAGGCGTTCTTCGCGATGATTTCGGGTCAGGCCCCCGCCACGGCGGAGCCCGCCGCCGCGCCGCCAGCACCTACGGTCAGCCGAGCGGCCGCCCCGGCC
The DNA here is from genome assembly GCF_902826855.1 of uncultured Phenylobacterium sp. Taxonomy (GTDB): domain Bacteria; phylum Pseudomonadota; class Alphaproteobacteria; order Caulobacterales; family Caulobacteraceae; genus Phenylobacterium. Next base: position 5,287 of record NZ_CADEGK010000096.1, on the reverse strand, counting down.
GCCGAAGCGCCGCAGAAGATCCCGAGGCCAGGCTCTTTCCTCGACATCCGGGTCTAGCGCTCAGCTAAGCTGCGAAATTAACTTATTTTTATTTGGAACGGTCGCGACGCCCGAGGGGTTGGGCAGGCGATGGATGGACGGGACCACAAGATCTACGAGGAGGCCGCTGCGCTCTGGCGGCAGCTGAACGGCGAGCCGCCGCCGGCTGACGTGGACGCTTCGACCCTGCTCGGCCTGATCCTGGGCCGCCTGCCAGATAGCCGCTACGAGCGGCTCGCCGATCCGCACCTGCGCCCCTTCAACATCGCTTTCCCGACCCACCCCGTCGGATAGGCGCCTTCCTCCGTGACCGCTACTCGGTCGGGGGTGGGGGGAGTTCGTCGGCCTTGACGTACTTCATGAGTAGCGGCGTGTGCGCGAGCGAGAAAGCCACCGTCAGGACCATCATGCCGGGAAACCTGAAGAGCACCCAGGTCGCCTCCGGCTGGGTGCGCCAGACGAACTCGTTGAGCGCGGCCAGGCCCAGGAAAAGCGCCGCATAGTTGATGGTCAGCCGTCGCCACGTCGCGTCGGGCATGTTGAACGCGTCGCCGAGCAGGAGCCGCATAGGGTTCTTGCCCAGCGCCATGCCGCCTAGCAGCAGCACCGCGAAGAACCCGTTCATGACCGTGGGCTTGATCTTCAGGATGCGCGGGTCGTGGAAGAACAGCGAGGCGCCTCCGAACACCAGGGCCGCGCCGCCGGCGATCAGCGGAAACGGCGCCAGCCTTCGCTCCACCGCCAGGCCGACCAGCAGCGCGATGGCTGAGCCGGCGACCAGGGCCCAGGTGGCGTTGGCGATATTCCGGCCGGTCAGGAAGTAGGCGACCAGGAAGACCACCAGGGCCGAGTAGTCGACGAAATATCGGATCCAGTCTCGCGTCCGCTGGGTCATCGCACCGGCTCCGTGAGGCCCACGAGCGATCGGGCGAACGCGCGCGCATTGAAGGGTTGCAGGTCATCGACGCCCTCGCCGACCCCGATCAGCTTGATGGGGCTGTCGGAGGCCTGGGCCACCGGCACCAGCACCCCGCCGCGGGCGGTGCCGTCCAGCTTGGTCATGACGATGCCTGAGACGCCGATCTGGTTGCCGAAGATGTTCTCCTGGGCCAGGGCGTTGCGCCCGACCGTGGCGTCGAGCACCAGCAGGGTTTCGTGCGGCGCCTCGGGGTCGATCTTCTTCACCACCCGGATGATCTTCAAGAGTTCGTCCATCAGCCCTTGCTTGTTCTGCAGACGCCCGGCGGTGTCGATGAGGACCACGTCGTAGCCCTGGGCGCGCGCCTGCTCCACGGCATCGAACGCGAGGCCGGCCGCATCCGATCCGGTGGGCCGGCCGATGAAGTCGGCGCCGGCGCGGTCGGCCCAGATCTTCAGCTGTTCGACGGCGGCGGCGCGGAAGGTGTCGCCGGCCACCACCAGCACCTTGGCGCCGCGGCGGACGAGGTCGCTTGCGATCTTGCCCAGAGTGGTGGTCTTGCCCGATCCGTTCACGCCGATGAAGAGGACGATGTAGGGCTTGGGGCCCGACAGCGGGTCGAACGTCCCTTCGCGGGAGGCAAGTTCCTCGCCAATGGCGACGCCAAGGGCGTCGCGGATCTCCGCCTCGTCGACGTCCTTGCCGAACTTCTCGGCCGCGAAGCGCTCGGTGATGCGGGCGGCGGAGTGCGGGCCGAGGTCGGCCTCGATCAGCATCTCCTCGAGTTCGTCGAGCTTGGCCTGGTCGAGCGGCTCCTTGGCCACGAAGACCTGGGCGATCTGTTCGCCCATCTGCTTCGAGGACTTGGTCAGCCCTTCGGTGAGGCGCGCGAACCAGCCGCGTTTGGGTTCAGACATGGGCGCGCCTTCTAGCCGGACCCCGGCCGCGCGTCACCTCCAGGTTGGAGCGAGGGAGTCCGGCCGGCGCCCGCCGCGCCGGCCGGACCAGCGTCAGCGGCGGGCGAGCGCCATCCGGGCGCCCTGGCTCGCGGCATAAGCCTGGCTGATCGCAGGAACGCCCGCCCGGGCGACGGCGGTGTCCACTGCGGCCGCGCGGCAGGTCCGGAGAGCGTTCGGAACGGTGCGGGTCAGGTCCGGGTGGCCGCGGGATGCCCCGCAGGCCTGGGCGGCGGCCCGACGGATGCGACGCAGGGCCGTCTCGGCCCCGGGCGAACTGGTCAGATCGAGGTCATCAAGTCGGATGGTTACGCTGGACGTTGCCGGTTCGTTTGCCAACTGGGCTTGGGCGGCGGGGGCGGCGATCAAGGCGCACAAAAGGGCATGGCGACGCATGGTGGGTCTTCCTTCGGTTGAACGGCGCAGACGAGGGAGCGTCCGGCCTGCAACTGAGTATGCGGCCGCGCTTGAAGCTCAGAAAATATGGTAAAAACAGTGAGTTATACGACTCTTATCGCGACCGCCCGCGCTTGAGCGTCCGGAAGCGGACACCCCTCAGCTTGCGTGGCGCGGTCGCCCGCCCCACTAAGGCGCTGCCATGGACCCGCTCGCCGCCACGCTCACCGCGCTGGACTACGCCGCCGTCGCGGTGTTCGGCGCCTCGGGGGCGCTCGCGGCGGCGCGGGCCAAGCACGACATCATCACCTTCGGCTTCTTCGCCGCCATCACCGGGGTCGGAGGCGGCACCCTGCGCGACCTGCTGATCGACGCCCCGGTGTTCTGGGTGGCGCGCCCGCAGTACGTGGCGGTTTGCCTGGCGGCGGCGGTGGGCGTCTGGGTGTTCGGCTGGGGTCAGGGCCGCGAGCGCACCCTGCTCTGGCTCGACGCGATCGGCATGGCGTCCTACGCGGTGGTCGGCGCCCTAAAGGCGACGTCGCTCGGCGTGCCGCCGTTCTCGGCGGTGGTTATGGGGGTGCTGACCGCCACCTTCGGCGGGGTGATCCGCGACGTCCTGGCCCACCAGCCGTCGATCCTGCTGCGGCGCGAACTCTACGTGACCCCGGCGCTGATCGGAGCGGCGGTCTTCGTGGGGCTGGACGCGATGGCGGTCCCTGGGGCGGTCGCCGTGCTGATGGGCTTCCTCGCCGCGTTCACGGTGCGGGCGGGTGCGATCCTGTTCGGCTGGCAGATGCCAGGGTTCCCCGGCCGCGCGGAGTGAGCCGACCACCGGGAGACCTTGGCTCTGAGCGCAGCGGCGGCGAAGCCTAAACGTCGACCTCGGCGTCCAGGGCGTTCTCCTGGATGAACTCGCGGCGGGGCTCGACCAGGTCTCCCATCAGGCGGGTGAACATGTCGTCGGCGTCGTCGGCGTGGTTCACTCTCACCTGCAGCAGGGTGCGGGCCTCCACGTCGAGCGTGGTCTCCCAGAGCTGCTCGGCGTTCATCTCGCCCAGGCCCTTGTAGCGCTGGATCGAGAGGCCGCGGCGGCCGTTGTCCATGACCGCGTTCACCAGGTCCAGCGGCCCGCGCACCTTGGTCACGCGATCGCGGCGGGTGAAGGTGGCCGGGGCCGCGAAGGTCTCGGCCATCGCCGCGGCGCGTTCCGCCAGCCGGCGCGCGTCGGCCGCGTGCAACAGCAATTCGTCCAGCACGAGCTTCTCGGAGACGCCGCGCTTCACGCGGGAGAAGGCATAGCCGCCGCCGGCCGCCGGCTCGCCCGCCCAGGCCCCGTCGCCCTCCTCTGCGTAGAGGTCGAACCGTCGCGCAGCCTCAGCCACGTCGACCGAATTGCCCAGCAGGCCAGCCAGGGCCGCCTGCTCGATGGCGAAGGCCGGCGCGCGTGCGGCGAGGCGCTCGATGTTGGCCTTCGCCGCCCGGGCGCTCTGCACCAGGGTCAGCAGATCCTTGCCGGTGAGCCGTTCGCCGGAGGACAGCTCCAGGACCGCGCCGTCCACGCCCTCGTCGATCAGGTAGATCTCGAGTTCGGGATCGTCCTTGAGATAGCGGACCGACTTGCCCTTGGACGCCTTATAGAGCGGAGGCTGGGCGATATAGAGGTAGCCGCGTTCGATCACCTCCGGCATCTGCCGGTAGAAGAAGGTCAGCAGCAGCGTGCGGATGTGGGCGCCGTCGACGTCGGCGTCGGTCATGATCACGATCCGGTGGTAGCGGATCTTCTCGATGTCGAACTCGTCGCGGCCGATGCCGGCGCCCAGCGCCATGATCAGGGTGCCGATCTGCTCGGACCCCAGCATCTTGTCGAACCGCGCGCGCTCCACGTTCAGGATCTTGCCGCGCAGGGGCAGGATGGCCTGGTTGTCGCGGTTGCGGGCCTGCTTGGCCGAGCCGCCGGCCGAGTCGCCCTCCACCAGGAAGATCTCCGACTTGGCCGGGTCCTTCTCGGCGCAGTCGGCGAGCTTGCCGGGCAGGGACGAGATATCCAGCGCCGACTTGCGCCGGGTGAGTTCGCGGGCCTTGCGGGCGGCTTCGCGCGCCGCGGCCGCCTCCGCGATCTTCTGCACGATCAGCCGCGCCTCGGCCGGGTGTTCCTCGAACCACGAGGAGAGCCCTTCGCCCACTAGGCCCTCGACGGCCGGGCGGACTTCCGAGGACACCAGCTTGTCCTTGGTCTGCGACGAGAACTTCGGGTCCGGCACCTTGACCGAGACCACGCAGGTCAGGCCTTCGCGGGCGTCCTCACCGGAGACCGTGACCTTCTCGCGCTTCGCCGCGCCGGAACTCTCGGCATAGTTGGTGATCAGGCGGGTGAGCGCAGAGCGGAACGCCGCCAAGTGGGTGCCGCCGTCGCGCTGCGGGATGTTGTTGGTGAAGCAGAGGACGTTCTCGTGGTAGCCGTCGTTCCACCAGAGCGACAGGTCCAGCTCCACGTTCTCGCGCTTGCCGCGCACCACGATGGGCGCCTTGAGCAGCGGCGTCTTGGCCTTGTCGAGGTGGCGCACGAAGGCCTCGATCCCGCCCTCGTAGTGCATGACCTCCTCGAACGGCTCGGCCCCGCGGTTGTCCTTCAGCCAGATGGTCACGCCGGAGTTCAGGAACGCCAGCTCCCGCAGCCGGTGCTCGAGCGTCTTCAGGTCGAAGTCGATGAAGGCGAAGGTCTGCAGCGACGGCAGGAAGGTGACCTCGGTGCCCGACAGCGGCAGCCCGTTGTCGCGCATCGGCGCGTCGCCGGTTTCGATCAGCGGCGAGACCGCGTCGCCGTGCCGGAACTCCATCTCGTAGGACTTGCCGCCCCGGTAGATCTTCAGCTTCAGCCATTCGGAGAGCGCGTTCACCACCGAGACGCCGACGCCGTGCAGCCCGCCGGAGACCTTGTAGGAGTTCTGGTCGAATTTCCCGCCGGCGTGCAGCTGGG
>NZ_CADEGK010000095.1 GCF_902826855.1 uncultured Phenylobacterium sp. | reverse complement strand
CCGATCCTTTCCGTGATCGCTTCGAGAAGGGCGGCTGCTCTCGAGACCGACACTATTCATTATCCGCTCTCCCGCTTCCCTGCGGTCAAGGCGCATGGTCGCCGCTGCCATCCGTTCGGGCACATACCAACCGGCGGGGAGGGCACGCGCAATTGGCCCAGAGAAACAAACCCATAGGATGACGCCGACCCCGGCGCCGATGGCGGTCATGATCGCGACCTGACGGCCCTGTTCTCGCCCTGTGCGCCAGCCAGAAGCTAGCCGCTCCAGATCGGCCCCCGCCGTCACCACCCGCTGCACGGCGCTCCCCAACTCACGGCGCCCCTGCTGCGTCGAAAGCTCGGTCGCCTCCCGAAGGCGATAAGCGAACGTCTCGGGCGCAATTTGCAGGGCAGGGTGCGCCTCGATCGCGGTCAGGCTCTTGGCGATGGCGCCCAGCGTCGGCGCATAATCCGTTGAGGCCTTACCTTGGATCGCAGCCGACAGGCCCTCCACGCCGGCCCGCAACTGCGTCACCTCAGCCCTGAGCGCCTCGAAGGCCTCTGCCGCCGCGTCTTCCGCCTCGTCCTGCGCCATGGGTCCTCCTAGCGGCCAAGCCCTCGGCCGATACCAAGCGACCGCGCCAAATCCTGGGCAAGGTTCCGGCCGACTGATGGAGCCGCCAGCCCAAGCTCCTTTCGGCGAACTGACAGCAGCGACTCTACCTGGGGATCGCGGCCAAGGCCTTTGGCCATGGTCTTCATACGATCCTCGACCTTGCGTCGTGCGTCGGCGTGCTGCCAGCCACCCAGCTCGGCGTGCCGAGCCTTCAGCCCTGTCCAGCGCTCTACGAAGCGCTCGGCGCGTAGAGTGGGGTCGAGCCGCACCTGGTTCTCTCGGGCCAAGCTCTTACCGATCGCGTCCATTCCGCCGGGCTGGTCAACGCGGCCTGCAAGACCGCGCTGGCGCGATAGGGCTGACCGCAGATCGTGCGCGGCCTCCGGACTGGCGGCGGCCAAGGCCTTCTCGGCGCGTTTCAACGCCAGGTCCTGGTGAGGCAGGATCGGAAGCCCGCCGTCTCGCATCCGCTCGATGTCGGCGAAGGCCCGGGCATAGCCGCGCACACCCTCAGCGATCTCGGGGCGCTGCAGGACTGCTGCAGGGGCTGCGGAGCGCGTGCGAACCGTGGCCGGCGTCGCACGTGGCTTGAAGCCTGTGAACCGCGACGGCGCCCGCTCGGCCGGCGGCGCAGCCCCGCGCGGCACGATGATGTCCGATTGCCCTAGTCCGCGCCGTTCTGCGAAGGCGCCGCTGTAATCCAGCGTCGTATCTTTTGCGCGCTCCCGGCCCAGCGTTCGGGTGAGCTGGTGACGATCCTTGAAGTCGTCGGCGCCGTAGTGGACGGCCAGCGTCTCCCGGTGACGGCTCATCCCGACATAGGCCGCGTGACGGTCCAGGCCATCGCTGGCCAGAAGATGGGCGTGATCCACGGTGACGCCCTGGCTCTTGTGGATGGTCGCCGCATAGCCGTGGTCGATCTGGGCGTAGTCCTTGAGATCGAATTGCACCTGGCGTCGCTCCGCGCCGTCCAGGCGGACGACGAGGCGAGAGCCGTCGATCGTCTCGACGGTCCCCAGCGTGCCATTCTTCACACCCATCGACCGCTCGTTACGCAGGAACATCACCCGATCCCCGGCTGCAAAAGCCCGCTCGCCGCGCTCGGTCACCACCATTTGCTCGGCGCCCAGCTCGCCGGCATCGCGCATCCGGCCGCGCGCTAGTTGATTGAGCTGCGCCACATCGACCCGGGTGTGGGCGAGCATGAGCTGGCTGACCTCGGGCTTGGCCTGGCGGAGCGTGTCCCAGCCCTCCACGAGGGCGCTGCGGGCCGCTTCACGCGTCTCGTGGCCCCGCACCATGCCGGCCGCGTCGTAACGGTCCAGCGCGGCGCCTGTGCGGCCTGTGGCCAGCTCCCGCGTCGCCTCCCGCTGCCAGCCTTCCCGCTGGCGGCGGATCTCGGTGATTTCGGCGGCCCCGTGGCGCTCGGTGAGTGCGCGGAACGCAGCCCCGGCCTCGATGGCCTGGAGCTGCTCGGCGTCGCCCACCAACACGACCTTGGCCCCCGCCTGGTCAGCATGGGCAAGCACCCGATCCATCTGCCGCGAGCCGATCATCCCGGCCTCGTCGATAACCAGCACGTCGCGCGCTGAAAGTGCGTCCCTGCCCTGCGCCCAGCCATGCTCGAGACTGGCGATCGTCCTCGAAGAAATCCCCGACCCGGCCTCCAGACCCTCCGCCGCGATCCCCGATAAAGCGGCGCCCCGCACCTGGTAGCCTTGCGCCTCCCACGCCTCGCGGGCGACGCCCAACATGGCGCTCTTACCCGTGCCGGCGTAACCAACCACGAGGGCCAGATCCTTAGCGCCGGTGATGTGGTCCAGAGCGTCGCGCTGAGAGCCGGCCAAGGTCAGGCCACGCGCCTGGCCACCCGCCAAGGCCACGTCCCGGGCGGCGGGTGACACTCGGTGCTGTCCCCTCCCCGCGATCTGCTCGGCCGACCGCTCCAAGCGCTGCTCGACGCTGAGCATCTCGCGCGTGCTGAATCGGTCTCGGCCGGCGCCATCCTGCCCTAGCGGGACCAGCTCGGGTGAGGTCTTCACCGCGCTCATGGCCTTGCTGAATTGTTCGGCGTCATCGGTGTGTCGGTGAACAAACCGGGCCAGGTCGTGGTCGGTAAAGGTGCTCTGCTGCCGGGTGAGGGCGTCCAGGGCCACACTCGGTTCGGCGATGATTTTTTCGCCGTTGCGCCGGGCGATCTCGCGGTGATCGAGAACGCGTTCGGCGTCCTCGCCCCGGTCCTCGCGGCGCGCGCCGGCCGGCCCGATTTTGTGCTGCGGCTCCAGGTCGATCCCCTGCGCCTCAAGGGTCCGGTGATCGATGCGCGCATCGATGTCGAGTTCGGCCAGGCGGGTGTTCACATGCCCCGCCCACGCCTCCCGCCATTCGCTCAAAAGCTCGGTGCTATTCCACTCCCGGACCTTCTTGCCGAAGCCGTCCGGACCCGCCTCGCGCATCGACAACATGACGTGCGCGTGGGGCTTGGCCAGGCCGTCCGGCCCGATGTCCCAATGCACATTGAGGTCGGCGACCATGCCGCGATCGACAAACTCTCGCTGCACGAAATCGCGCGCCAGCTCGATGCCCTGAGCCTGGTCCAACTCACGTGGTATCGAGAACTCGACCTCCCGGGCGAGCTGCGCGTCCTTGCGCTTCTCGAACGCCTCGACTTCGTTCCACAGGGTCTGACGATCCTGCCAGCGTTCGGGCGAGCCTTCCGGCGCCATGATCTCGGAATGCTCGACGCCGGCCTTGTTGCTGAAGTTGTGCGACCGCCCCAAGCGATCATCGTGCAGCTCGGAGGCCGAACGATAGGCCGCCGCCGCCACGGCGCTGGACCCGTTGGCGCGGCTGATCACCTTGGCGCTGAAATGATAGATCGCCATGGCGCACCATTGCGCCAAACTCCCTCCGTTTCAAGCGCACGTCGGCACGACGTATAAGCGCGCACTCATCTCCTTCCGTCGTTTCGTGACTGACGGGGCATTTCCGCCCTGGCCAAGCTGGACACCAGGGAGTCGGCTGCTACGTTTCTCGCGAGGGGGCGGGCACACTGGGAGAAGACAGGTGCGAAAACCCCGCGATATCGACGCTGAGCTTCGAGCGCTGCAGGACAAGGCCAAGACCCTGAAGGCGCGCAAGGTCGTCCAACTGGGCGAGCTGGTCATCGCGACCGGGGCCGACGGGCTCGATGCCGAGACCCTGGCCGGCGTTCTGCTCGAAGCCCTCGACGGCGCGAAACAACCGGACGCACAGGAGGGGTGGCGCCAACGCGGGGCCGCCTTCTTTCGAGGCCGCACGCGGTCCCGCAAAGGCGCTGGCCAACCTTCAGACGACAACCCAGGCGCAGCGGCGAACGGCGGCGGCCATGGCGCGCGTTGAGGCGGTACGCGCCCGTGCTGACAATCGCGGCTGGGCCGTCGAACGCCGCGCTCGCACCCGTCAGCTGATCGAGCTGGGCGGCCTCGTCCAAAAGGCCGGTCTGGTCGATCTTACCGACGATGATCGCGCGGCCCTTTACGGCGCCTTCCTCGGTCTCGCCGACATGCTCAAAGGCGAGGGCGGCGCGGGCCTGGTGGAGGTCTGGCGCCGGCGCGGCCGGAAAGTTTTCGAGGCCGAACAGTGAGGGTCCTGCTGCGGCTGGTGGCCCTCACCGCCTACGTCGGCGGCGGCTATTTAGTCGGCTATTTTATCGGCCGCCTGCTGCTGATCCCGCTCGCCGGCACTGCGCACATCGATACCACCCTGCACTACGGCGTAACGATCGCCGGCGGGGTGCTCGGGGCCATCAGCGGGCTCGGCTGGTTTAACGCCCAATTCCCCCTCGCCGCGGCCAGAGGGGGCGTTCACGGCTCGGCCCATTTCGCCGACGCGCGTCAAGTGCAGGCCAGTCTCGGCGGCGGCGCTGGACTGATCGTCGGCCGCGAGAACCGGCGCGGCGGCAAGCTCCTTCACTACGCTGGACAGGCGCACCTCCTTACCATCGCGCCGACCCGTTCAGGCAAAGGTGTGGGCGCCATTATTCCCAACTTGCTGACGGCCGATCGCTCGGTGTTGTGCATCGATCCCAAGGGCGAAAACGCCCGGGTGACGGCCCGGGCGCGGGGGCGGTTCGGGCCGGTTTATGTGCTCGACCCCTTCGGCGTATCTGGCCAACCGTCGGCCACTTTTAACCCCCTCGACAGTCTTGAACCGCACAGCCTGGATCTCGCAGAAGACGCCGCCCTGCTCGCCGACGCCTTGGTGCATGACCCACCCGGTCAGGTCGGCGAGGCCCACTGGAACGAGGAGGCCAAGGCGCTGATCGCCGGCCTGATCCTCCATGTCGTCACCGCCAAAACAGGCGCCGCCCGCAATCTCGCCCGCGTCCGTGAATTGCTCACCCTGGCGCCCCAGGAGTTCCGCGATCTGATGGTCGCCATGCAGGCTAGCCAGGCTGCCGGCGGCTTGGTTCGGCGGGCCGCCAACCGGCATCTGGGCAAGAGCGAGCGCGAGGCGGCCGGCGTCTTGTCGTCGGCGCAACGCCACACCCATTTTCTCGACAGCGTTCGCATCAATCACACTATGGCGGGCTCCGAATTCCGCTTCGCGGATCTCAAGGAGACCAAGGCGACCGTGTTCCTGGTGCTGCCGCCCGAACGTCTCGACGCCTATGCCCGCTGGCTGCGCCTGTTGGTGGCCCAGGCCATCCGCGACCTGGCGAGGTCCCCTGCCCTGCCGGCAACGCCGGTCCTCTTCCTGCTCGACGAATTCGCGGCGCTGGGCCGCCTGGAACCGGTCGAACGGGCCTTTGGACTGATGGCCGGCTACGGGCTTCAGCTCTGGCCGATCCTGCAGGACATGCACCAGCTTTGGAGCACCTACGGCGAGCGGGCCGGGACCTTCGTCTCGAACGCCGGCCTAATGCAGATCTTCAACGTCGCGGACGTGGAAACGGCGAGCTGGGTGTCCAAATCGATCGGGGCCACAACCATGAGCTATCAAACCACAGGCACCAGCACCTCGCGCGGCGGTATGCAGCTTTTTGAGACCAAGAGCAGCTCCACCTCAACGCACCTGTCGCGGCGCGAGCTGATGACGTCCGACGAAATCATGCGGCTGGATTCGAGTTTGGAGATTCTCCTGTGCCAAGGGCAGGCTCCGGTGATCGCTGCCAAAGTGCGGTTCTACGCGGACAGCGAATTCCGGGACCTATTCAGACCGACGTGATCAAGGCCCCTACAATAGACGGTCGGAGCTTCACTAACGGGTGGTAATCCGACCGAAACCTTAGCTCAGCCAGAGTGGCGGCGATGTCTGCCTTGCACAAAGCTCTAGCGGCGCACCCTCTTGCTAAGAAGCCGTACAACGCGATCAAATTTGCGCGCATCGACGGTAACGGCGTTCCGCTTTACCGGGTTGGGAAGACAGGCCAGGACTTGGGTGCGGCTGCGGCCCTGAAGTCTGCCTTCGAGTTGTTCGGCGGTCACTGTTTCCATTGCAAGACGTGGATGCCCCCACAACCCCTTTCTCATGACTGCACTCGCGATCACCTCCGTCCGAGGAAAGACGGCGGCAAAGACTACCTTCATAACCTGGTCTTTGCGTGTGGGCCCTGCAACCGTGCTAAGGGCGGTAGTGACCTCATCAGCTTTCGTGCAGAGGTGGGGAGCGAATATATGAAGGCGCTGGATGCACACTTAGTCCGGTGTCTCCAGAAGCTCGGATCTGCCGGCTAAATTCGCCTATGGGTGCGAACGCGCCAGTTGGCGCCAAGCCGAAAGTAGACGTTAGCCTTCGACAACCTGCCCGGAAAATCCCAGGAACCGCCCTCGCCCTCGCCCTCGCTTTTTCCAGGCCTGGATGCAGCCCGCATCGGTTCCCGGGATTCCCCGCCAAAAATGCATGGCCTCCCTCGGAGGACACTTGCTGAGTTTGATACAGCCCACTGTCGACCCAGGTGGAGGCTCTGGGTTTATGTCGGTGCATCCCAAGAGCATCATTTTATCGGCCGAAGGCCGATTCCTTCTGGGGGATGCCGGGTGGGAGGATCGCTTTTGCGATCCGGGGCGAAGCGGCAAAGCCGCGTAGCGAGCCGGCGGGGGCGTAGCCCCCAAGAGGCGGAGACTATGCTTCTCTTTTTATCGATCCGGCCGTTAGAAGAGATTCTGTTAGATATAGGGAAGTTAAAGAGTTAAGCCGAATCAAAGGCTTAGTATCTCCTTGTTTTCCCTAGCGAATTTTTCGCGCCCGGTTCCCGTTACCACGGGCCTTGGTTCCCAAAACCACGCGGGACAGGTTCCTAAAACCACGTCCCTAAAGGTTCCTAATACCACGGGCTTTCAAGCTGCCCAGGCGGCGCCCGCCGGTTCCTGAAACCACGTGCCTTGCCGGAGAATACCGGTTCCTAATACCACGAGCCTGAATTGCCCGACAAAAGCGGGCATTAGCCCTCCTCTGGCCCCCGATTTTTGTCTCGGACTCGCCCTCAAGGGGCGAATCGGGCGTTGATCCGCGACTCATCTCCCCTCCCCGGTTCCTGAAACCACGTGCCAAAATCCCCTGCGCGCTCAACGGATTGAGTCGGGTTCCTAAAACCACGAGCCCTCCGGGGCGCTCGGCCCTCTATGTGGCGTGCCGCCGTCATCCCAGCGTCAGCCGGTCCCGAAAGCTCTGCACTGTGCCCATTGCAGCTTCAAAAGGCAGCTTCTCGCCGTACACCATCGTCTCCATAAGTGACGAATATTGTGCAGCAAATTCGCGGTGCGTAGCCATGGTGTCCACCGCTCTGAAGGTCTCGACCAAAGGATCGGCCTGGTAGGCCGGAAAGTCATCGCCGCGGGTCGCGGCATCGTCCTTCATGGTGTCGAGCGCCAGCTGTGCGGCGTCCTCGGCGTCGTAATGACCGGCCAGGCGAGCCAAATCATAAACGTGGCGCGGCAGGGTTGGATCAAGCGCCTGCTGGCTCGCGAACGCCTCACCACTGCGGCGGGTCAAGGCGACAAACTTCTCCGCGGCGATCTCCACCAGGCTCACACAAGCGATCCCGGGAATTTCAGCCTGCCCTCCGCCGGCCTCGGCCACGAATGAAATCACCGGCCGTTCCGTCAGCGGCCGACGTGTCGGGAAAGCTGAGATCTCGATCTTAATTTCCGGCCGCAACACGCCCTCCCCCTTCATGATGGGGTCGTAAGGCAGGTCGTAGCGGACATAGGTGTCGTTGTGCTGCACCGTCGTGTGCTGCGGCTCGACCATAAATCCTATTTCGCGCAGGCGGTCGGAGACGTCTCGACGAAGGCGTTTCAGAGCAGGACGAGCGGTCGCGTTCTCCCCAATCACCCGCAGATCAACGTCCTCCGACATTCGCTGGAGCAGGCCGTAGGCCCGCCCAAGAGCGGTCCCGCCCCCAAAGGCCAGCGTTAGGCCGTCGCTCGCCGCGCTCCGGATCGCGGCGAGCGCCTGAACCACATGCCAATCCTTCTCCACGAGCGCAGGCGACGGAAGATTGAAGTGGTCCTGGACCTCAAGGAGCGTTTGACGATCCGGCTTACCGTTCAAGGCGCAGCTCCGTCCGCCCATCCGACAGGTGTCGGCTGAACCGGCTCTTCACCTTGACCGCCGGATTGACCGGGATCTGCGTCGATCGGCCTTCATTATAGGCGCGCACGCTATCGCTAGGCTCCCAGGGCACGCCCAACTTGGTCAACGCCTGCAGCGCAGCGCTTGAAAAGCCATTGGCGCTATCCACCATGGGCCTGCCCGACAGCCGCGAACGCGTCGCCCGGGCATACACGCCGTACCCCAGGCGGATAAGCCGGCCCTCCTGAACGAGGGTCCGTAGGGCGCGCAGCACCTGGTCGTCGCCGGCAAGGTCAGCGAACTCACGCGGAAGGAACACGTCGTCACGAGTCCGGCGACTCATGCGGTATTCGATTTTCTGCTTTAAAGTCCTCGCCTTCTGCACAACGACCTCCTGCAAAAACCCGACACCTCATATATGCAAAAACCCGACACTTTGCAAGGGCGCGGTCCGATGGCTTAGGAGAGGGTTTTCGCAGGGAGGGGCCGCATGAGGATGGGGTGCTTAGCCGCGGATAGGTGGCGTGAACCCCGAACCCGCGTGTCTGCGTAAACGGCTTTTAGCTTTCGCTCTCAAGCTTCATCACGCGGACAAGCTCAGCCTGGGATGCGCTCCAATTGTCCTCAAGGTCAGCGACGTAAGCTTTGTGCCAACCGGAGTCGCCGTGCTCTCGGTGAGCGTGGACGAACGCGGATTGCGTTTCTTCAATCACCGAGTTCCCGAACGTCCCTGTAGCGGCCACGTCGTTCACGATCACCATGCGTGCGCGTCCGTAGATGCTTGGACCGTCTGCCTTTTTTATCCGCTTTGCCCTGAGCAGCGCGTGAACGGTAAAATGAAGCAGACCCAGAAAAACCAGTACGCCATCGTCCGTGGAGTCGGCGCCCGCCTCGGCAGCGCGCTCGCACGCGCGCTCATAGATCGCTGGCATAAGCGACTTCAGATTATCAGCGTAGGCGGATCGCTTAAACACGGCCCATGACGCCCAGGCCGTAGAGCACGTGCCAAACGGGGCTGGTGCGTGTCTTCTGCTTTTTGAGGCAGTCCAACTTCTTCACATGGTCCAGCGGCTGCGAGAACTCGTCACACATCCCGAGGACTCCGGCGTAGCGCTCGTTTTCGACCCGCGCGAGGGCGCTCCCGAACCAAGCCAGACAAAGCGCAAGCACGGCGATGAATGCGTTCTTGATCATTTCTCGAGCAGATCACAGCTTGACCATAAGTTGAAGCAAGGTGGGCCCTATGCGGGAAGACTACAAGCGACAGTGAATGACCACCCGCGCCGTGACGCTGGGAACGTCCGCTAAGAGGCGCTGGGCCTACCCCGGCATGTTGGCGCGTTTGTCAGCGCAGGCTGTCACAAAGCCGTCTGGCGGATATCCGCCCTCGATCCAAGCCGTCCACGCACCATCAAACGCCCGTGGATCGCGCTGAGCGTCCAACCACGCCGCGCGGGCATCTTCTCTGCCCCGCTGGCTCTTATCGGCCCCACGGCGCTCCTTGGCGGCTTCGTGGGCATACATACGATCGACGAAGTGAACCGCAGGACTTCCGTCTTGGGTCGTCGTCTCACGCATGGCGTAGCGGGGCAGCTCGTCGGCCCGGCACATCTCCCGAATCCGGAAGGTGAATTTCTTCAGCGGCGATTCACTGCCGGTCTTGTCGTAGAGCGTGGTCATCTTGACCGTCCAGCCGTGCGGCTGAGATCCCGCGTGCTTGCGCGCGACGCGGTAGATCGCCCGCTCGATGCCGCCCGTCAGCAGGAAATACTCCCGATCAAGCGTCAGGATGTTCCCGCTCATGATGCCGTCCAGCAGCCAATCCGGGACCCGCAACGTCAGGCTTTTGAGCTGTTCGGGGTCGTCGATCCCCTCCCCCTCCCCCTCGATGTCGCCGAGGTAGTGGAAGGCGGTATAGCGGCGCTTGCCGGCCCGGATATTGGTCTCAACTTCCGTGGTCCGCAGGCGTTTGATGGCCCGGAGCAACTCAATGTAGTCCTGGCCGCTGGTGCCGCGGGCGATCCCCTTGAGCAGCTCGTAGGGCGTCGTGTGAATGATCGGCCGCAGATCGTTCTTGCCGGCGTCGCGCTGGGCGACGATCCGGGAAATGCACCAGATCAGGATATCGGCGTCCCAGATGGTCGCCATGCCGTGGGTCGGGTTGCCATTGACCTTGATCCACAGCTTGCCGTCCGGGGTCTCGTAGTGGATCGGCTTGTTACGCTTGCGCTTGGCGATGGAGAAAAACGGTCGCTCCATCATCTCCGCGCTGTCCTTGGGCGCGTAGTCGATCAGGTCGGCGATAAAGAAATCCCGAATGGGGTGCGGGTCAGCGCGGGCGCTCATCGGCCCTCCCCTGCCCTACCCGCCTTCAGGTGCTGGGACATCATCGCTCACCCATTGGGTGCTTGCCCGCTTGGCGAAGGACGAGATCCAAGGCTTCCCCGATCAGCGCCTGCACGGTGACGCCGCGCTCAACGGCAAGCAACTTCACCGCGCGCGCCATCTCTGGCGAAAAATAGCCGGCAACCATAGTCTTGCCGACCCGGGCCTTTGCGGGCGCTGTTGCGGGCGCCTCGGCCGCCTTGCGCGCCCGGGCTGGGCGCTGCGATGGCGCTGGCGGGTTTGGTGCTGGAACCGGCGCGGGCGCCACTGCAGGACCCGCAGCTTGCGCCAGCCGCGATGCAAGACTGGGACGCGCGCTCATGCCACTGCCCTCTCAGAGTTAGATTGAGGACGTGTGGACATGTCCAGGCGTCCACATGCCCACGTGTAAAGCTGATCGACTTCGCTGGCCGCCTTCCCGGCCGGCTCATATTCCGCCGCCGACTGGCCGTTGATGACGGCATGGCGGAAGGCCGCGCGATCCACCAAGCAGACCGGCGCGATCGCGAGCTGCAGGCTGGTGATGACGGTCGCTACCTCCTCGATCAGCGCCGTAGCCCGTGGCGGCACGGCATTGAGCACCACATAGGCGGGTTTCTGAGCCACGCGGACCAGCTCCGATGTGGTCTTGATGGCGTGAAGATCGAACGCCGAAGCCCGGGTTGGGATGAGGACCAGGTCGGCCGCTTTGGCGGCGGCGACAGCGGCGCTATCAGCGGCCGGCGGACTGTCGATGATGACCAGATCGACACCAGACTTGCGCGCCTCCGCCAGGGTTGCGGCCAACCGGCCGTGGGGGGCGGCCACAACGGCGGGATTTTCCGTCCCACGCCAGTCGGCCCACTGCGCCGCCGTGGCCTGCGGATCAAGATCGATCAGGGCCACCGTATAGCCGGCGTTGGCGGCGGAGACCGCCAGATGGACGGCCACGGTTGTTTTGCCGACGCCGCCCTTCTGACTGACGATGGATATGGTCTTCATGGGAAGCAGACCTCTGTAGCGTGTCCTCACGTCCACAGGCGGACATGAGGATGGTTCAACAGGCGGACACGCCCTCGCGTCCACACCTCCGCAGACGGACACGTCCTCAACCCGACGTGTGGACACGTCCACGAAAGCGACTTTCGCCAGACTTGGTAAACAAACCCTTAAGAAACTCGCCTGGATCGCTCCACACGTCCGCGTGTGGACACGTCCGCTATGCCGATTCCTCTGAAACGACGAGCAATTGCCGGGCCGGCCGCCCGAGCGGCTGCGCATGGGGGCTCGTCTCGCAATCCTGTCCGCGCGCGAAGCGCGCGCCGGGCGGGTGGGTGGAAAAGGGGAGGGGCCGCCAAAGGGCGGCCTCCATCCGCGCCCCGCTAAGGCGCGCCCTCCTGTGGCTGCAAGGCGTGCAGGAACTTCACGGCGCGCTCGGCATGGGCCGCGGCCGACACAATCGCCCGCTTATCGTTCTGGAGAACTTCAATCCAGCTGGCGATATAGGCGGCGTGATCCTCGCGCGGCTCAAGATAAAGGCCAAGGTCGGCCGCGAGGAACGCGGAGCCCAGTTCGGCGACAAGTTCTTCCCGGCTATAGCCTTCGTCGCCCCAGCGCTTACGCCCAAAATCCCGGTTCAATCGGCTCGGCGCGCGCGTCCAATGGGTCGTCTCATGACCGAGCGTTGCATAGTAGCTCTCGGCGTCGCGGAAGGCCTCAAAGGGCGGCATTTGAATGCGGTCCTCGGCCAAGGCGAAATAGGCCTGGGCGCCCCCGTGACGAACCTCTGCACCCGTGGCGGCAAAGAAGGCCTCGGCCCGCGCGATGCGCCCACAAGCGGGCAGGGCAGGGGCCTTGGACTCGCTCGGCTCAAACCCGGCAGGCAAACCGTCGATCTGGGCCACGTTGAACACAGTGTAACTCTTGAGGAAGCGCACATCGCGCGGCGGCCCTTCGGCGCCGTGATCGCCATCTGTCTCCTCGCCATCGCGGCTCAGCTGGCCAAAGTAAACGACGGGCGCGCCCTTTTCGCCTTTACGCACTTGGCCGCCGAGTTGCTGCGCCTGGCGATAAGTCATCCAGGTCGGAGACACGAACCCGCTGGCCGTCGCCTCCATCCACAACAGTAGGACGTTGATCCCGTTGTAGGGCTCTCCCGTGGCCCGCAAGGGACGGCTGACCCGTCCGCCAAGGTGTTCGGCGCTCCACGGCCTGGTCCAGGGTCTGACACCCTTTTCAAGATCCGCGAGGATGCGCCCTGTGATCCGGGCATAGGGGTCGGTCGATGAGATGGGCTGATGCTTCACCTTGAACTCTCCTGATCCGTGCAGCGGGTCATGCCGCGCATGATCCCTGCCGGCCCGGCGAGGGCGGAGAGGGTGGGGGGCAAGGGCCGCGTCTGGGTCTGGGGGCGGCCGCAGCGCAGCGAGGCACGGCCCGGGCGCGACCCTTGCGGGGGCGGGAGAGGCAGCGCCTTTCCAGCCCCACAGTTTGGAATGAATGAAGAGCGCGAAGGCAGCGCCGGCGCGCCGCCTAGACTTGGCCGAAGGCCGCCTTGCGCCTCAGCGCGCGCGAAGGATCGTCACCGGATGGCCGAGACGCCTTGGCGGCTCGGGGAGGGGCCGTGCTCCCGACTAGAGCCTGGTCGGCGCAGCCGACGCGCCAGTCATTCCTCACGACAGCGCCTCAGCCCATAGCCGTGAGGCTGGTCGTTTAGGTGTTTATGGGTGAATCATCGGGTGCGCGGCTCACCACGATCGAAAGCATCACCGTGGGCGAAGGGGCAGCAAGGGTCGGCGGTGGCGGTTGGTAAGGCAAGCCTTAGGCCCATGGGAGGGGGCGCAGCGCCACACGCGGACATGTCCTCATGTGGACACGTAAACACCACGCAAGACCAATACGGGCGTTCGCGGGTGCATTACCGGCGAAGCTCTCCAGCAGCTGGCCGCCACGCGTTCAGGAGACAGGACGCGCTATCGTCTTCGAGTCCGAAATATGTAGGCATTTATCGGACAGACGGACGAGAGAAGTCCTCACCCGGACGGCCAGCAGAAAAGGCGAAGCCACCTAGGCGCGCGCGATGCTGCCACTTATATGCCTCGCACTAAGTGCTACTTTTCCGGGGGCACGGAGATTTGCAATGACCGCGACGCGTAAGTTCAAGAGCGCCGCCTTCGAGGCGATCCACACCGCCATCGCTGGCATGGAGCGCGCCGGCACGCTCGAGAAAGCGACCATGCGCGATTTCGATCAAACCTGCCTCGCCATAACACCCGCCATCGGGCCGGCGGCGATCAAGCAGCTCCGCGAGACCAACCAAGTCAGTCAGCCTGTGTTCGCCCGCTACCTCAACACCAGCGAGAGCACGGTCGAGAAGTGGGAAACCGGGGCCAAAAAGCCGAGCGGCGCCGCGCTCAAGCTACTCAGCATCGTCCAGAAGCACGGGCTCCAAATTCTGACCTAACTGGCGGACGACGCCGCCTCTAAGGGGAGCGTTTTCACCTTCGCACTTCATAGCGTAGCTTCTCCTCATGAGGATCACACGAGTAGCGATCAAAAGGTGGAGGTCCATCAAGGACCTGCAATTCTACCCAGATGACATCACTGTCCTGGTCGGCCCCAACAACGCCGGCAAGACGAACATCCTGAGCGCCATCAATTTCCTCCTCGGCGATCGGTGGCCAATGCCGGCCAATCTGGAAGATTCGGATTTCTATGCCGGCGACCGTACTCGGGACATTGAGATCCGCCTGGAGCTGGCTGACGCTCCCATCTCGTGCATCGATTTCAACACCGGGCGGGGCTGGCCGTTGGAGGTGTACGACAACAATGGGATCCAGGTCCGGGGATTTAACAACGACCAACGAAGCAAACTGGCCTTCGCCTACGTCGACGCGGGCCGAAACTTTGACCGCCAGTTCGGGATGTCTCGCTGGTCCCTTTTCGGCCAGGCGGTTCGTCGTCTTCATGACGATCTAAAGGGAGCAGGGGAGGGCGGGCCGATGGCACAACTCCGCGTGGTTCTCGACCAAGCACATGGCCTCCTCCGCACCGATCTCTATCAGGAATTCGAGACGAACATTCGTGAGGCCTTCGCGGCGCAGCTTCGCACCGCAAAATTCGACGTGGCGTTCGAGTTCCGGACGTTGGACGAGACCAATCTTTATCGCGGACTATATCCGACGCTCATCGAACGGGGCAGGGCCAAATCGCCCGCCGAGGTCGGCTCAGGTGTGCGAAACCTGCTCGTCCTGGCCCTCTTCCAGGCGTTCGCCAAGTCCTTCCGGGGGGGCGCGGTCTTAGGGATCGAGGAGCCGGAACTGTATCTTCACCCGCACGCGCAACGCAGCCTTATGGCGCAGTTCGAAATTCTCGCTGGGCAGGGGAATCAGATCTTCGTCTCTACCCACTCGGCCGCATTCCTAGACGTCACCCGCAGCGAGCGAATCGTGATCGTCGATCGCTGCGCGGACGAGGAAGAGGAGGTCTGTACCCAGGCGCGCATAACATCTGCGCCGGCGCTACTCCATGCGCGCCAGCAGCTGCATCCACTTCAAGCCATGACGGATGCGTCCCGCCGCGCCTTTCTTCGCAGCGTCAGAACGAACGAGATGGCGGAGGCGTTTTTCGCCAGGGTCGTACTCGTGGTGGAGGGTGCGTCGGAGCGAGAGGCGTTGCCGATCCTGCTTCGGGCTGCCGGCCTGAACCTCGATGAAGAGGGAATCTCGATCGTCGTCGCCGGCGGAAAGTCCCCGATCGACACGGTGGCTCAGCTCTACATGGCGCACAGGATTCCTGTCTTCGTCATATTTGATAACGACGCCTCGAAGCCGCCGGCCGACAGGGCGTCGAACCGGACCGTCTGCCGCCTGCTTGGTATTCCAGAGACGGACCTGCCGGCGGCCCAGGTCGGCGACAAATTCGCGATCCTGAGCGAGGACTGGGAGAGCCAGATGGATAGGGACCTGGCCGAGTGGCCTGGTTGGTATGCGGCGCAGGTCCAGGCTGCCCGGGACGCACTGAATATCGCACCCGGCCGCAACAAACCTTTAGTGGCGCGCTATGTGGCCGAAACAATTGCCGCCCTGCCTTACGTCCCGAATTTCGTCGGGCAGATCGCGGCCAGCCTGAGAAAAATCTTGGGCGAGTTAGATCCCTAGCCTTGCCGCTGCCGACATGGAGATGCGGTTGTTCACGTTCTACCATTTAAGCGACACGGTGCACGCGGTCGGGGCCGTGCTCACGCCGCGAGGATACCCCCGCGTCACCGGCGCCGCCATCGAGGAGCGCCTCGAGCGCTTCAGGCCTCCAGACTGCTTGGCGCGAAACAAGGCGGTCTATCTGTCGCCAAGCCCCGAGTTCAAAGGCTACGGCCTCACCCGTGGCTACATCTACACCGTGCTCGCGGCAGACCCTGAGTTCCATGACACGGCATGGCTTACCTCGATGCAGAAAAATGCCTTCCTCGATAAGCATGGCGACCTCATGACGAAGCGCTGGGGGTATGCTTCCGAGCAGCAACTCGACGATGATTGCCTGCGGTACTGGTCTGGGATCGCCGCGCTAGAATCGTCCATGGAGGCGTTGGTCAGGGAAGCGACGATCATCGACGTGTCTGCAGATCTGATGGATGTAAGATCTATGGAGTCGCGGTTCACGTCAGGTAGCTGGGACGCCGGCTAACGGGCGAGCGTGGCGTAGAGGGTCGAGACACCGACCCCACAGGCTCTCCCACCAAGGTCGGCAACAACTTGAGGGGCGCACGCGAGGCAGCAGCAGAGCGTGAGGAGCTATCGTGGCGCGATTTATATGTGATAAAGGACATTATCACATATAAAGGGGACCGTTATGAGCCGCTATCGAGCGCAGGTCCGGGAAGTCGTAAACCGCAACACCGTTGTGAGCCTGGCTCTATCCCAAGGCTTCAACGCTTTCTTGCCAGTCTACGATGGCGGCATAGATTTCATTCTTCAGCACGAAGGCGATGGCCGACTGCGCAAGGTTCAACTCAAGTCGAGGTGGACGATCGATCGGAAATACCTTGGACGCGATATATGGATAGCGTTCCCGATCTCTAGTGACTGGTACCTCGTTCCACATGACGAGATGGTGGCGCTTGCGGAGGCAAGCGGGGCGACCCAGACAGCCTCGTGGGTCGCCAACGGCATCTACAATATGCCCCGGCCTTCAAAGATCGTGATCGCCGCGTCAGCGAAATATCGACTTGATCCAATTGAGGACGTCGCTGCAGCTGCCGCAGGCGACGAGCAAATTCAATGAGCGGCGTGGCGCTCGCCACGACGGGCAACGCGCCTCTGCCAACCCTCATCACAGCGGGCGGCGAGCGGGCGCAAATCCGTTTCCTAGAATTCTTCGCCGCGACCATCCGTAATGCCAACACCCGCCGCGCCTATGCCCGCGCGATCCTCGATTTCCTCACTTGGTGTGAGGGTAGGGGAGTGAAGTCGGTTGCCGGCGTCCAGCCGATCCATGTCGGCTCGTATATAGAGTCGTTGAGCCTCGCCCGGTCGGCGCCCACAACAAAGCAGCATCTGGCCGCGATCCGCCATCTATTTGACTGGCTGGTGATGGGCCAGGTCGTGCCGCTGAATCCGGCCGCCTCCGTGCGTGGGCCACCCCATAGCGTTCGCCGGGGAAAGACGCCGGTGCTCGATCCCACAGAGGCGCGCCAACTTCTCGATGCGATCGACATCTCGACACCGGCCGGCCTGCGCGACCGGGCGCTGATAGGCTTAATGGTGTTCAGTTTCGCGCGCGTTGGGGCCGCCCTCGGGATGAGGGTTGAAGACGCGTACGTCCAGAACCGGCGCCTATGGGTGCGACTGCAAGAGAAGGGCGGCAAGATCCACGAAATGCCCTGCCACCACTCGTTAGAGGCCTATCTCGACGCGTATCTCGACGGCTGCGATCTGCGGAGAGATCAAAAGGGACCGCTTTTCCGCACCATCGAGCGGGGCAGGGCGGTCTTGAGCAAGAGGTCACTGGCACAAGCCAATGCCTACGCCATGATTGGTCGCCGGGCCGCAAGGGCCGGCATCACCACCAAGCTTGGCAATCACACCCTCCGGGCGACGGGCATCACCGCCCATCTCAAGAATGGCGGCACACTGGAGGACGCAGCTGCGATGGCCCACCATGCGTCCACGAAGACGACACAGCTCTCTAATCGGCGGTCGTATCAGGCAGACTTCGACGAGTGCCAAGGCGGGAGCATTTGATGCGCCGCGTCGGCGCTACCCTGTCCGTAGAAAGCGTGTAAACA
>NZ_CADEGK010000094.1:16754-17815 GCF_902826855.1 uncultured Phenylobacterium sp. | reverse complement strand
AAGCTAACCCCCACTTTGGTCCGTTCCACTTGCTGAGCTTCGCCTTTATCGGCGGCGGGTTCTGGGCGATCTCGGCGGCTTGGCCGGTGCTGTATCGCGCCCAGCGCGAAGGCAAGCTGGCGACGACCGGCCCGTACAGCCGCGTCCGCCATCCGCAATACGTCGGCTTCGTTCTCATCATGTTCGGCTTCCTGCTGCAATGGCCGACACTGCTCACGCTCGCGATGTTCCCGGTCCTCTTGGTCATGTACTGGCGCCTGGCCGTCAGCGAAGAGCGCGAGACCGCCGCCTGCTTCGGCGAGGTCCATGCCGCGTACAAGCGCGCCACGCCGGCCTTCATCCCGCGCCTGCGCCGTTCAGGCGACGCCCAGCGTTCTCCGACCTGACCGGCGCGTCCAGCGCCGCCAACCGGGTTCCACCACGCGCCCAACGACTGTCGACGTGTCTGCATTCCGGACGGTCCGCAGCGCTGCGATCGCGGCGACTTGCCCAATCTCGTGCCAGTCAGGAGCCACTGCGGTGCGCATAATGTCAGCGGTCAGGAGGCACTCGAGTCCGAACGCAACGACTGCGCAAGCTGAAGTCCGGCGCTTTCCATCATCTCATCGGTATGCGTTTCAACGGCTGAGCGCCGGAGGCGCCTGGGTCCGGGCTGTAATCTTTCAGCGCGCTCGGCGTCGTCCGGGAGCAGTGGCTCGTTCCGGCGAAAGGCCCGCCCCTCACTGCGACCATGCGGGAGTTCGCAGCAAGATGGTTGTACGGATGACATCGCCAGCTTCCAGCGCTGAGCAGGCGGCCTCGGCCGCCCTGCGGGTAGTCGCAGTCGACGAGGCTGTCGACGGACTTGCGATCACCACCATTCGCACGCTGGCCATCGACGCCGTCGAGCAGGCCCAATCCGGACACGCCGGCGCGCCCATGGCCATGGCCCCGGTAGGCTACACCCTCTGGAGCCGATTTCTTCGCTTCGACCCCAAGAACCCGACGTGGCCTGATCGAGACCGCTTCGGCCTCTCGGCCGGTCACGGTTCCATGCTTCTCTACGCGCTGCTCCACCTGTC
>NZ_CADEGK010000094.1:0-16744 GCF_902826855.1 uncultured Phenylobacterium sp. | reverse complement strand
CCGGGGTCAGGGCGATCGATGAAAGGGGCCGACCGCGAGCGGGGCCCGCCGTCAGTCTTGACGACATCAAGCGCTTTCGCACGCTGGACAGCGTTTGCGCCGGCCATCCTGAATTCAGATTGACCGCCGGCGTGGAGACGACAACCGGGCCCCTGGGCCAGGGGGCGGCCAACAGCGTCGGCATGGCGATGGCGGAGCGCTGGCTGGCGGCGCGCTACAACCGTCCGGGAATTACGGTGTTTGATCACAACGTCTATGCGCTTTGCAGCGACGGCGATCTCATGGAGGGCGTGACAGGCGAGGCTGCCTCGATCGCCGGCCATCTTCGGCTCTCGAACCTCTGCTGGATCTACGACGACAACGGCGTGACGATCGAGGGCTCTACAGAGCTCGCCTTCAGCGAGGCCGTAGGCCAGCGGTTCGCCGGATACGGCTGGGCCGTGCTGGAAGTGCCTGACGCCAACGACTGCGAAGCGCTTTCGGAGGCAGTCGATTGCTTTCTTTCCACCGCGGATCGGCCCACCTTGATCCGGGTGAGGAGCGTCATCGGCTACGGCGCCCCGAACAAGCAAGGGACCGCCAAAGCCCATAGCGATCCGTTGGGCGCCGCGGAGGCCAGGCTGGCCAAGCGGGCCTATGGGTGGCCCGAAGACGCAAGGTTTAAGGTTCCGGAGGGTGTTCGAAGCCACTTCGCCGCCACCCTGGGGGCCCGCGGACAGGCCGCAAGCTCGGCCTGGGCTAAAACGCTCGAAAGCCTGGCAACCGCCCACCCCGACTTGGCCCAAGAGCTTCGCCTCCTTTTGGCGGGGCAGCCGCCGGAAGGCTGGGGCCGGGACATTCCCACGTTCGAGCCGACCGGCAAGGGCCTGGCGACCCGCGACGCGTCCGGCAAGGTCCTGAACGCCATCGGTGCGCGCCTGCCCTGGCTGGTCGGGGGTTCCGCCGATCTGGCGCCGTCCACCAAGACCCGGCTTGAGTTTCCCGGCGCCGGTGACTTCGAGTGGAACACCTACGCCGGTCGCAACCTGCATTTCGGCGTCCGCGAGCACGCCATGGCTGCGATCGCCAACGGCTTGGCGCTCTCGGGCCTGCGCCCCTTTGTCGGGACCTTTCTGATCTTCAGCGACTACATGCGCCCGCCGACCCGGCTGGCCGCCATGATGCGGCTGCCCGTCGTGTTCGCCTTCAGTCACGACTCCATCGGCGTCGGCCAGGACGGTTCGACCCACCAGCCCGTCGAGCAGCTGGCGGCGCTGCGCGCGATTCCGGGGCTGCTGGTGGTGCGCCCCGCCGACGCCAACGAGACGGCCGAAGCCTGGCGGACAATCCTGGCCCGGGCAGGCGGTCCGGCGTGCCTGGTGCTGTCGCGCCAGGCCCTGCCCACCTTGGACCGCTCGAAATACGCCCCCGCCACCGGTCTTGCGCGCGGCGCCTACATTCTGGCCGATACCGAGGGCGAACCGCCGGCGGTCATCCTCATCGCCACCGGAAGCGAGGTGGCAGCGTGTCTGGAGACCCATGAGCGATTGGCGCTCGAAGGCGTGCGCAGCCGGGTCGTGTCGATGCCATCCTGGGAGCTTGTTGAACAACAGGACGCAGACTACCGCGGGAGCGTGCTGCCTCAGAGCGTCACAGCGCGCGTGACGGTGGAAGCCGCCAGCCCCCTCGGCTGGGACCGCTATGCGGGCGCGGACGGCGAGATTCTCGCCATGCGCACCTTCGGGGCCTCCGCGCCTTTTGAGGCGCTGAAGCTGAAGTTCGGCTTTACAGCGGATCACATCTATCAGGCCGCTCGTCGCCAGCTCGCCGCCGCCGCAGGGCTCAGGCACGACAAGGCCGACACATGAGCAATCCCCTCCTGCACCTTGCCGCCGCGGGCCAGTCGGTCTGGCTGGATTATATCCACCGCAGGATTCTCGAGAACGGTGAGCTACAGCGCCTGATCGACAGTGACGGCGTGATGGGCTTGACATCAAATCCCTCGATCTTCGAACAGTCGATCGGCCAAGGGACCGACTACGACGACCGCTTGCGGGGGCTCCTGGACGAAGGTGTAGCGGCCCCGGCGGAACTCTATGAGCGGCTGGCAATCAGCGATGTCCGGACCGCAGCCGATCAGTTGCGCCCCGCTTATGATCGGCAAGCACACCGCGACGGCTATGTAAGCCTTGAGGTCTCGCCTCACCTGGCGATGGACACCGTGGCGACCGTCGCCGAGGCACGAAGACTCTGGCGCACGGTTGATCGGCCCAATCTGATGATCAAAGTCCCCGGAACGGGCCCTGGCGCGGCGGCGGTCCGCCAGTTGATCGGCGAGGGAATCAACATCAACGTCACCTTGCTCTTCGGCATCGAGGCATACTTGGCTGCGGCTGAAGCCCATGTGCAGGGGCTCGAGATTTTGAGGGCCGACGGCGGGAATCTATCCGAGGTTCATGGCGTCGCCAGCTTCTTTATCAGCCGCATCGATACCGAGATCGACGCCTCGATCGATCGCCGGTTGCAGGCCGAGGCCGGGTCAGACGCCGCCGAGCTGACAAGCCTGCGGGGCAAAGTCGCCATCGCCAACGCCAAGATTGCCTACCAGCGCTACCAAGAAATGGTTCACACCGTTCGCTGGCGAGCGCTCGCCGACGCGGGGGCGGCCCCCCAGCGGCTCCTGTGGGCCTCAATCGGCGTCAAGGATCCCGCCTATTCGGACGTTCACTACGTGGAGTCGCTGATCGGACCGGACACCGTCGCCACAATGCCAGCCAAAACGCTGGAGGCGTTCCGCAGTCGCGGCCACGTCAGCCCGAGCCTGACTGAGCGTCTGTCCGAGGCTCGCGATGTGCTGGCCTTGGCCGAACGTCTGGGCCTGGATCTGGATGGGGTCACCGAGGCTCTCGTCGTCAAAGGTGTGCGCCAGTTCACAGACGCCTTCGACAGCCTGGTGGGTGTCCTGGCCGACAAGCGGACCCGGATGCTGGCCGAGGGAGTGCGTAACCTTGGAGTGAAGCCGGCTGACGGCAGACGACCCTCGAGCCTGTAGCCGACGGGAGAACCCCCGCGATCCCGCCATGGGCGACAGGCCGATGTAAGGTTCAGCGACGGACCACGTCTTCCGCGGCAGTGATCGCCCAGGAACCCGCCATGAATACGAAAGTCCGCGTTGCGGTGAACGGCTATGGCGTCATAGGCAAACGTGTCGCCGACGCGATCATGGCTCAAAGCGACATGACGCTCGCGGGCGTGGCCGATATATCGACCGATTGGCGGACGCGCGTCCTCCAGGCCAAGGGCGTGCCGCTGTTCGCGGGTACAGCCGAGGCGCTCCCAGCGCTGCGCGCCGCCGGTATGACGGCGGCTGGCGGGCTGCAAGATTTGTTGAGCAGCGCAGACGTGGTCGTCGACTGCACGCCCAAGCGTGTCGCCGCGACAAGTGTCCCAATCTACCGCGAGCGCGGCCTGAAGTTCATCCTTCACGGAGGCGAGAAGCACGCCATCGCCGGCCACTCCTTCGTGGCCGAGGCGAATTTCGAGACTGCCGTGGGGCGCGATGCGACGCGGGTCGTCTCCTGCAACACCACAGCCACCGTTCGCACCCTGACGGCCCTCAAGCGCGCCGGGCTCCTGCGCCGCGCCCGTGGCACGCTTCTTCGCCGCGCCACCGACCCCTGGGAAAGCCACCTCGGCGGGCTCATGAACACCCTCGCCCCGGAGCCCGAAATACCCAGCCACCAGGGGCCGGACGCGCAGACCGTCGATCCCGAGCTCGATGTCATCACGATGGCGGTCAAGGTGCCCGAAACCGTCGGCCACCTGCACTACTGGTCGGTGCAGATGACCCGTGCGGCCGCCAGGGAAGAGGTGCTCGACGCCTTCAGAACCTCGTCCCGGATCCTGCTGATGCGGGAGGAGTACGGTTTGGAAGCCCTCAATTCTGTCAAGGAATTGATGGCCGATCGGGGCCGGCCCCGGGGCGATCTCTATGAGGTCGCGCTTTGGGCCGACATGCTCAAGGTGCATGGCGACGAGCTCTTCTACGCCTACATGGTAGACAACCAGGCCATTGTGATCCCAGAGACCATCGACGCCATAAGGGCTCTAAGTGGGCGCGAGCCGTCGAGAAATCGCTCGATCGCCGCCACGGACACAGCGATGGGCATCGGTGGCGATGTGTTCGCTCGTCCAGGGCTGCAGCCGTCCCTGGGCATGTCGTGAGGCATGGATCCTCAGACAGGTCGCTGTCCATGACGTTTCGCACCCTCGATCAGGCGGGCGCACTGTCTGCCAAACGCGTTTTGGTGCGCGTGGACTTCAACGTGCCGATGCAGGACGGGCGCATCACCGACGACACGCGTCTGCGCGCGGCGCTTCCGACAATTCGCCTCCTCGCCGAGCGGGGCGCGAAGGTGGCGCTGCTGGCCCACTTCGACCGGCCGAAGGGCAAGCGCGTCCCCACGATGAGTCTTCGCCCGATCGTCGATCCGCTCTCAGGATTGCTTGGACAGACTGTCGCCTTCGCCGATGACTGCGTAGGCGCCGAGGCCAAATCTGCGGTTGACCGGCTCAAGCCCGGCGGCGTCGCTCTGCTGGAGAACGTGCGCTTCCACGCCGGCGAGGAGGCGAACGAGCCGGCCTTCGCGCGCGAACTGGCCGCCAACGGCGACCTCTATGTCAACGACGCCTTCTCGGCCGCCCACCGCGCCCACGCCTCCACAGAGGGGGTCGCACATCTGTTGCCGGCCTATGCCGGTCTGGCGATGCAGCGCGAGCTGGAGCAGCTGGAGCGGGTACTGGGGAAGCCCCGCCGCCCTCTCATGGGGATTGTCGGCGGGGCCAAGATCTCCACCAAGCTCGACCTGCTGAAGACCCTGGTGACCAGGCTCGACCGTCTCGCCATCGGCGGCGGCCTGGCCAACACCTTCCTCTTGGCGCAGGGATGGGCGATCGGCGCGAGTCACGCGGAGAAGGCCATGGCCCAGACCGCCCGCGAGATTGAACACATCGCCAAACGGAACCACTGTGAACTCCTGCTGCCCACGGACGTCTTGGTGGCCACAAGCCTGGAGCCCGGCGCCCCCACCTTCGTTCGTCGCCATGGCGAAGTGCGAGATGACGAGCGTATCCTCGATGCCGGGCCGGAAACGCTGGCGACGTTGATCCGCACCTTGAACAACACCGAAACCCTCATCTGGAACGGACCGCTCGGCGTCTTCGAAACGCCGCCCTTTGATCGCGGAACGGTTGGGACGGCCAAGGCGGCGGCCGCTCTGACGCGTGAAGCCAAGCTTCTCTCCGTAGCCGGCGGCGGAGATACCGTAGCGGCGCTCAATGCGGCCGGCGTGGCTGGCGACTTCACCTTCGTCTCCGCCGCCGGCGGCGCGTTCCTGGAATGGATGGCCGGCAAGATACTTCCAGGCGTGGCGGCGCTTGAACCGACCGAAGTGAAGGTGACCGGGTAGCGTTTCCCAGTACCCACGGGAGGGCCTGTAAGTTCTCAGGTCGCCGCGCGTCATAATAGCGCCGGCCCAGCGCCGCGGCCACCAGAGCAGTTTGAGGCCCTCATGCAGCTAGGAATCGTTGGTCTGGGCCGCATGGGGGGGAACATCGCCAGACGCCTGCTCGCCGATGGCCACAGGTGCGTGGTCTATGACCTCGACCGCCGCGCCATCGACGCGTTAACCTCCCAGGGCGCCGCGGCCGCGGAGAGCCTGGTCGATCTGGTTCATCAGATGGCGCCGCCGCGACACGTCTGGGTCATGTTGCCGGCTGGGGTCCCGACGGAGGACGCGATCGGCGCCTTGGCGGCGGCGATGGCGCGCGGCGACACCGTGATAGACGGCGGGAACACCTACTACCGTGACGACGTCCGTCGGGCGAAGGCCTTGAAGGCTAAGGGCCTGGGCTACCTGGATGTCGGGACTTCGGGGGGAGTCTGGGGCCTGGCGCGCGGCTACTGCCTGATGGTCGGTGGCGACCGCGAGGCGGTGGACAGGATCGATCCGATCCTGCGGTCGCTTGCGCCAGGGATCGGAACGATACCAATCACCCCGCGCGCCGATGATGCGGATCCCCGGGCCGAGCGCGGCTACATCCACGCAGGACCGGTTGGCGCCGGCCACTTCGTGAAGATGGTGCACAACGGTATCGAATACGGTCTTATGCAGGCCTATGCCGAAGGCTTTGATATTCTCCGAGGCAAGGGGTCCCCCGCCCTGCCCCCGGAGGAACGATATGATTTGAACCTTGCAGATATCGCCGAAGTCTGGCGGCGAGGCAGCGTCATCCCGTCCTGGCTTCTGGACCTCGCCGCTCAGGCCCTCGCGGCTGACCCGAACCTTGAAGGCTTCTCCGGAAGCGTGGCGGACAGCGGTGAAGCCCGTTGGGTTGTCGAGGCCGCGATCGAGGAAGCGGTCCCGGCCGACGTGTTGGCCACAGCCCTGTTCGCCCGCTTTCGCTCCCGAGAGCAGCACACCTTCGGCGAAAAGCTGCTGTCGGCGATGCGCTTCGCGTTCGGCGGCCATGTCGAACCCGGCGCACGAGACTGAGGGACGTGATCGCGCGATACGAGAGCCAGCCACAAGCTTTCCGAGGGACGGGTGCGTCATGAATCGTGCCCAGAGCGCCAGTCAGGCGGACCTGGAAGCGCTGCAGCGAGAGACCTTCGACTATTTTCTCAAGGAGGTGAACCCGGCCAACGGATTGATCCTCGACAAGACTGCGGAGAACTGGCCGGCCAGCATCGCCGCGACGGGGTTGGCGCTGGCGTCTTATCCGGTGGGCGTCGAGCGGGGCTTCATGACGCGAAAGCTCGCGACGGAGCGCACCCTGACCACTTTGCGGTTCTTCTGGAACAGCCCGCAGGGACCGGAGGCGGACTCCACCGGCTACCGCGGCTTCTACTATCATTTTCTCGACATGCAGACCGGCCGGCGCGCCTGGGCATGCGAGCTTTCCACGATCGATAGCGCCTTCCTGCTGGCTGGGGCCCTGACGGCCCGAGCCTATTTTACCGGCGCGTCGCCCGACGAAGGTGAAATTCGCGACCTGGCCGACGCGCTCTATCTTCGGGCGGACTGGGCGTGGGCGCAGAACGGCGGTCGAACGGTCACGCACGGCTGGCGGCCCGAAAGTGGGTTCATCGCGTATCGGTGGGAAGGTTATGACGAAGCGCTGCTGCTCTATGTTCTAGGGCTGGCCTCACCAACTCACCCCCTGCCGAGGGACAGCTATGACGCCTGGTTGTCGACCTATCGCTGGGAGCAGTGTTACGGCTACGACTACGTCTATTCAGGATCGCTATTCACGCATCAACTCTCCCACGTCTGGATCGATTTTCGGGGCATCCAGGACGCGTTCATGCGGGACAAGGGCATCGACTATTTCGAGAACAGTCGTCGCGCCACCTACGTGCAGCAACGTTATGCGATCGAAAATCCGCGCAAATTTGTCGACTACGGAGAGCATTGCTGGGGGCTAACCGCCAGCGAAGGACCCGGGCCCGCAACGCTCAAGCTGGACGGCGTCGAGCGCAGCTTCTTCGACTACCTGGGACGAGGCGTTCCCTACGGACCCGACGATGGCACGCTGGCGCCCTGGGCCATCGTCGCCTCCCTGCCCTTCGCCCCTGAGATTGTTCTGCCCTCCATCGGCTTCTGCATTCATCAGGCCAAGCTGAAGGAAGCGCGCGCCTACGGCTTCAAAGCGTCGTTCAATCCAACTCACCCCGGAGAACCTGGAAACCCCTTCGGCTGGTGGGTTTCGCCGTGGCACTTTGGCCTGAACAAAGGCCCGATCGTGCTCATGATCGAGAACTACAACAGCGGCATGCTGTGGGAATTGATGCGCGGCTGTTCCTACATCCGCGAGGGTTTGCTGAAGGCGGGTTTTACCGGCGGCTGGTTGGCCGAAAACGGCGATCCGAACGATTTGCCGCGCGATGCGTGACGGCTTTGTCAGCCGGGGGGCTCGGTGCGCTCGAAGACCCCGCCGATAAGTTCTCCGGCTTCGCGCTGAATTTCCTGCAAGTGCGTCCCGCTGACGAAACTCTCCGCGTAGATCTTGTAGACGTCCTCCGTTCCGGAAGGGCGCGCCGCAAACCAGCCATTGCGGGTCCGAACTCGAATGCCGCCGAGCGGCGCCCCGCCGGGGGCGGCGCTTTCTACCGCAAGCAGCGGCTCGCCCGCCAACCGCGCGATCGTGACCTGGTCGGGTTGAAGCTTCCCCAGGATGGCCTTTTGGTCGCGCGTCGCGGGCGCGTCCGTGCGCTCGTAGAAGGACGCGCCCAGCTCTTGTGTCAGGCCGCCATAGAGCTCGCTCGGGCTGCGTCCCGACGATGCGGTGATTTCCGCGGCCAGGAGGCCGAGCAGGAGCCCATCCTTCTCCGTCGTCCAGACAGTGCCGTCCCGCCGCAGAAACGAGGCGCCGGCGCTTTCTTCCCCGGCAAAGCCGATCGCGCCGCTGCCCAGGCCATCGACAAACCAGCGAAAGCCGACGGGTGTCTCGATCACCGGTCGCCCCACTTTGAGCGCAAGCCGATCGAGCATCGCGCTGGTCACCATGGTCTTGCCCACAGCGCAGGTCCGCGGCCAGGCGGTGCGCGCACCGAACAGGTAGGAGATCGCCGCCGCCAGATAGTGGTTGGGGTTCATCAGCCCCTGCGACGGGGTCACGATCCCATGGCGATCCGCGTCGGTGTCATTGCCGAACGCGATATCGAATTCCGCGCTCAACCCGACCAGTCGCGCCATGGCGTAGGGCGACGAGCAGTCCATCCGGATCTGACCGTCCCAATCGGCGGTCATGAATCCAAAGGTCGGATCGACCACTTCACTGACCAATGTCGCGTTCAGACGGTATCGGTCGATGATCGGCGCCCAGTAGCGCACGGCGGCGCCGCCAAGCGGGTCGATCCCGATCTTGACCCCAGAGGCCGCGATCGCCGCCATGTCCAGAACGTTCTCAAGATCTGCGACATAGGGCGAGATGTAGTCGTAGCGGCGAACCTCGGCCGACGCTCGGGCGCGTTCGTAGGGGACCCGGCGGACACCCGCCAGACCCGCTTTGATGAATGCATTGGCGATATGTTCGACCGCCGAGGTCGTATCGGTGTCAGCGGGCCCCCCGTGCGGTGGGTTGTATTTGATGCCGCCGTCGGCCGGGGGATTGTGCGACGGGGTGATGACCACCCCGTCGGCCAGACCGCGCGTTCGGTCGCGATTGAAGCTCAGGATCGCATGCGAGATCACTGGGGTCGGCGTGTAGCCGCCGTGGGCGTCGATCATGGTTGTAACGCCGTTGGCGACGAACACCTCGAGCGCCGTCTTGAAGGCCGGTGCTGAGAGGGCATGGGTGTCGATGCCCACGAACAGGGGTCCATCGACCCCGCGCGCCTTGCGATCCAGGCAGATCGCCTGAGCGATCGCCAGGATGTGCGCTTCGTTGAACGCGGTGTCGAAGGCCGAGCCGCGATGGCCCGACGTGCCAAAGCTGACGCGCTGCGCGGGCTGAGCCGGATCGGGCCTGCCAGCATAGTAAGCGCCCAGGAGCTGGCCGACATCCAGCAGCGACGCGGGATCAACGGGCTTGCCTGCGCGTGGATCAACATTCCCCGTCATTGGCTTCCGCCTCTATTTTGGCTGCCGCCAGGTCTTCCGGCCCCGGCGCAGTCGAAGGAGTCTGCCCGTTCCCCTAGCGTGTGACGTGCCGGATGCGGGTCGATCGCGGTCGGGGTCTCGCGTTGCTCGTATCGATCAGCCCAGTCGGACCAGAAGGCGATGAACCGCGCCATCGTCTGCCAGCGGGATTGAGAGCGGCCTCGTCGTGATCGCCGCACCATCGAGGTTGGCAGCCGCGACGCCGCGCCGCGCGCCGTTCGGATTCTCGACCACGATCTCGTACCGCGATGCGCCATGCCGCAGCGTGACCTCGAAGCGGGGCCACGAGGCCGGGATGCAAGGATCGATATGCAGCAAGCCCCCTTCGATGCGAACTCCGAGGATGCTCTCGACGCCGGCGCGCTGCATCCAGCCCGCCGAGCCCGTGTACCAGGTCCAGCCACCGCGCCCGACGTGGCCTGCGGCGGCGTAGACATCGGCGGCCACCACATAGGGCTCCACCTTGTAGCGGTGCATGTCGGTCCGCGTGCGGGCGTGGTTGATGGGGTTGAGCAGTCCGAACAGGGCGGCGGCCTTGTCCCCCTCACCCAGGCGCGCAAAGGCCATCACGCTCCACAAGGCGGCGTGGGTGTACTGCCCGCCGTTTTCGCGGAGGCCCGGCGGGTAGCCCTTGATATAGCCAGGGTCGGGGGTGGATCGATCGAAGGGTGGCGTAAACAGCAGCGCCAGTCTGTCGTGGGGCAGGACCAGTTCGCGATCGACGGCATCCATCGCCTGCGCGGCGCGATCTGGGCGCGCGGCGCCGGACAACACCGCCCAGGACTGGGCGATGGAGTCGATGCGGCACTCCTCATTGGTCGCCGAGCCAAGCGGGGAGCCATCGTCGAACCAGCCTCGCCGATACCAGTGACCGTCCCAGGCCTCGCGTTCGAGGGCATCGCGCAGCGCCTTGGCGTGCGCCTTCCACTTCGCGACCCGCGCCCGATCGCCACGGCCCTCAGCGACGTCCGCGAAGTCGCCCAGGGCGGCATAGAGCAGCCACCCGAGCCAGACGCTCTCACCCCTGCCGCCCTCGCCGACGCGGTTCATCCCATCGTTCCAATCGCCCCCTCCGATCAGCGGCAGTCCATGGCTTCCGACCGCCAGGCTGGCGTCCAGGGCGCGGGCGCAATGCTCGTAGAGGCTGCCCACTTCATCGCTCGCCGTCGGCAGGAAGAAGCTGTCGCCCTCGCCCGGCCCGAGCGCAGGCCCGGCCAGGAAGGGGGTCACTTCATCGAGTATGGCGCCGTCGCCGGTCACCCTGACGTAGTGCGCCGCCGCATAAGCAAGCCAGGCCCTATCGTCCGAGATCCGCGTTCGAACGCCCTGGCCCGAATGCGGCAGCCACCAATGTTGGACGTCTCCCTCCGCGAACTGCCGGCCCGCGGCTCTCAGAAGGTGCTCTCGCGTGATCGATGGCTTCACCGTGGCCAGGGCCATGCAGTCCTGCAGCTGGTCCCGGAAGCCGTAGGCGCCGCTGGCCTGATAGAACCCCGACCGGGCCCAGACGCGACAAACGAGTGTCTGATAGGTCAGCCAGCCGTTGAGCATGATGTCCATCGAGCGGTCGGGGGTCTTCACCTGAACCGTGCCGACGATGTCGCTCCAGAAGTCCCGGACATTCGACAGCACCACGTCAGGATCGGCCTTGCGACAGCGGGCGATCAGCGCCAGCGCCTCGGCTTCATCCGCGGCGTCTCCCAGGAAGAAGCTGATCTCGGCGACACCGTTCGGGGCAATCTCCACCGTGGTCTGCAAGGCGGCGCAAGGGTCGAGGCCGGAGCCAACCCGCCCCGACAGTTCAGCGCCGTTCACCAGGGCCGCCGGCCACGCGAGCCCGCCATTTCGGCCGATGAACTCGCGGCGATCTCCCGTCCACCGGGTTTGCCGCCCCGCGAGATCGGCGAAGGCCACTCGAGCGCCGAACGCCGGATTCCAGGGGTTACTCGCAAGCATGGCCCCGCTGCCCGGATCGAGACGCGTCGTCACAAACGGCGCGCCTGCCGAGCGTGAGGCGCCGAGGACCCACTCGACGTAGGCCGTCACCGACACGCG
This sequence comes from uncultured Phenylobacterium sp., assembly GCF_902826855.1. Classification (GTDB taxonomy): domain Bacteria; phylum Pseudomonadota; class Alphaproteobacteria; order Caulobacterales; family Caulobacteraceae; genus Phenylobacterium. The sequence continues at coordinate 5,048 of NZ_CADEGK010000094.1, read as the reverse complement.
CCTGACGCGGCCTGAGAGGTTGCGCAGCTTCAGCCGCGAGATTTTCACCGGATCGGCGAGGGGCACGTACTCCAGGAGCTCGGCGGCGATGCCGTGCGAGGTGTGTTCGAACCGGCTGTACCCCCACCCATGCCGCGCAACGTAGGTCGCGGCCTCATCCCTGATCGGCAGCGCTGTCGGGCTCCACAGATCCCCCGTCTCCTCGTCCCTCAGATAGAAGGCCTGGCCGGGCCGGTCGGTGACCGGGTCGTTGCACCAAGGCGTCAGCTGATGCTCGCGGCTGTTCACCGACCAGGCGTAGCCCCCGCCCTCCGCCGAGACCTGAAAGCCAAAGCCGGGATTGGCGATGACGTTGATCCACGGGGCGGGGGTCGACTGCCCCGGTCCCAGCGTCGTCACATACTCCCGGCCATCCCCGGCGAAGCCGCCAAGCCCGTTAAAGAACTCTATGCCCGGCGCCGGGCGCGGCACCTGAAGCTCGGATGGGGCGGCGGGACGCTTTGGAGGCACCCGGCGCGCCGGTGCGGCTTCGGGTGCGCGCTCAAGCTGGTCGACCAGCCTCCCGCGGTTACCCACGAGCACGACGCGCGCCACCGACCCAAGGAGGGCCTGCGCCTCGGGTGAGATCAGGTCGGCCCGCAGCATGAACGTGTGTCCGGGCGGCCGCTCGTCGCTGATCTGCGGCCGGGACTGGCTGGCCCGCACGAGGGTCTCAAGCGCAATCTGCAATTCCTGCACATAGGAGGACGCGCGCTCGTTGAGGATCACCAGATCCACCGCAAGCCGCCTTATGCGCCAGTACTCCGCCGCCTGAAGCGCTTCTTTCACCACGCCGAGCTGATCGACGTCATCGATGCGGACGAGGATGATCGGTAGATCGCCGGAAATGCCGAGAGACCACAGACCGGGCTGGCCGCCACTACCAGCAGAGATGACCTCGGACGGCGGCCGCAGGCTTGGCGCGGCGTAGATCATATGGCCGGCAAGGCGCTGATACTGACCCGCCTCACTCCGATCTATACCGAGATGGTGCAATTGGACCTGAGCCTGGGTCCAGGCCAGCACGCCGGCCCGCTGAAAGGCGCCGATGTCATGGTGCTTGTCGACCAGGTCCAACACCGCCTCGCGGGTCGCGGCGACCATCGTCCAGAAATCGATGCGAGCCGAAGCCCCGGGTGCAATCCGAACGCGCCGGCGCAGTGCGAAGATAGGGTCCAGCACTGGCCCGGTTGCGCCCAAGAGGGGCCGACCGCTCAGCACCGCGCCCGGCGCGCGGATGTTGCCGCCGCGGCCGAGGAACCGAGCGCGGTCCGTCTCGAACTCGCGCTTGCCGACGGCCTCGCCATCGACAACCGCCAGGTGCGCGGCCCAGACCTCAGGCTCGGTTGCAGCCCGCCGCCGCCGCCGGGCGAGGATGGCGCCGAGCCTGGCGAGGTGCTCGGTCTCGATGAACAGCTTCGAGAAGGCGGGATGGGCTACGTCGGACCCCTGAGGCGCCAGGACGAGTTCCGCGTAGGACGTCAACTCGACCTCCCGGACGCGGCCGCTGAGGTTCGAGACCGTCACCCTGCGCACTTCCGCGTCGTCTTCGGCGGACACGAGGATCTGGAGCGAGGTCGTGAAGGCGCCGTCTCGGCGTACGAACTCGGCGCGATCCTCGTTGAACGTGACCTCGGAGGCCGCGGGCTCGCTCCCGATCGACTGATAGGCCGCCGTCCAAACCTCCCCGCTGGCGACGTCCTTCAGATAGACATAGGAGCCCCAGTCGTCGCTGGTGGCGTCCTCCCGCCAGCGGGTGACAGCCAGATCGCCCCAGGCGCTGTAACCCGACCCGGCGGCCGTAAGCATCACCGCGTAGCGGCCGTTCGACAGGAGTTGCGTGGCAGGGGTCGCGCGATGCGGGCTCGTGTTTCGCCAGGCGGCGGGTCCTTGGGTCTCGCGAACCTTCGCGGCAGAGGTCGTCTCCGAAACCAGGGGCGGCGCGGCCGTGACCTCCCGGGGCCCGCGCTCCTGCAGGAGGAGTTCCGTGGCCTGCACAATGGGCTCCGCGTGAAAGCGCCGGCGCATCAGGCCATTGAGGAGGGTATCGGCGATCGCGGCGATCGTCATGCCTTGATGGTGCGCCATGAAGGCGCGCACCACGGCGACCTGCTCGCCGTCCGGCACCCGGGCCGCGGTGAAGTCCAGCGCCTCGTAGAATCCACAGCGACCTCGCCCACCGAGAGCTTCAAGGGCCTCGAAATTGCGGGCGGCGGCGCCTGGATCGACCATGCCCGCAAGGGCGGTGGCATAGGGCGCGACCACTGTGCTGTCGGCCAGCCCACGCTTCAGGCCAAGGCCCGGCACGCCAAAGTTTGAATACTGATAGGTGAGGTCCCGGTCGCGCACATTGTAGGCGGATTCCGAAACGCCCCACGGCGTGCGCCGCGTCGCTGCGTATTCGATCTGTCGCCTGACGATGAGCCGGTTGGTCTGCTCCATGAGGCTATCGGCGGGCGCGCACATGACGATCGACGGCATCAGATACTCGAACATTGATCCCGACCAGGAGATCAGCGCCGCGCCGTTGCCCACCGGGGTGACGGCGCGTCCGAGGCGGAACCAGTGGCGCGCAGGCGCGTCCCCTTTGGCGATGGCCAGGAAGCTGGCCAGCCGGGCTTCGGACGCCAGTAGATCATAGCAGCTAGGATCAAGTGCGCCCTCGGACGGTTGATAGCCGATGGACAGCAGGAGGCGGTCGGGGTTGATCAGAAATCCGAACTCCATCTCCATCGCCATCGACCGCGCCGTTCCCTCGAGCTGCTGGAGTCTAGTCGCCAGCAGGCCTGCGGCCTGCGCGCCGCGATCACGCCAATGGCTCTCCAAACATGCGACGACAGCGTCCGCCCAGAACTGCAGATCGGCTCCGGCTTGGTCGTGTTCCTCGAGGACGATATCGCGCACCGCGTCCGCGAGGATCGCGGCCTGTAGCGAGAGCTCCGCGAGGCGCCGCTCGGCTTCGTCGCCGTCTACGGCGGCGCTCAGCAGGTCGGTCGCCAGACGCTCGATCTCTTCATCCAGCCGCCGCCACGATACGGCGGCGGACTTGCGCAGCTCGCGCAATCGACGCGCCTCGTCCCGGACCAGTTCCAGAGCGTCCGCGACACCTTCGAGCTGCGGCTGCTCGGTCAAGGTCTGGTCTCGCCACTCGCGACAGGCGTTGGCCAGAGCGATCAGGTGTCCCGCGAGATTGCCGCTGTCCACCGATGAGACGTATTGCGGCTCGAGCGGACGAAGGTCGCGCGTGTCGTACCAGTTGTACAGGTGGCCGCGATGCTTCGGCATGCGTACCATGGTGGCTAGCGTCGCTTCCAGGCGGTCCGCCGCCTCGACGGTTCCTATCCAGCCGAAATCCCGGGCGGTGGCGACGGACAATAGATAGAGGCCGATGTTGGTCGGGGAGGTCCTGTGAGCCACCACCGGCCCTGGCGTTTCCTGAAAGTTGTCCGGCGGCAGGGCGTTGTCGGCGGGCGTGACGAAAGCCTCGAAGTAGCGCCACGTCCGTCGGGCGATCAGCCGCAGCGCTCGGGCGTCGGCTTCGGGCAACGGACGATGGCCTGCGACCCCGGGCGAGAGGCTTGCCCAAAAGGCTAGGGCAGGAGAGGCAAACCAAGCGAGGGCGAAGACTGAGGCCAGAGGCCACGTACCGTGGCCCCAGAGCAAGGCTACACCGATGGCTGCGACACCGATGACCAGCGCGCCACCCATCCGCCGGTAGGAGCCTCGCAGGCCTGGATTGGAACCGGATGCCGCCTGGGCCGCCGGAACCCACTCTAGCAGGTGGCGTCGAGTCAGGTTGAGGCGGACCAGAGTGCGGACGATGGCGTCGGTCATCAGCCAGGCCTGGTCTGCAAGGAAGACGATCATCAGGCCCAGCTGGGTAAGCGCGAGACGCAGGTCCCCGCCGAGGGCGCCAAGGCGGCTTCGCAGGGCCACGCCGGGCCTGCGCGGGGCTAGGCCCGCGATCACGGGAATCAGCGGCGGGACGGCCATCGTCGACAGGATGAAGATCGTCCAGGCGACGGCGCCTTGGATGGGGAGGGCCCACCCGGCGACGAGGGCGACCACGATCGAGGGCGCAGAAACGGACCGTCGAACATTGTCGAGCATCTTCCAGCGGCCGATCGCTGGAACACCCCCCCGTCGCCGGGCGCCTTTCGCGCCTCGCCCGACGATCCACGGCAGAAGCTGCCAGTCCCCCCGCGCCCAGCGATGGTGACGACCCGCGGCGACATCGTAACGGGCTGGGAACTCTTCAACGACCTCCACGTCCGAGGCCAGGCCGGCGCGGGCGAAAATCCCCTCGAACAGGTCGTGGCTGAGCAGGGTGGAGTCCGGCACGCGGCCGTCGAGCGCCGCTTGAAAGGCGTCGACATCGTAGATGCCCTTGCCCGTGTACGAGCCTTCGCCAAACAGGTCCTGGTAGACGTCGGAAACTGCGGCGGCATAGGGGTCGATGCCCCAGGCGCTGGAGAAAACCCTCAGGAACAGCGAGCCCTCGCGCCCCACCGGAAGCGCCGGCGTGACCCGCGGCTGCAGGATGGCGTAGCCTTCGACAACCCGCCCCCGCTTGGCGTCGAAGCGCGGTCGATTGAGGGTATGAGCCATCTTTCCGATGAGCCGGGCGACGGTCTCGCGCGGAAGGCGCGTGTCGGAGTCCAGCGTGATCACGAAGCGGATGTGCGGCGGCGGCGTAGGCGGCGATTGAAATGTGGTGTCCTGAGCCCCTCGGAGGAGACGATTGAGCTCCGAGAGCTTTCCCCGCTTGCGCTCCCAACCGATCCAGCGGCCCTCGCCCGGGTTCCAGACGCGCCGGCGATGCAGGAGCAGGAACCGATCGCCGCTTGCCGTCGGGCCGTAGCGCCGGTTCAGCCCGGCGACGCCTTCCATGGCCGCCGCCAGGAGGTCTTCGTCGCCGACAGCCTGTTCTGTCGCCGCATCGGCCCAGTCCGACAGCAGCGCGAAATGGAGTTGGCCCGCGGGGCTTGACAGCTACTGGATCTCCAGGC
>NZ_CADEGK010000093.1 GCF_902826855.1 uncultured Phenylobacterium sp. | reverse complement strand
GCACCTGGGTGGCGAACTCACGGTCGGTCATCTCTGCCAGCGCGGCGTCCAGCGGCAGCACATAGAGCATGTCGACGCCCAGCTTCTCCAGCGCGCGCGCCTGCTGGTCCGGCTTCATCAGGCGGAACAGCGGCTCGTCAGGCCGGAAGTAGTGCCGGGGATGCGGGTCGAAGGTGATCACGCCCAGGGGGGCGCCGAGCGCGGCTGCGGCCTTGGCCGCCAGTCCGATCACCTGCTGGTGGCCGCGGTGGACGCCGTCGAAGTTGCCCATGGCGACGGATGCGCCACGGTCGCCGTCGCTCAGTTCCTTCCAGCCGCGGATGACCCGGATGCGCTTCATGCGCCCTGTATAATCACGCCGGGCGGCGAGGCGCGATCACCAAAGCTTCGCCATCGATGACGGTCTTGCCGCTGACCTCACACACGGTGTCGAGGGTGACGTGGCCGCGGCTGGCGTCCAGCGTCTTCACCGTCACCCGTGCGACCACCAGGTCCCCGATCCGTACGGGCCGGCGGAACCGCAGCGACTGCGAAAGGTAGATGCATCCCGGTCCCGGCAGCCGCCCGCCCAGGACGGCCGAGATGTAGGAGGCCGACAGCATTCCGTGGGCGATGCGCTCGCCGAATGTCGTGGTCTTGGCGTAGGCGTCGTCGAGATGGACAGGGTTGATGTCGCCCGACACCTCCGCGAACGCCTCGATGTCGGCGGCGCCCACCACCCGGCTCATCTCGGCGCTTTGGCCGACGCTCAATTCGTCGAAGTACAATCCCTGCACGCTGGTTCCCCCCTTGTGTGTTGTCCTCGGCGTTCTCCGCCGTCCCCGGAGCCGTGCATCTCCGGCGGACGACGCGCGCCGCTACCAGACAATATCAGCCATGGCCCAGGTCGCCGTCAGGCCCTCTTGCCGCAGGAGGTCCTTCACGACTGCGGCATTCAGTCCCGCCGGGCCGACGGTCTCGCCGCCGTGGATGCCGTTGGCGACGAACAGCACGTCCAGGCCGCGGGCGTTGGCGCCGCGGATGTCGGTCGGCAGGCCATCGCCGACGCAGAGGACGCGGGCGGGATCGAGGGGCCGCCCGAGCTGCGCCGCCGCGTCCGCCAGCGCCATGTCGTAAATCGGTGGGTGCGGCTTGCCGGCCATGATCGAGCGGCCGCCCAGCGCGGTGTAGAGCTCCGCCAGCGCCCCGCCGCAGTAGATCAGCTTGTCGCCCCGTTGCACCACGATGTCGGGATTGGCGCAGATCAGCTCCAGGCCGCGCGCCACGCAGCCCGCGAAGCGGTCGCGGTAGTCGAGCGGCTCCTCCCGTTCGTCGTCATAGGGACCGGTCACCGAGATGAAGGCGGCGTCTGCTGGCTCGGCAAAGCGCAGGCCCAGGCCCTCGTAGAGCACCGCGTCCCGCTCCGGCCCGATCGCCCAGACGGGTCCAGGCGCACGCTCGGCCAACAGCGCGCGGGTGGCGTCGCCCGACGTGACCAGCTTCGTCCAGGCGGCGCGCGGCACGAGAAGGCTGTCCAGTTGCTCGACGATCGGCGGGTGCGGCCGCGGGGCGTTGGAGATCAGGATCACCGGCCCAACCTCGGCCCGGAACCGCGCCAGCGCCGCGCAGGCCTCGGGGAAGCTCTCGCGCCCGTTGTGGATCACCCCCCACACGTCGCACAACAGCACGTCGTAGCGCGTGGCGAGTTCGCGCAGGCCGGAGATCACGGTGGGGGAGGTCATCTTGGGGCGGCGGTATCGGCCGCCGCCGCCTGCGTCAATGCGCCTTACCCCACCGCGGCGCGGCGTTGGGGCATCTGGACGACCGTGGAGGGCGGGGCGCCGGCTTCGCTCAGCACCGAGTCCTTGATGGCGCGCGGCTCGCCGAACAGGTGGCCTTGGGCGAGGCCGATATCGAGGTCGAGGATGTCGATCACCTGACGCTCGTTCTCGACCTTCTCGGCGATCAGCTCGACGCCGTAGCGGCGCATGAGCAGCGCGAAGTCCTCGGCGGCGAGGTCTGGCAGCGAGCGCAAGACCAGGCGGTCGTCCACCTCGGTGAGCTCGTCCAGCAGCGTCTGGGCCGCGACTTTCACGAACTTCACGTCGGCGCGGGTCAGGTCCTGCAGGTCCAGGTCGAGGTCGGTGACCTTGTCGATGGAGAAGCGGAAGCCCAGGTCGGCCAGGCGTGCCATGTTGCGGGCCTGCACGCCGGTGCGCTGCTCGAATGCCGCCTGGCCGATCTCGAAGATCAGCGCCGGTGCCAGGTCGCGATTGGCGCGCAGCAGATCGTGGAACTGCGGGAAGAAGTCCTCGTCGCCGAGGCTCGCCATCGAGATGTTGCAGAAAATCCCGACCTGCCGATCCCGCTGGGCCAGCCGGCGCACGATCTGCACGCAGCGGAACAGCAGGAGGTTGTCTATGGCGGTCATCAGGCCGGCGGGCTCGGCGACCGCCAGGTACTCCGCCGGCATGATCACCGCGCCGGAGGCGTCACGCAGGCGCGAGTAGCTCTCGTAGTAGGTGGTCCGGCGCTGCGGCAGGCCCACGACTGGCTGCAGGTAGAGGTCGACACGGTTCTGGGCCAGCGCCTCGCGGACGATTTCCATCATGCCCTGCGGCCTTGGCGCGGCCGCCCCATCGCGGGCGGCGACGTAGGCGACCTCGCGCGGCTCGTCGAACCGGCGGCTCATCTTCTGGACGAGGTCTTCCAGCATGTGGACCTCGTCGGTCAGCTCGGCGCCGCGGGTCAGGTCGAATTCAACCGCACGGGCCACGTCGGTCAGGCGGCCATCGAGGCCCAGCACCTGGTCGAGCAGGATCCGGTGGGCGTCGCGCACGGCTTCCACTTCGCCGCGCATGTCGCGCATCTCCAGGAAGCGCATCACCATGCCGTGGGAGGCGAGGCAGAGGCCCACGCAACCGATCAGCGCCGACACCGCCACGCCCCAGCCGGCGCCGTTGCGCCACAGCGTCAGCGCCACGATCAGCGAGAGGCACGCGTAGGTGGCGAGAAGTAGCGCGAGGGTCAGCCGCCGCATGGATCCTGTTCCGAATCGCCGGGAGTATCCGTCGCGGACTCCAGGCTCGTCGAACTCATTAACCATGCGGCGAGTTCGGGATTGGTTAACGCCGAATCGGCAGCAGCCGGCGCAGGTCCGGGTCACGCAGCCACAGGCCGCCCCAGGCGAAGACCGCGAGGTAGGGGCCGAACAGCAGGTGAGAAAAGATGGGATTGCCGTTCAGGAGGTGGACCGCGCAGGTCCCCCCCATCAGCGCGGTCACCAGCACCGCGCCCAGCACCGCCGTCCGAGGGAAGAGGTACAGCGCCAGGATCACGGCCTCCATCACGCCGATGCCGAACCCGCTGCCGGCCGGCAGGCCGAGGGCAGCGGCGCTCTTGGCGACCTCGGGATGGCCGACCAGCTTGATGCCGGCGTCGAAGATCATGAAGGCGGCGAACAGGCCGGTGAGCGTCCAGCCGGCGATCGTCTGGATCCTACCCTGGTCAGGCGCGGGCGTGTCGCTGATGACGGTCATCGTGTGTCAGGTCCCTGGCTGAATGAGGCTCGCTCGCCCGCCGGCGAGCGAGCGCCGCCCGTTTCGCGAGCGCGTCCTACGCGCCCGGTTGGTTGAACGCCCAGATCACGCCAAACGGGTCGCGGACCTGGCTCCAGGTGTCGCCCCAGAACATCTTCTGTACCGGGACTGTCCCCTCGCACCCGGCGGCGACGGCGCGGTCGAACCAGGCCTGGGCGTCATCGACCATCAGCTGCATCGTGAAGGCGGCCGGGGTTTCCTTGGGGTGGCCCTGCTCGGCGTAGAAGTCGCCGAGCATCACCGAACTGCCGTTGATGTGGAGGTGGACGTGCATGGTCCGCCCCTGCTCGTCCGCAGGATGGGCGAAGACGGTCTGGGTGCCGAACGCCGTCTCGTAGAACGTCGCGGCCTTGAGCGCGCCGTCGATGGCAAGGTAGGCGACGACGCCGCCCTTGGTTTCGATCTGGGGCATCGTGGGGGTCTCGAGAGTTTCGGACACAGCGTCCTCCCGTGTTGCTTCTGTCCCTAGGACGGAGAGCGCCGCGACGACCCGACAGCCCGCCGTGATTATTTTGGCTCATGGCCGGCGGCGAGCCGATCCAGGTGATGGCGGATGTGCGCGGCCTCGGCGGCGGTGTTGGCTAGCGAGATGGCCTTGTCGAAGGCGCAGCGCGCCGCGTCGTGGCGGCCCAGCTCCAGGTTCAGCGCCCCGGTGAGGCCGTGGAAATGGAAGTAACCGGATAGACGCTCGCCCAGCGGCGCGATCATCTCCAGCGCGGCTTCCGGTCCGGCGACCTTGTTGACCGCCACAGCGCGGTTGAGCGTCACGATCGGCGAGGCCGTCAGTCGTTCCAGGGTCGCGTAAAGCTGGTCGATCTCGGCCCAGTCGGTGTCGGCGGGCGTAGCCGCGCGGTCATGCAGCGCGGCGATGGCGGCCTGCACCTGATACTCGCCGGGACGGCGGTGCCGCATGGCCTTGTCGATCAGCGCCAGGCCCTCGGCGATCATCTTGCGGTCCCACAGGCCTCGGTCCTGGTCGTCGAGCAGGACGATCTGGCCCTCGCCGTCGAACCGCGCCGGCGTCCGCGCGTGCTGCAGCAACATGAGGGCCAGGAGGCCCATGATCTCGGGCTCGGCCTGGTAGAGGCGCAGCAGGAGCCGCGTCAGCCGGATCGCCTCGCCCGCGAACTGGGCGCGGTCGGGATTGTCCGGGGCGGAATAGCCCTCGTTGAAGACGAGGTAGAGCATCTTCGCCACGGCCGCGAGCCGCTCGGCGCGCTCGACGGGGCCCGGTGTCTCGAACCCCGCGTCCCCTGCGCCGATGCGGGCCTTGGCCCGGGTGATCCGCTGTTCCATCGCCGCCTCGCCCACGACGAAGGCGCGGGCGATCTGCCTCAGCGGGATGCCGGAGACGATGCGCAGGGCCAGCGCGATCTGCTGGGCGGGCGGCAGGTCCGGGTGGCAGCAGATGAACAGGAGGCGCAGGACGTCGTCGCGGTAGTCGCCGCTGTCGATCCGCTCGGCTGTGCGCTCCTCCACGTCTTCCAGGTCGGAGATCGCGGCCTCGTCCGGCAACTCGGTCTGGCGCGCGCGCTTGCGCACGCCGTCCAGGGCGGCGTTGCGGCCGACCATGATCAGCCAGGCGGCGGGATCGCGTGGCGGGCCGTTCTTCGGCCAGGCGCCCAGCGCGCGCAGGCAGGCGTCCTGGAACGCCTCCTCGGCGGTGTCCAGGTCGCGGAAATAGCGGAGCAGCGCCCCGACCGCCTGGGGACGGGCAGCGATGATGGCCGCGTCGATCCAGGCCGCGTCGTTCATGCGGCGTGGTCCGTGGCGCCGAGCGGCTGGCCGGGGTTGTACACGGCGAGCGGGCGGATCTCATAGGCCCCGCCAGGATTGGCGGCGCCCAGCTGCTTGGCGATCCCGAGGGCCTCATCGAGGTCGGCGACGTCGACGATGTAGAAGCCCAGCAGCTGTTCCTTGGTCTCCGCGTAGGGCCCGTCGATGATCAGCGGCGGGTCGGACTTGCGCAGGGTGGTCGCCGCCGTGGTGGGCAGGAGGCGCAGTGACGGCCCGAGCTTGCCTGCGGCCTCCAGCGGGGCCCGCACGGCGGCCAGCGCCGCCATGACCTCGCCGTCCTGCTTCCGGTCCAGGGCCCAGACGGTGTCCTCGTCGTTGTAGCAGAGCAGCGCATAGAGCATCGGCAGGCCTCCTGATCCGGTCCTAGGACGGACGAGGATACGCGGGGCCGACAGGTGGTGGCAAAACGCCTCCCATTCCGGAAGGGAACGGCGGTGGCGCCTACCGCGTCGGGACGGGCGTGTCGCCCCGGTAGTCGTAGAAACCGCGGCCGGACTTGCGGCCCAGCCAGCCGGCCTCGACGTACTTCACCAGGAGCGGGCACGGCCGGTACTTGGAGTCGGACAGGCCCTCGTAGAGCACGTTCATGATCGACAGCACCGTATCCAGGCCGATGAAGTCGCCCAGCTCCAGCGGGCCCATGCGGTGGTTGGCGCCCAGGCGCATGGCGGTGTCGATGGCGTCGACGGTGCCCACGCCCTCATAGAGGGTGTAGATCGCCTCGTTGATCATCGGCATCAGCATGCGGTTGACGATGAAGGCCGGGAAGTCCTCGGCGTTCGAGGTGGTCTTGCCCAGGGACTGGGCGAAGCTGACGGCGACCTCGTAGGTCTCCGGTCCCGTGGCGATGCCGCGGATGATCTCCACCAGCTTCATCACCGGCGCCGGGTTCATGAAGTGCAGGCCGATGAACTTGTCCGGACGGTCGGTGGCCGAGGCGAGGCGGGTGATGGAGATCGACGAGGTGTTGGAGGCCAGGAGGGTGTTCGGCCCCAGGTGTGGGCCTAGCGCCTTGAAGATGTTCTTCTTGGTCTCTTCGTTCTCGGTGGCCGCCTCAATGGCGAGGTCGGTGGTCCCGATGGTCTGCAGTTCGGCGGCAGGCTTGATCCGCGCCATCGCCGCCTCCATGGCGGCCGGCTCGATGATCCCGCGAGCCACCTGCCGGGTCATGTTCTTCTCGATCTGGGCGAGGCCCTGCGTGATCCGTTCCGGACTCACGTCATGGAGCAGGACGTCATAGCCGCCGAGGGCGACCACGTGGGCGATGCCCGACCCCATCTGCCCGGCGCCGATGACCCCTACCGTCTTGATGTCAACCACAGGCCTCAATCCCCTGAGCGGCTAGTGCTCATTTTCGTGGCAGCTTTCTAACACGCGCATGGCGCGGTGCGGCAAGATGTTTGCTGCGTCGCAAAAGATCGGCAACCCTTGCAGGCATGAAAAAGGGGCAGGCCCGCAGGCCTGCCCCCAATCGTTCGACGCCAGGTTGTGTCTCGGACTACTTCCCGGCGGCTTCCAGCGCGGCCATCAGCTCCGGCACGGCGGTCTTGTAGTCCGAGACCAGGCCGAAGTCGGCGACCTGGAAGATCGGCGCGTCGCCGTCCTTGTTGATCGCGACGATGACCTTGGAGTCCTTCATGCCGGCCAGGTGCTGGATCGCGCCTGAGATGCCGATGGCGATGTAGAGCTCCGGCGCCACCACCTTGCCGGTCTGGCCGACCTGATAGTCGTTGGGCGCGTAGCCCGCGTCCACCGCGGCGCGCGAGGCGCCAACGGCGGCGCCCAGCTTGTCGGCCAGGGGCTCGATCACCTTCTGGAACTCCTCGGCGGAGCCCATGGCGCGGCCGCCGGAGACCACGATCTTGGCGGCGCCCAGGTCCGGGCGGGCCGATTTGACGATCTTCTGGTCGACGAAGTGTACCTTCGCGGGCGCGCCGGGGGCCGGAACGCTCTCGGTCGCGGCAGAGCCGCCATCCGCCGCCGCCTTGAAGGCGGTGGGGCGGACGGTCAGCACCTTCTTGGCGTCGGCCGACTGCACCGTCTCCAGCGCGTTGCCGGCGTAGATCGGGCGCACGAAGGTGTCGGCCGACACGACCTCGATCACCTCGGAGATTTGCGCCACGTCCAGCTTGGCGGCGACACGGGGGCTGAAGTTCTTGCCCTGGGCGGTGGCCGGGATGAGCACGGCGTCGTAGCCGCCCATCAGGCCGACGATCAGGTCGCCCACCGCCTCGGCCAGGCCCTGGCCCAGCTCGGCGGATTCGGCGGTCAGCACCTTGCGCACGCCCGCGATCTTGGCGGCCGCGGCGGCGATTTCGCCCACCTTGGCGCTCGCGACCAGCACGTCCACGTCGCCCGACATGGCGAGCGCGGCGGTGACCACCTTGTGGGTGTTGTCCTTCAGGGACGCATTGTCATGGTCGGCGACGACGAGAACGGCCATTTAGAGGACCCCCGCGGTCTTGAGGTTGGTGACGAGGTCGCCGGCGGTCTCCACCTTGATCCCGGCGCTGCGCTTGGCCGGCTCGGTGACCTTGACGACCTTGAGGCGCGGCTTGGTGTCGACGCCGAGCGAGCCCAGCTCCTTCACCGCCAGTTCCTTCTTCTTGGCCTTCATGATGTTGGGCAGGGAGGCGTAGCGCGGCTCGTTCAGGCGCAGGTCGGCGGTCACGATCGCCGGCAGGTTGACCTCCAGCGTCTGCAGGCCGCCGTCGACCTCACGGGTCACCTTGGCCTTGCCGCCTTCGACTACGACTTCGGAGGCGAAGGTAGCCTGCGGCCAGTCGAGCAGGGCCGAGAGCATCTGGCCGACGGCGTTGTTGTCGCCGTCGATGGCCTGCTTGCCCATCAGCACCAAGTCGGGGCTTTCCTCACCGATGATGGCCTGCAGCACCTTGGCCACCGCCAACGGCTCCAGGTCCTGGTCGGACTGCACGAGGATCGCGCGGTCGGCGCCCATGGCCAGCGCCGTGCGCAGAGTCTCCTGCGCCTGTTGCGGGCCGATGGAGACGGCGACCACCTCGGTGGCCACGCCCTTTTCCTTCAGCCGCACCGCCTCCTCGACGGCGATCTCGCAGAAGGGGTTCATCGACATCTTCACATTGGCGAGGTCGACACCCGTCTGGTCGGACTTCACCCGAGCCTTGACGTTGTAGTCGATCACCCGCTTGACCGGGACCAACACCTTCATGGGTCGCTAGCGCCTCGTATTTTGCGTTGCGGAACGAAATGAGCCGGAGGGGCAATAGCGGTTCCGCCGCGGTTTGCAAGCGCACGGCCCCACGCGGGCCCGCACTGCGGCGGCTAGTCAGGCCCGCACTTACTTATGTAAAAGGCGGGCCATGAACCCGAATATCGAGCGCCTGAAGCTGATCTTCGTCGCCGTCTTCGCCGTCGCCGTGGTTGGCGTGGCGGTCTGGCAGGTCGGCTGGATAATGCCGCAGAAGAAGTGCGAGGCGTTGCACCGCTGGTGGGATGCGGGCCAGAGGGTCTGCGCCATGCCGGTGATGGTCACCGACTACACTCGCCGCCCGGCCGCCGACAAACAGGCCGAAGCCGCCGCCAAGGCCGCCATCGGGCGAGGGCCGGCGAAGAACTAGCGCGTCGCGCCCGACTTCCAGAAGACCTCGGCCTTGCCTCCGTCGTTGGCCCATCGGGCGGCCACGAAGAGGAAGTCGGAGAGCCGGTTCAGGTAGCGCATCGCGGGCCCGCTCACCGGCTCGCCGCTCTCCGCCAGCCGCACCGCTTCGCGCTCGGCGCGGCGGCTGACCGTTCGGGCCAGGTGCAGCGCCGCCGCCGCTGCGGTTCCGCCAGGCAAAATGAATGACTGCAAGGCCGGCAGCCGGTCATTCAGGCTGTCGAGCTCGGTCTCCAGTCGCGCCACCTGGCTGTCGAGGATGCGCAGCTTCGCGCCCTCCGCCTCGTCCGGCTTGGCCGGCGTCGCGAGGTCCGCGCCAAGGTCGAACAGCTCGTTCTGGATGCGGCCCAGCATGGCGTCGAGTTCGGGGTCGGCGCCGAGGTGGACTCGCGCCAGCCCCACGCAGGCGTTGGTCTCGTCCACCGCCCCGTAGGCCTCGACCCGGAGGTCGGACTTGCTGACCTGGGCCCCGCTGGCCAGCCGGGTGGTCCCCGCGTCGCCGGTCCGGGTGTAGATGCGATTCAGCGTGACCATGGTGGCCTCAGGTCTGGCCCCGCCACCAGACGGCGGCCACGAGCACGACAATGGCGATGAACTGCGTCAGGACCCGCAGCCGCATCAGCTTGTTTGAGTAGGAGCGTCCGAACGCCCCGCCGCGGAACAGCGAATAGATCCCGAGCGCCAGCACGATGCTGACCGCCGCCAGGGCCGCGAAGATCAAATAGTCGAAGACGTCCATGATTGGGACCTTACGCCGCAGGCCACAGGGTCGCCACAACCCGGACAAGGTATATTTTAAACTTGACTTGACGCGGGTCGATCATGCTCAACGAGCGCTGGTTCGGCCACATCCGCAAGATCGGAAGCCGGCGAGACCCTTTGTCAAATAAGGGCTTAGGCTTTCCGGTCTGGCGGCTTCGTGACCGAAGATCTGCAAATTTGCGGCCGGGTAGAATTCCCAGCGTCGCAGTTTGTCGAACATGTTCACTGCCGGTCTCCTCCTCCCTGAGATCGGTTCCCTTCCAAGACGCTGGTCTCCCCACCGGCGAACTCCAAGAGCAGAATGAAGCACATCTCCCCCAACCTGGTGGCCGCCGACATCCCGGCGCGTCCTCCCACCCGCCGTGCGCTGGCCAAGCAACAGACCCGCGAGAAGGTCCTCGCCGCCGCTCGCCGGCTCTTCAGCGAAGAAGGCTACGAGGGCGCTACGATCCGCGATATCGCCGCGGCCGCCGGCATGTCCACCGGCGCTGTCTTCGCCAATTTCAGCGACAAGTCCGACCTGTTCCGCGAGATCATGGCGGACGACATGGAATCGCTGCGCGGCGCCATGCGCGATGCCGCCACCCGCGGGCGCACCCTTGAAGACGCGGTGCTCAAGGTCTTCATGGCCGGCTACACCTTCTACAAGTCTCGCCTGCAGCTGGCCCGTGCGGCCTTCAGCGTGTCGTGGGACAAGGACGGTGGTCCGACCCTGCGCGGCCTGCCCTCCTCGGTAGCCTTCCATGAGATCTTTGCCGAGCAGATGGACGCCGCGGTGGAACGCGGCGAACTCGGCGAGGAGGCCGAGGTGAAGCTGCGCGCCCAGATGCTCTTCGACACCTACCTCTCGAACTTCCCGCAGGCGATATTCGAAGGCTGGAGCCTGGATGCGCTGCAGAGCCGGTCGCGAGACCAGATCCGCATCATCCTGGCAGGCGCGCGGCGGAGCTGATCGCGAAGAGCGCATGACGACGGATGCCGAAAGTCCTCCCGCGGCGTCGCCGCCCGCCCGGTGGTCGCAGAAGGAAGCGACGCGCCAGCGCGTGATCGACGCCGCGAGGGACCTCTTCGATACCCACGGCTACCAGGGCACGACGATCCGCGAGATCGCGCGCCATGCCGGCGTTGCCGTGGGCAGCGTCTTCACCACCTTCGCCTCCAAGGGCGAGATCCTGTCGGAGGTGATGGCGACCCGGCTGGCTGCGCTTTGCGCGGAGATCGGCCGGCTCAGCCCGCACATCCACGGCTCGACCGCGGACCGACTGCGCACGATGTTCGCCGTCCACTTCGAGTTCGAGGCCAGGCAGACCCGGCTCTTCCTGGCCCACGTGGCGGCCGCCTACGACTGGACTCTCACGCCCGGGGCTCAGCCCTACGGTCGCAACGCGCACTTCCAGGAGGTCATCAAGGCCACGCTGGCCCGCGGCGTGGCGCAGGGCGACGTGCGGTCCGACGCCGATCCTCAGGAGGTCGTGGACCTGCTGATGGCGGCCTACGCCTGGACGTGGCGTCTGGTGATCACCGAGAGCGCCGACGTCAAGGCGATGATCGCCGTCATGGACCGCCAGATCGGTCTCGTCGCGGGGGGCTTCACGCCGAAGAGCTGAGGCCCGGACCCCGCCTTCGCGGGGATGAGCTGGCGTTCCGCGCTCGCTCAGTTCGCGCCCTCCAGCAGGCGGCGCGCGATCACCTGGGCCTGTATCTCGCCGGCGCCCTCGAAGATGTTGAGGATGCGCGCGTCGGCCAGGACGCGGCTGACCGGCTGCTCGGTGGCGAAGCCCGTGCCGCCGTGGATCTGCACGGCGTTGTCGGCGGCCGCCCACGCCACCCGCGCGGCCACCAGCTTGGCCATGCCGGCCTCCAGGTCACAGCGGCGACCCTCATCCTTCGACCGCGCCGCATACCAGGCCAGCCGACGCGCGCCGAGGATCTCGGCGGCCATCATGGCGAGCTTGTTGGCGACCCTCGGGAACTGCGCGATGGGCTGGCCGAACTGCTTGCGGGTCAGCGCGTAGTCCAGCGCCAGATCCAGCGCGTTCTGCGCCACCCCGATGGCCCGCGCCGCGGTCTGGATGCGGGCGCTCTCGAAGGTGGCCATCAGCTGGCTGAAGCCCTGGCCCTCCCGCCCGCCCAGCAAGGCGGCATGCGGGACCTCGAAGCCGTCGAAGGCGATCTCGTATTCCTTCATTCCGCGATAGCCGATCACCCCGATCTCGCCGCCGCCCATGCCGGGCGCGGGGAAGGGCTCCTCCGGCGTCCCGCGCGGCTTCTGCGCCAGGAACATCGATAGGCCGCGGTGGTCCTTGCTGGCCGGATCGGTGCGGACCAGCAGCGTCATCAGGTCGGCGCGCGCCGCGTGGGTGATCCAGGTCTTCGCCCCGTAGATGCGCCAGACGTCGCCTTCACGCACCGCCCGGGTCCGCAGCGCCCCCAGGTCCGATCCGGTCTCCGGCTCGGTGAACACCGCCGTCGGGATGGTTCGACCGCTGGTGATCCCCGGCATCAGGCCGGCCTTCTGGTCGTCGGTCCCGTGGGTCAGGATCAACTCGGCGGCGATTTCCGACCGCGTGCCCAGGGAGCCCGCCCCGATCCAGCCGCGCGACAGCGCCTCGGTGACGACGCACATGGCCACCTTGCCCAGGCCCGAGCCGCCCCAGTCCTCCGGGGCGGTGAGGCCGAACACGCCCAGGTCGCCCAACTCCTCCAGGAGGGACAGCGGGATCAGCTTGTCGCGCAGGTGCCAGCCGTGGGCGCGCGGCGTGATCTTCTGCGCCGTGAAGGCGTAGAACTGGTTGCGCACCGCCTCGAGCGTCTCGTCCAGGCCGCTGGCCTCCAGCGAGGGCCGTCCCCGCGCGTGGTCCAGGAGCTCGACGATCCTCGTCTTGGTAGCCTGCGCCGCTACCGGCCGCAGGCGGCCGATAAGATGCGTCAGCCGTTCGGCCGGCGCGAACACGTCGGCGGGCCGGAACATCTCTCCCTGGCTCATCGGGATGCCGCCGACCATCTGGCTCAGGTACTCGTGGGCGAGGAGTTGTGCGGGCAGCGCCTCAGCCTCGCCCAGCCGCCCTTGCGCCGCCAGGGCCTTGGCCCAGTCCGCGGTCTGGCGCAGGGTTTCGGCATACGACGCCGACCACGCCAGCCCGTGGGCCACATGCTGCTCGGCGTCGAGGGCGGCGCGGTCGAGCCGGTCGTCCTTCTTCACTCGCCCGCCCACGGCGCTGGACACCGCCCCCACCAGGGCGGCGGCTTCGTTGGCGGCGCGATCCAGCACGTCGGGCAGGTCAGGCAGGATAAGGCTCATGCGCTCACAATACCCAGCTTCTCGCCCGTTTCGCCCTGTGCAGCCCCTTGTCTTGCAAGGGTTCACCGGGCTTTGGTCAAGCCATATCAAAACAGGAAGCGGCCGCCATGCTCGTCGTTCACCACCTGAACAATTCCCGCTCTCAGCGCGTCCTTTGGATGCTGGAGGAGCTGGGCGCGCCCTACGAGATCAAGCACTACGCCCGCGACGCCACCACCAACCTGGCCCCGCCCGAGCTGTCGGCCGTGAGCCGCCTGGGCAAGTCGCCGGTGATTACCGACGACGGCCTCACGGTCATCGAGTCGGGCGCCATCATCGACTACATCCAGCGTCACTACGGCAAGGGCCGCTTGGCGCCGGCGATGGGGAGCGCGGATTACGAGGCCTATAACCAATGGCTGCACTACGCCGAGGGCTCGGCCATGCTGCCGTTGATGATGGCCTTGTACGTCGGACGGCTCGGCGAGGCCGGTGCGCCGTTGCAGCCGCGCATCGACAGCGAGACGGCCAACCACCTGGGCTACCTGGACGCCGCGCTGGCCGGCCGAGATTGGCTTGTGGGCTCCGACATCACCGCGGCCGACGTGCAGATGAGCTTCGTCGGCGAGGTCACCGTCTCGCGCGGCGCCGGGGCGCAGTACCCGAACATCCAGCGCTGGGTCGATCGCTTCCAGGCCCGCCCCGCCTACCGCCGCGCCCTGGAAAAGGGCGGGCCGTACGCGATGGGACCGAAGGCCTGAGGGTCACTCGAACGGCGGGAAGTCGTCGTCGAGGACGCCGTCCAGGTAGTCGAACACCGTGGCCTTCAACGAGGCGTGCGGGATGGCGGAGAAGTGGTCGCAGCCGGTCAGGGTGACGCCCTTGCCGTTCGGGAACAGCCGCGCCAGCTCCTCGGGGTCGCCGGCCAGGTCGTCGCCCTGGCCAGCCACCACCAGCACGGGCATTCTCAAAGCCGCCAGGTCGGTCCGCTCCAGGGCCGGGCTCTCCGCCTTGGAGAACGCGACCAGGGCCAGGCGGTCCTCGCCCTGCTCGTCGGCGAATTGGCGGAAACTCTTGAGGAATTCGTTTTTGATGCCGGCCGGGTCTTCCGCGGCCATGGCCGTGACGATGGTTTCGTCGCCGGTGGGCAGGCGGGTCTCGAACAGTTTACCGCCCACTCCGCCCAGCATCAGGTGGTTCACCCGGTCAGGCGCGTCCATGGCCAGCTGGATCGCGGTGCGCGTCCCCATGGAGTAGCCGAAAACCTCGCACCGGCCGACCCCCAGGTGGTCCAGCAGCGCCAGGGCGTCCGCAGCCAGCGCCTGGCGGCCATAGTCGGCAGGATCGTGCGACTTCACGCTCTCGCCGTGGCCCCGTTGGTCGAGTGCGATCACCCGGAAGCCCCGCCGCTCCAGGGCCTGATACCAGCCGGTGCGCTTCCAGCCCTCGTTGCGGTTCGAGGCGAAGCCGTGGAGCAGCAGGATGGTCCGCTCGGCCGGTCCCGGCGGGGCGATGTCGTCGTAGGCGATGGAGACGCCGTTCAAGGTCGCGCTTGGCATGGCGCGAACCCTACGGTCATGGCGGCTCGCCCGTCCACTCCCAGTGCCACGGCTCGAACGGGTAGTTCACGAACCCGAAGCGCCCGGCGTTGGCGACCAGCCAGCGGTAGGTGGCCGTGCGGCTCATGTGCAGCCGGTTGGGGTCGGCCGAGGAGTCCACGGTGAACCCCGGCGCGTGTCCCAGCGTGATGTCCGCCGCCAGGCCGGTGCGATGGGCGGAGCAGCGGGCGCGCACGACGCCGTCGCAGTTCCCATCCGCCTCGCAACGGGCGGCGTCGGCGGCGGGACTGCGGTAGCCCGAGAAGATGGTCAGCATCTGCGGGTCCGCCGCGGCCTCAGGGACCTCCGCGCGAGCGGCCGCCACCATCCGGCGGTAAGCCTCCAACGCGCGGGGCCGCATCCACACCTGCTTGCCGCTGAAGCCCTCGCTGGGTTTGGCGGCGGTGACGAGGTCCGGGGTTCCCGGGCAGGTCCCGAACGAGGTGAAGCGGACGAACTCCCGCCTGGTCTGCACGATGCCCTTCATCGCCACGAAGACCGTCTCGCTGACCACTCCGTCGGAGCCCTGGCTGTTGGCGCGCTGCCAGGCGGCCAGGGCGGCGGCGAAGCCCTCGGAATTCGGCGGGCAGGTGGAGGCGATCTCGTGCTGGATCAGGGGGACGTAGGTCTCCCAGCCGGCTTCGGGGCGGCCGAACGGCGACCAAGCCAGGGTCCGCAGCGAATTGGCGTTGGTCTGCGCCGCTGTGGTCCAGCCGGAAGCGCGGCAGTCTGCGCTGACGGGCTGGGGCGTGTTCGGCGGCTGCTCGGCCGCGAACGGCCCTTCAGCGCCGGCTTGGCCCGGGGGCCCCTGGGCGGCGGTGAGCGGTGAGCAGCCCGTCACCCGCGCGAACAGCAGCGCCAGCAGAACCACCGCCGCGGCCGAGGCGCCCAGGAACCGCATCACGTCTCGAAGCTTCATCATCCCGCCGCCAGTAGCGCGCGGTGGAAACGCCGAGGTCCAGCATGAAGTTCGCAAGCGTCACCATAAGCGCGACGGCCGCCCTCGCGCTCTGCGCGTGCGAAATCCGCGCGCCGCAAGAGGCGACCGATCCGAACGCCGCCCCGGCGCCGGCCCCCGTTGCCGCGGCGACGCCCGTCTCCGAGCCGCAAATGCTGGAGGTTCCGCCGGCCACGCCGTCGGCGTCGCCGCTCGCCAAGCCGGTGGACGCCGCCGCTTGGACCGAGGCCCCGCCGACCCCGCAGGCCCGCCGTGACATGATGATCCGCGCCCAGGTCCTGCTCGACCGCGCCCATGTTTCACCGGGCGTCATCGACGGGCGAGACGGCGAGAACGTCGCCAACGCCGTGGCCGCCTATGAGCGCCTCCAGGGTCTAGCGCCCGACGGCAAGCTGGACGAAGCGGTCTGGGAGAAACTCACCGCCGACGCCGGGCCGGTCCTGACCGACTATACGATCACCGAGGCGGATGTGGCCGGCCCGTTCACGCCGCAGATCCCCAAAGACTACGAGGACATGGCCAAGCTGGACCGCCTGGGGTACGCGAATCCGCTCGAGGCGCTGGCCGAACGGTTCCACATGGACCAGGCCCTGCTCACCGCGCTGAACCCCGGCGTCGACTTCACGGCGGCGGGCGCGAAGATCGTCGTCGCCGCCGTCGCGCCACAGACCCTGCCGGCCAAGGTCGCGAGGATCGAGGTGGACAAGGCGATGAAGCAGGTTCGCGCCTATGATTCCGCCGACAAGCTCGTCGCCGCCTATCCCGCCACCGTGGGCTCGACCGAGCTGCCGACGCCCTCGGGTGAACTGGCGGTGCGCACGATCGCGCCGAACCCCACCTGGACCTACGACCCGACGAAGCTGAACTTCGGCCGTAAATCCGCCGGCAAGCTGACCATCAAGGCGGGCCCAAACAATCCGGTGGGCGCCGTCTGGATCGACCTCACCCAGGAGACCTACGGCATCCACGGCGCGCCCGACCCGAAGCTGGTCGGCAAAGTTGCCAGCCATGGCTGCGTGCGCCTGACCAACTGGGATGCGATCCAGCTTTCCAAGGCCGTACAGAAGGGCACGAGGGTGGTCTTCATCGGGGTCGAGGCGAAGACCGGAGCGGGATAGCTTCCCCTCCGAGGGCCTGCGGCAGCCTAGAAATCCACCGCCAGGCCCTTGCGCTCCCAGTCGCCGAACCGGGTGGGCTCGGGACCTTTCGGCCCACCCTGCTCGGGCGCGAGTTGGGCCGCTTCGGCGGCCGTCCGGCGGGCCTCGGCTTCCAGCAGGGCGCGGCGGGCGGCGTCGGTTAGCGGCTTGCCGGGCGCGGCTCCGGGGACTTCCGGTGCGACTTCGGCGGGTGGGGTGTCGTCCATGGCCTACATCTAAGCCCTTGCGCGCGGCGCCCCAAGAGGGCACGCCCCGCGCCGTGAGTTCTCCCCCCGACACTGACGTGGCCGGCCTGCCCGCCCGCGCCGCCGCCCTTGACCTCCTGACCGCCGCGCTTTCGCGCCGCGCCGGGCTGGACGAGGGGCTCAGCCACCCCGCCCTGGCGGCGCTGGCCCCGCGCGACCGCGCCTTCGCCCGCGCGCTGGCCATGGCGACCCTACGCTGGCTGGGGCCGATCGATACCGCCCTCCAGGCCCGACTGAAGAAGCCGCCGCCGGAGGCCATCGTCCACGTCCTGCGCCTGGGTGCGGCCCAGCTGCTCGTCCTGAAGACCCCCGCCCACGCCGCGGTAGGCGCCACCGTGGACCTCGCCGCCGCCCAGCGGGGCGGCCAGGCGTTCAAGGGCCTGGTCAACGCCGTCCTGCGCGGCCTGACCCGCGAGCCTCCGGTGCTGGACGACCCCGGCCTGATGGCTCCGACCTGGCTGCAGGGCCGCTGGCGCGCCGCCTATGGCGAGAGCGAGGCGCAGATGATCTGCGCCATGATCGGCATGGAGCCCGCCACCGACGTCACGCTCAGGGACCCAGGCGATACCGCCGGGCTCGAAGGCGAGGCGCTGCCGGGCGGGAGTGTGCGCGTGGCGCTCAAGGGCGAGGTCTCGGCCTGGCCGGGCTTCGCCGAGGGCCGGTGGTGGGTGCAAGACGCCTCGGCCGCCGTCCCCGCGCGGTTGCTGGACGTGAAGCCCGGCGAGACCGCGCTGGACCTCTGCGCCGCGCCCGGCGGCAAGACGCTGCAACTGGCCGCCGCCGGGGCGAAGGTCACCGCGCTCGACCGCTCGGCGGGCCGCATCAAGCGGGTGGGCGAGAACCTGGCC